>JBKPCH010000025.1:0-10937 GCA_046727275.1 Candidatus Dormiibacterota bacterium
AACCTGGACCAGGGCCCGGCCGCATCGAGCGGCACGGAGCCGCTCCCCCGTCCTGCTCCCGGCCGCGCGGTACGCTGGCCCGCGTGCAGCCAGACCTGATCCCCCGCTCCATCCTCTTCGGCAACCCCACCCGCGTGAGCCCCGCGGTGTCGCCGGACGGCACGCGGCTGGCCTACATCGCCCCCCACGAGGGCGTCCTCAACGTCTGGGTCGGCACCCTGGGCGGCGACGACTTCCGGCCCGTGACCGACGACCGCGACCGCGGCATCCGGACCTTCGGCTGGGCGCACGACAACCGGCACCTCGTCTACGTCCAGGATCGCGGCGGCGACGAGGACTGGCACCTCTACGCGACCGGCCTGCTGGAGGGCGGCACGCGCGACCTGACGCCATTCGAGCGGGTCCAGGTGAGGCTGGTCGGCAGCGAGCGCCGCTTCCCGGACACGCTCCTGGTCGGCCTGAACCGGCGCACGCCGGAGCTGCACGACGTGTACCGCCTGTCCCTGTCCACCGGCGAGCTGACGCTCGTGGCCGAGAATCCCGGCTACGCCGGCTGGCTGGCCGACCGGGAGCTGCGCGTCCTCGGCGCCCTCCAGCCGACGCCCGAGGGCGGCTTCGTCACGCTGGTGCGCGGCGCCGAGGACGCGCCCTGGCGCGAGGTGTACCGGGTGGGGCTGGAGGACGCCCTCTCGTCCGGCCCGGTCGGCTTCAGCGAGGACGGGGCCTCGCTGCTGCTGCTCTCCTCACGGGGGGCGAACGCCGCCCGGCTCACGCGGCTGGCCCTGGACGCCGGCGCCGAGTCGGTGGTGTTCGAGGACCCGGAGTACGACGTCCTGGGCGTGGTGACCGAGCCCCAGACCCGCGAGCCGCAGGCGGTCACCGTGCTGCGCGACCGCGCGGAGCTCGTCGTCCTGGACCCGGGCATCGCCGGCGACGTCGAGCGCATCCGCGGCCTCCGCGCGGGCGACCTCAGCATCATCGGCCGCGACCACGCCGACCGTACCTGGCTGGTCGCGTTCACCGCCGCCGACGGCCCGGTCTCGTTCTACGTCTACGACCGCGAGACCGGCGAGGGCCGCTTCCTGTTCACGCACCAGCAGGAGCTGGAGGGGCGGACGCTGGCGAACATGGAGCCGTTCGCCTACGCGGCCCGGGACGGGCTGACCATCCACGGCTACCTGAGCTTCCCGCCCGGCCTGGGCCGAGCCAGCCTGCCCACGGTGCTGAACGTCCACGGCGGCCCCTGGGCCCGCGACCGGTGGGGCTTCGACCCCACGGTGCAGTGGCTGACCAACCGCGGCTACCTCTGCTTGCAGGTGAACTTCCGCGGCTCCACCGGCTACGGCAAGCGCTTCACCAGCGCGGGCGACCGGGAGTGGGGCGCGAAGATGCACGACGACCTGGTGGACGCCGTTCGCTGGATCGTCGAGCGCGGCTACGCCGACGCGGGCAGGGTGGGCATCTTCGGCGGCTCGTACGGCGGCTACGCGGCGCTCGTCGGGGCGGCGTTCACACCGAACGTCTTCCGCTGCGCCGTGGACATCGTGGGGCCGTCCAACCTGAAGACGCTGATCGAGTCCACCCCGCCGTACTGGAAGCCGCTCATCGCGCAGTTCTACGAGCGCGTCGGCAACCCCGAGACGGAGCCTGAGTTCCTGTGGTCGCGGTCGCCGCTGTCGCGGGTCGACCAGATCCGCATCCCGCTGCTGATCGCGCAGGGCGCCAACGACCCCCGGGTGAAGCAGGCGGAGTCGGAGCAGATCGTCGCCGCGCTCCGCGAGAAGGGCATCCCTCACGAGTACCTGCTCTTCCCCGACGAGGGCCACGGGTTCGCCAGGCCCGAGAACCGGCTGCGCTTCTACGCGGCCGCCGAGCGGTTCCTGGCGCAGCACCTGGGCGGGAGGTGCGAGCCGGCGGACTGACGGCGGGCGAGCCGGCCCCGGCCGCCTGCACGACGGCGACCGAGCGCCGGCGTTCCCGGGCCGGCTGCCGCGACGAGCGATGCCTCCGGCTCCCATCCGCCGGCGGGCCGGCACCGGCCGGCGGGCCGCCGGCCTATGGACCTGGCGATGGCCGGCCCGGAGGCGCCGAGCCGTTCACCTGCTGGTCGGCCTGCTCCAGGTCGGCGACCATCCTCCGGATGTGCTGCTCGTAGCCGGCGAGATCGTCGTTCTTGAGCGCGTCCTGGGCCGCCCGGTACTCAGCGAGCGCGTCGTCGAGCAGCCTCGTCACCCGGGGGTTGGCCGTCCCCGCCGGCGGCTGCGTCCCCGGCGGCCCGGACGTCACCGGCGCCTCCCCGATCAGCTGCGCGAGCGCCTGCTGGAGCGTCGGCTGGAACGTCACCGGAGAGAGTCCTGTGGCATCGGTGAGGATCACGAACTTCAGCTCGGGAAGAGGCTGAACCGTGGTCGTGGACCTGAGGTAGACAGGCTCGAAGTAGAGGAACGAGTCACCGATCGGCACCACCAGGAGCGTGCCCTCGATGAGCGACGAGCCCTGCTGGTTGAGCAGCGTGCGGGTGCTGGAGAAGCCTGGCGTCTGCTGGATGCGGCTCATGACCTGCTGTGGTCCCAGCACGACCCTGTCCTTCGGCAGGACGAACGCCGTCATCTCGCCGTAGTGGCCGGGATCGTTTCGGACGGCCAGCCACGAGACCAGGTTCTGCTTCCTGAACGGTGAGTAGGGAGCGATCTGCAGGTACTCGGCCTGCGCCTCCCCCGGCAGCCGGACCTCGACGTAGTAGGGCTGATCGACGGCCAGGTCCCAGACGTCCTCGCGGTTGTAGAGGACAGACGGGTTCTGGTCGGAGATGTGGTATGTGCCGTAGACCACCGACTGGACGAGGAACTGGTGGGCCGGCACCCGGAGGTGGGCCCGCAGCCCGGCCGGAATCTGGTCGAGAGGCTTGAAGAGGCCGGGAAAGGTCACTGCGTAGGCGCGGATGATGGGGTCGGTCGGGTCCGCGATGTAGAAGCTGCTCGAGCCGTCGTAGGCGTCGACCACAACCTTGACCGAGTTCCGCAGGTAGTTCACGCCATCGCCCGCCACCTGCTCCCGCCGGGAGTAGGGGTAGGTACCCGCGGTGATGTAGGCGTCCTGGATCCAGTAGATGCGGCCGTCCACCACGACCACGTAGGGCGAGTCGTCCAGCCGCAGGAAGGGCGCGATCGCCGAGATGCGGGACTGGACGTCGCGGCGAAAGAGGATCTGGGTACGGCCCTGGACCTGGTCGGATACGAGCAGGTTGAAGTCATCGGTGCGCATCGACCACAGCAGACGGTTGGCGCCCGAGAGCGGCACGCCGTGCGTGCCCCGGTAGCTGGTGAAGGCGTTGTCCGCGCCCTTCGGGTAGTCGAACTCCTGCTGCGCCGACGGCGCCAGGGCATAGTCGGTGGTGAGCTGACCGAAGTAGATGTCGGGCCGGGTGACCTGGAGCGGCCCCTGGGGCGGGATGTTTCCGGTGATGTAGTCGGGCAGTCCCTCGCCGACCACCGCGCTGACCGGGCTCGCGGCACCCCCGTAGCCGTGTGTGTAGACCAGCTTCTGGTTGACCCAGGTCTGCGCCTGCGGCGGCAGCCTGGACTGGTCGACCTCGCGCGCCGAGATCTCCACCTGCTGCAGCCGGCCATCGATCACATAGCGATCGAGGTCGATCTGGTTGAAGGAATAGTAGGTGCGGATCGACTGGAGCTGCTGGTACGTCTCCTGGATCTGGCGGTCGTCCCAGAGGCGCAGGTTCTCGATGGTGGCCTGGTCGGCACCCACGTCCTGGCCGGTGACCTGGGCAGCGCCGCCGTAGGGGTGCACCTGGACGTCCTGGACGCCGTAGGCCCGGCGTGTGAAGCCGATCTCACGCTCGATGTAGGGCGACTCCTTCGACAGCTCGGCGGGCTGGACGCTCACGCGCTGGACCAGGCCGGGATAGACGCCGACCAGGATGGAGACCACCAGCCAGGCGCCCAACGCCCCGACCGCCACTCCCAGTCTGCGGAGGCGGGCGTTGGCGAGCAGCAGGCCGGACAGCGCCAGCAGGAGCCCGGCCTGGACGCCAGCCAGCCAGCTGCGCACGTTGACGTCGGTGTAGCCGGCGCCCCAGACGACGCCATTGTGAGAGTAGAGCAGGTCGTAGCGACCCAGGAACGCGCCCGCGGCCATGATCACGCCGACGAGCGCGAGCAGGACCGAGAGGTGGCCGATCGCCTGTGGTGAGAAGCGGAGGTCAAACCTGTCGCCGTGCCAGGCATGGAGGGCGCCGGCAAGGAGACACACGACGATGGTGAGCCCGAGGGCCCAGCCGACCAGGTCGTGGAGGAAGGGCAGGGTCAGCAGGTAGAAGCTCACGTCGTTGCCGTAGAGGGGCTCCCTGGCCCCGGTCGAGGTGTAGGGCGTGGAATGGAGGAAGAGGGCGAGGTCTGTCCACCGCGTGCGCGCGCCCGCCGCGACCACGAGGGCGACCAGCGCACCGAGGGCCAGGCCGGCGGCGGCGACCGGCGTGCGCAGGATCCGGCTGCGGATGCCGACCGCGCGCAGCGCCGACCCCGACCGCAGCCACATCGCGATCCACACGTTGGCCGCGGCGAAGCCGAACGAGATCGCCAGGCCGAGGAAGAAGAGCAGGGCCTCGTAGGCGATCCGCGTCCGGTAGACGCTGCCGATGCCCAGCGCGTCGTACCACTCGTTCTCCGTGATGAAGCCCACCAGCGGCATGCCGACGAGCAGGACCGCGAGCGCCGCCGCGATGAAGCCGAGCCCGATCCACACGCGACGCGGGGGCCGGGCGAGGACCTCCGGGAAGCGGTCGAACGGACCGGCCTCGAGCGGGTCTCGCATGTAGCGGCTCATGGTGCGGCTACGTTCAGCTCACCGCTGCCTCAGGATGTCCCCGCCTCCCTCGGCGAGGGAGCGAGCGGCGGTCCGGCCAGGCTCGATCATGTGCCCTGCGGCACGGCTTCACTCGGCGTGCCCAAAGGCCTTGATCTCCTCCAGCTCCTGCGCCGACAGGTCGCGCGGGAGCTCGCCTCGCTCGACCTTCTCCGCCTGCACGTGATGGCGGATGGTCTCGACCACCTCCGGATTCGCCAGCGTGGTGATGTCGCCGACAGCCGTGAAGTTGGAGATCCCGGCGATGACGCGGCGCATGATCTTGCCCGACCGGGTCTTGGGCATGTCGGGCACGATCCAGACGTTCTTCGGCCGGGCGATCTTGCCGATCAATCGCTCGATCGCGGCTGCCACCTTGTCTTCGATCTGCTTGCTCGGCGTGTGCCCGGGCTTCAGCGCGACGTAGATCTCCACCGCCCGGCCTCGCATCTCGTCCATCACGGGCACGGCGGCGGCCTCGGCGACCTCGTCGACCGTGATGGTCGCCGATTCCAGCTCCTTGGTGCCCAGTCGATGTCCAGCCACGTTGATGACGTCGTCGACACGGCCGAGGATCCGGAAGTACCCGTCCGCCGCCTGCATGGCGCCATCGCCTGCAAAGTACGGCCAGTCTCGCCAGTCCTTGCTCGCCCTGTCCCGGCAGTACTTCTCGTAGTAGATCTGCACGTATCGCTCGGGCTGGCCCCATATCGTCTGGAAGATGCCGGGCCAGGGATTGCGGATGCAGATGTTGCCCGCCCGGCTGCTGCCGGCCGGCACCGTCTTGCCCTCCTCGTCGTAGACGACGGGGTAGACGCCCAGGACGCCCGGACCGCAGCTCCCCGGCTTCATCGGCTGCAGGGCCGGCAGCGTGCTGCCCAGGAAGCCCCCGTTCTCGGTCTGCCACCACGTGTCGACGATGACAGCCTCTCCTTTTCCGACGACGTTGTAGTACCACCGCCACACGTCAGGCTCGATCGGCTCGCCTACCGTGGTCATGTGCTTGAAGTGGTAGTCGTACTTCCTGGGCTCGTCGGGACCGAGCTTGCGCAGCATGCGGATGGTCGTCGGAGCCGTGTGGAAGATGTTGACGCCGAGGCGCTCGGCGATCCTCCAGGGGCGGCCGGCATCGGGATGGGTGGGCACACCCTCGTACATGACGCTGGTGGTGCCCAGCGCCAGCGGCCCGTAGACGATGTAGGAGTGGCCGGTGATCCAGCCGATGTCGGCGAAGCACCAGTAGGTGTCCTCGGGATGGATGTCCTGGTAGTACTTCGACGTCCCGGCGACGTAGGCCAGGTAGCCACCGGTGCTGTGCTGACAGCCCTTCGGCCGGGCGGTCGTGCCGCTGGTGTACATCAGGAACAGCGGCGCCTCGGCGGGCATGGACACCGGCTCGACGACGCTTCCGCGGTAGTCGGCGAGGACCTGGTCGACGAAGAAGTCCCTGCCTGGCACCATCGGCGTCTGCGACGAGTACGTGCCCGGATGGCGCTGCCAGACGAGCACCTTGTCCACCTCGGCGCCCAGCTGCTTCGCCGCCTCCACAGCCTCGTCCGCCTTGGCCTTGTGATCGAGCAGGTCGCCGTTCCGGTAGTAGGCGTCCATCGTGACGAGCACGTGGCTGCCCGAGTCGGCGATGCGATCACCGCAGGCCACGCCGCTGAACCCTCCGAACACCTCGCTGTGGACGACGCCGAGACGCGCACACGCCAGCATCGAGATCGGCAGCTCGGGGACCATGGGCAGGTGGAACGTCACACGGTCACCCTGCTTCAGCCCGCAGAAGTCCCGGAGCAGCGCCGCGAACTCGTTGACTCGCTTGTAGAGCTCCTGGTACGTGACGGCCCTGGTTTCCGCGGCTTCCGGCTCGGGCACCCAGATGAACGCGGCCTTGTTCCGGTACCGCGCCAGGTGGCGATCGACGCAGTTGTAGCACGCGTTGAGCCGGCCGCCGACGAACCACTTCCAGAACGGCGGGTTGGTGGTGTCGAGCGTGGTGTGCCAGTACCTGTCCCAGGTCAGGAGGTCGGCGTACTCCTTGAAGCACTCGGGAAAGTGCCTCTCGGCGAACCGCTCGAAGATGCTCGGGTCGGCGGCGTTGGCCTGGCCGATGAAGGCGGGCGGGGGATCGTGGTACTCCTCCTCGCGCCAGTGAGCGGCGATCTCCGCCTCCGAGACCTGTCGATCTTGCTCCATCGTCATCGCGTGACCTCCATCACCACGGCACCAGCATCAGCCGGTAGACGTTGCTCTCCATCCGGCTGGCTCTGACCTCCATCAGGGCCTGGCTGCCCCGCTTGCGAACGAGCTCACCCAGGTCCCCGGCCCCCGCCATCAGGGCGGGATCGACGACGAAGACCTCCAGCGCGGAGCCCGGCGTCCTGTCCACGTCGTCGAGCAGCGTCAGCACGCCGAGACGCCCGGCCTCGTCGTCCGGTGGTATCACGGTCAGCTCCCGGACGCCGCTCGCGGCGAGACGTTCGAGGCGCCGGACCGGCAGCCGCGAGATGGGGCCCCCGAAGGCCAGCACGTCATCCATCCCGAAGCAGGACGCCAGCAGGACGTCGAACAGTCCCTCGACCAGGCACAGGTTGCCCATCGCCAGCGGCAGGGCCGTGTGCTTTCCGAACAGGCTGTGCGGTCGATGCCAGGGACCGAAGGCGTAGCGCTGGAACCGGTCCGGCCGCTCCGGCTCCCACGCGAACAATGTGAGGATGCGACCTCGCCGGCTCCGCCAGGGTCCGACCACGCGCCCGGACAACGTCGGATCGAGGAGACCGGCGCCTTCCCCCTCCGAGGCGAGGTCGCCTCGTCTCCCGAGCTCACGGGCGATGTATGTCGGGTCCGGGAAGTAGCCGACGTCCAGGCGCTCGAGAGACGACTCCGGGAAGCCCCAGGCGACCAGCCTGTCGCGAGCAGGCTCGCCGACCGGCGCAAGCAGAGCTCCATGCGTGATGTCCGTCACCGTCTCCAGGACCTGCTGGAGCCGCTGTCGGTTGGCCAGGCCTTCGACGGACGCCTCTGCGGCAGCGGAGTCCCGCGCCCTTCCGGGAGCGGCCCACGGCGACAGGGGTGACTCCCCGACGAGGTGATCCCCGCCACGGCGAGGTCCGGAACTGGTCCCCCTGGCTGCAGACACCACTCCCCTATCTCAGGCCGACGATAGGGCGATGGTACTCGCATTCCGGCCCGGCGAGCGCCGCTACCGCACCCCCGTCAGCCCCGCCCCCGCCACGCCGCCGTCAGCTCCGCCACCGACCCGAAGCGCGACGCGGGGTCGGGCGCCATCGCCCGGAGCGCCACTCGGTACAGGTCCGGGCCCGCTCGCCACAGGTGCGGGTCCGTCTCGCCGCGGCTGCCGGCGCTCAGCAGCACGAACGCCGTCCGGCCCAGCGTGAACACCGTGGTCCGCTCGTCGATCGTGGCGCCGCGCTCGAACTCCTCCGGCGCCATGAACCGGGTCGAGCCGTACTGCCTGTCCCGGTCCAGCACGTACGGGCCGGGCTGGTACGCGTCCAGGTCGCAGAGGTGGACCGTGTGCCGGGCGAAGTCGTACAGCAGGGCGCCGTCGTAGAAGTCCACCGCCACGAAGCCGCGCCGCGCCACCTCCAGGTGGGCGTCGACGATGACGTCCACGGCCGCGACGATCTCCGGCACCGGCAGCCGCCGGAAGCGGCTCAGCGCCGAGTCGGCGTGCTCGCGGTGCCGCCCGCCCGGAGCCAGCGGATCGTTCAGCGACTCGCCGTCCCGCCACTCGTGGACCAGCGCCAGGCCGCGGTCCGTGCGGATCACGCCGCTCAGCGGGGCGATCGCCCGGTGCCGGACCGCGCTGTGGAACCGGATGGCCGACTCCAGCAGCCGCACCGCCTCGGGGTCCTCGCCATGCTTCACGAACCAGCGCCGGCCACCGGCCGCGACGCCGTAGCTCGTGTTGCTCGAGTCGTGCCCGCGGATGCAGACGAACACGTCGCCGGCGCTCCGCAGATAGGCCTCGAGCGAGCCGGCCACCCGACCCACCTCCAGCAGCGGGTGCCGTACGGCCGTCACGGCCGCTCCCCGACCACCTCCGCCAGCGCGTCCACGAACTCCGGCCGGTCGTTGAACGAGGCCGTCCGGCGTACCTCCACGCCGTGCGCCCCGGCCCACTCGGCCGCCTCGACGTCCAGGTCGTAAAGGATCTCCAGGTGGTCGGCGACGAAGCCGATCGGGCAGACCAGCGCCCGCCGCGCCCCCGACCGCTCCAGCGCCTCCAGCAGGTCCGGGCCCAGCCACGGCTCGCCCGTGTGGCTGGCGGACTGGAACGCGAACTCCCACGGCGGCAGCGGCATCCGCTCCGCGACCAGCCGGCACGTCGCCAGCAGCCGCTGATCGTACGGGTCGCCCTCCTCGATGACCCGGCAGGGCAGGCTGTGGGCCGTGAAGAACAGGCGGTCAGGCTCGTAGCCGGTCATCGCCTCCCGCAGCAGCACGCACAGGGCGTCGACGAACGCCGGGTGGTCGTGGAAGCCGCGGATGAAGCGAAGCTGCCCCGACCAGGACCGCCCTAGCTCCGCCTCGTACGCGCCCACGCTGAGGCCGGCGTAGTGCGGCGCCAGCGGCAGCCCCACCAGCCGCTCCACGCCCGCGGCCCGGGCCTCGGCCGCCCCCTCCGCGATGAACGGCGGCGAGTGCTTCATGCCCACGAACACCGGCAGGCCGAGCCGCCGGCCGAGCGCCGCAGCCTGCCGCCGCGTGATCTCCTCCAGCGGCGAGCCGCCGATCGCCCGGTACCGGCCCTGCAGCTCGGCCAGCGCCTCCGGCGACGGCGGCCGGCCGCCCCGGATGTGCGTGAAGTAGGCCTCCACGTCCGCCTCCGAGCGCGGGCTGCCGTAGGCCATGCAGAGCACGCCGGTCACGGGGCGGCGGGCTCCGGCGCCCACTCGTGGACCGTCTCGACCAGCGTCTGCAGGTTCTCCAGCGGTGTCTCCGGCAGCACCCCGTGGCCGAGGTTGAAGACGTGGCCCGGCCTGCCGGCCGCGCGCCGCAGCACGTCGCGCGCCCGCTCGCGGACCAGCTCGGACGGTCCCAGCAGAACGGCCGGATCCAGGTTGCCCTGGACCGCGCGGTCCAGCCCGACGCGGCGCCAGCCGGCGTCCAGCGGCACCCGCCAGTCCAGGCCGACCACGTCGGGCCCGGTCGCCGCGATCGGCTCCAGCAGCCCGGCGGTGCCAGTGCCGAAGTGGACCCTCGGCACGCCCAGGCCGGCGGTCGCCTCGAAGATGGCCCGCGTGTGGGGCGCGACCCTGCCCTCGTAGTCCTCGACCGCCAGCGCCCCGACCCAGCTGTCGAACACCTGCAGCGCGCGCGCCCCGGCGCCGACCTGCGCGGCCAGGTAGCCGCTCATCACCCGGGCCAGCTTCCCCAGCAGCCGGTCGAAGGCGGCCGGCTCGTTGAACATGAAGCTCTTGACAAGGCTGAAGTCCCGGGTGGGCCGGCCCTCGATCAGGTAGCTGGCGAGCGTGAACGGCGCGCCGCAGAAGCAGATCACCGGCACCGGCGACTCGGCCACCACGCGCCGGACCGCCTCGACGACCTGCGGGGCCGCCTCCTCGCCCGGCGGCTCGCCCAGCGCGTCCACGCCGGCCGGCGTGCGAACCGGACGCTCGATGACGGGCCCCACGCTCTCGACCAGCTCGAACTCGACGCCCATGCCCCGCAGCGGGAGCATGATGTCCGCAAACATCACCGCCGCGTCGACGCCGAGCCGGCGCACGGGCTGGAGGGTCACCTCGGCGCACAGGTCCGGCTGGGCGACGATGTCCACCAGCGTCCAGCGCTCGCGCAGCGCCCGGTACTCGGGCAGCGAGCGCCCGGCCTGGCGCATCAGCCAGATCGGCGTCCGGTCGACCGGCCGCCGGCGGGCCGCCCGCAGAAAGAGATCGTCCCTCCCTCCCCCCTGGCGGGGGAGGGTCCGCCCCCTCGCCCTTCGGGGGTCTGGGGGCCCCGGGGGGGGGGGGTGGGGCGTGCCAGCACCGTCCGGGACCGCGCCCCCTCCCGCGTCCCCACCACGTCCTCCACGGTGTGGGCCGTCGAGA
>JBKPCH010000026.1:0-8055 GCA_046727275.1 Candidatus Dormiibacterota bacterium
CCCCCCCCCCCCCCCCCGCGCCCCCGGGCGCCCACCCCCCCCCACACCCCCCCCCCCGGGGGGGGGGGGGGGGGGGGGGGGGGGCCCCCAAGCGAGCCACTCGGCCGTACGGCCGGTTGTGCCAGCACCGTCCGCCCCCCCACCCCAACCCTCCCCCGCAAGGGGGGAGGGAGCCCTATCTCCGGTGGCGCCTGCTGCTCCTCTTCCCTGCGAGGGGGAGGGCCACCTCTCCGTTCATAATGCTGAACGGATGGTCCCCGCCGTCGACCGGTCCTTCCGCATCCTGGACCTGCTCAGCCGCAGCCCGGCGCCGCTCGGCACGTCCGAGGTGGCCCGCCGCCTGCGGCTGGCCAAGAGCACCGCCCACGGCCTGCTGCGCAGCCTGGAGGCGGTGGGGGCCGTCGAGGAGGTCCACCGCCGGTACCGCCTCGGGCCGGCCGTCGAGCGGCTCGCCGCCATCGGCGAGCTGCGCCGGCGCTGGCGGCCCGTCCTGCAGCGGCTGGCCGCCGAGACGGGCGAGACGGCCTTCCTGGGCCAGGCCCGGGGCGTCCGCGTCGCCATCGTGGACGAGGTGCTGGGCGCGGGCGCCCCGGTCATCTCGGCCCCCGTCGGCAGCTTCCTCCCGGCGACCGCCGGCGCCGTCGGCCGCGTGCTCGAGGGGCGGCCGCTCGCGCTCGACCGGGGTGAGTACCTTGAGGGGGTGAACGCCGTCGCCGCGGCGGTGCCGGGCGGCCTCGTCTGGGTCGCCGGCTTCGCAGCCCGCCTGACGCCGGAGCGCCTCGACGAGGCGGCCGCGCTGCTGGTGCGCCTGTGCGCGTCGAGAAGCTCCGCGACCTGATCGCGCGGCTGCACGCGCTGCCGCGCCGGCGACTGACGCTGCTCGTGGGCGTGGACGGCCCGGCCGGGGCCGGCAAGACGACCTTCACCCGGGCGCTGGCGGCCCTCGACCCCGGCCTGGACGTGATCCAGATGGAGGACTTCGGGCTGCCCGCGGAGGAGCGGGACCCGCCGGAGCCCGGCGCCGAGCGCGTGGCCGCGGACGTGGACTGGCGGCGGTTGCGCAGCCACGTGCTCCTGCCCCTGAGCCGGGACCAGCCCGCTCGCTACCAGCGCTACGACGCCGCGACGGAGGCGATGGCCGAGTGGCGGATGGTGCCGGTTGGCGGCATCCTCATCGTGGAGGGCCGGTACGCCTGCATCAAGGCGCTGGCCACGTTCTACGACTTCCGGGTCTGGGTCGACTCGCCCCGCGAGGTGCGCCTGCGCCGGGCCGGCACCGGCGACGAGGCCCGTTGGGAGCGGGTCCGGCTGGCCGCCGAGGAGGCGTACGTCGCAGGCCAGGACCCGGCGGCGTCGGCCCACCTGCGCGTCGACGGCTCGGGCGCCGTCGCCCACGACCCCGCGCGCGAGTACATCAGGGTCCGCTGACCCGGGCCCGCGGGCCGCCAGGTCACTGTCGTGACCCGGTGACAGCGTGCACAGAGGGGTCATGGTCGTGATGACAGTTCAACGGTGTGGCGAGACCAGGCCGCCTCCGCCTATGCTGTCGGCCTCATGCGGGTGGGCGTCTACGTCGATGGCTTCAACCTCTATTACGGTGCGCGGACGATGTGCGGCCGAGGCACTGCGGGATGGCGTTGGCTCGACCTCCGCGCCCTGGCCAGCACAATCGTCGCCGGCCAACCGACGTGGATGCCGAGCACTATCGACCGCATCGTGTACTGCACGGCGACGATCGATCCTGCGTCAAACGCGGCCGGGTATGTCGACCAGCAGACGTACCTCAAGGCGCTCAAGGCGAGCGGGAGCGTCGACACGATTGCGTACGGCCACCACGTCGCCCGGGTCAAGACGTCCCCACTCGCAACTCGCGATCGACAGGGCAAGCCCATCCTCGTCCACCCGACCTGGCCGGTCATGGTCCAGTACAAAACCGGCGCCGCTTCCCCCAACTGCGTCTTCATGGTCTCGCATGCCTACAGGGAGGAGAAGGGCTCGGACGTCAATGTAGCCGCGCACCTCCTCCTTGACATTTGCAACCACGCGATCGACGCCGCTGTGGTCATCTCCAATGACAGCGACCTCAACTTCCCCATCGTCGAGGCTCGAAAGCTCGTGCCCCTCGGTACGGTCAATCCCAGTCCGGCATATCCGGCTCGCGCCCTGAAGGGCAGTCCCGGCGACGGCGTCGGCAACCACTGGTGGCGACGTCTCACTCCGGCGGACTATGCCGCTCACCAGCTCCCGGATCCCGTCGTGGGCGCCCGCGCCACGTACGCGCGTCCAGTCGGCTGGTGACGCTCCGTCATGGTCGGGTCGTTCATCTACGCTCAGGACAAGGTACAATGCTCCCGTATACCACCCGGCCCTAGATTGGGCCGGCTTTTTTTGCCTTGACGCGGGCGATCGCTTCAGCGAGCCCAGGATGCCGAACCGCGGTGGTTGGGGGTCGGCCATCCCGGGCCGATGTTAGGGCTTGCCCGTCCGGCGGCTCGCGGTGTACAACCGCGGCATGAGTGGACCGAGCCGGGAGCTCTCGCCCCAGGGGATCAACCAGGACGATCTGGCCGCCACGCTGGCCGCGCGGCAGGAGCTGGGCGCCGAGTTCGAGCCGGCCCTCGTCGAGTCGCTGGCCGAGCGGCTGGAGGGCGCCATCGAGGCGCGGGTCGAGGCGCGGCTGGCCCAGCGCCCGCCGCCGCCGGCCGCGCTGGCGGCCCAGGCGATGTCGCCGAACATGCGGCTGGGCCTGGCGCTGGGCTCCCTGGGCATCGCCATCCCCTGCACCGCCATCGCCGCGGCCATCACCGGTCTGCCTGGGCTGATCGTCGTCTGGTCGGGCGTCGTGCTCGTGAACGTCGCCGCGGCCTTCACGCCCCGCGGGGGGCGCTGACCGGGCCCCGGCCTGTCAGCGCTCGCCGGCCGCGCGCTGCTCGCAGCGGCGGATGGCCGCCTCCAGCAGGGGCCGGGCGACCGGGTCGGCGGCCAGCGGTGAGCCGGGCCGCAGCAGCTCGCCCCGCGTCCGCCACGCGTAGCGCGCGCAGAAGCCGGGGTCGTGCTGCAGCAGGGCGTCGGCCAGGTTCGAGAGGCGGTCGCTGGCCTTCAGCACCGTCGCGTCCCGGTCCGTCCAGATCTCCCGGTAGCGCTCGCGGCGCTCCGCGCTGGTCATCCCCGGACACGGGTCGGTGAGGAGCCGCACGACCTCCACCGTCCGCGGCGGGAAGTCACCGAGGTCCCTGACGTCCGTGTCCTCCAGTACGTCGTGGAGCAGCGCGGCCGCCAGGACCTCGCCGTCGGTCACGCCGAACCGCTCGTAGGCGGTCCAGGCCACGTCGACCGGGTGCTCGATGTAGGGCGCCCCGTGCCGGCGCCGCTGCCCGGAATGGGCGGCGCGCGCCAGGCGGTAGGCGCGGCTCACCAGCGCTGCGTCCGCGGGGGCCAGGAGCGCCGCCAGGTCCGCCACCCGCCTGTCGAGGTCCACCACGAGAATCTATGATCTCCTGCGTGCTGCGCTGGTTGACGGCGGGCGAGTCCCACGGACCACAGCTGACGGTGGTGGTCGAGGGCCTGCCGGCGGGCCTGGAGCTGACGGCCGAGGCGCTGCGGAGGGACCTGCGCCGGCGCCAGGGCGGCCACGGCCGGGGCGGCCGGCAGCAGATCGAGGTGGACGAGGCGCGCATCGTGGGCGGCGTCCGCGGCGGCCTGACGCTGGGCAGCCCGGTGGCGCTGGTCCTGGAGAACCGCGACCACGCCAACTGGACCCAGCAGATGACCCCAGCCCCGGAGGGCTTCGCCCCGACGCCGGTCACGCGGCTCCGGCCCGGGCACGCCGACCTGGCCGGCGTCCTGAAGTACGGCCACGACGACGTCCGCAACGTGCTCGAGCGGTCCAGCGCCCGCGAGACGGCAGCCCGTGTCGCCGCCGGCGGCATCGCCCGCGCGCTGCTGGCCCGCTTCGGCGTCCGGGTCTTCAGCTTCACGCAGTCGATCGGCACGGTCGACGTCGGGTACGACGGCGTGGACCCCGACTCGGTCACCGACGAGGCGATCGAGTCCTCGCCCGTCCGCTGCCCCGTGCCGGAGGCGGGCGCCCGCATGGTGGCGGAGATCGACGCGGCGGGCGAGCGCGGCGACACCCTGGGCGGCACGTTCCGCGTGATCGCCACCAGCGTGCCGCCCGGGCTCGGCAGCTACGTCCACTGGGACCGCAAGCTGGACGGCCGCCTGGCGATGGCGATCTGCAGCATAAACGCGGTCAAGGGCGTCGAGTTCGGGGCCGGGTTCGAGGGCGCCGCCCGGCCGGGCTCCGACTTCCACGACGAGATCGACTTCGCGGACGGCCGCTTCCGCCACCTGACGAACCGGGCGGGCGGCCTGACCGGCGGCGTCACGAACGGCGAGCCGATCGACCTCCGCGCGGCCCTGAAGCCCATCTCGACGATGAAGAAGCCCATGCGCTCGGTCGACCTGGTGTCCCGCGAGCGGGTGGACGCCCACTACGAGCGCAGCGACGTCTGCGTGGTGCCGGCCGCCGGTGTGATCGGGGAGGCGATGGTCGCGCTGACGCTGGCCGACGCCTTCCTGGAGAAGTTCGGGGGGGACTCGATCGCGGAGATCGAGCGCAACCTGGGAGGGTTCCTCACGTCGATCGGTCGCTGAAGCTCCTCATCACGGTCCCGCTGCTGCTGGCGTGCGCCGGCTGCGCGGGGGGATCCGTGCAGAACGACGCGGCCGGCAGTGCCGACGCGGCGAGCTCGACCTGCCGGCCCGCCGACCTGCACGGGATGTTTCGCGGCTTCCAGGGCGCCGGTGACTCGCTGGCCGGCGCGGTCGTCGTCGTGAACGGCAGCTCCCGGCCGTGCACGCTGGACGGCAGCCCGCGCAGCATCGGCCTGCTCGACGACGGTGGCGACGGCGTCAGCGTCAGGGAGCGGGCGCTGGACATGCCGCCCGGCGGCCCTGTGCAGCTGGACCCCGGGGTGGCGCTGCCGGCGTTCGGAGCCCCGCCCGCCCACGGCTCGGCCTGGCTGACCGTGACGTGGAGCAACTGGTGCTCGGGCGGCACGCCGGCCGTCCAGTCGATGCTGGTGGTGCTGCCCGGCGGGGGCTCGATCGCCGCGCCCCTCGACACGGCGCTCCCGGGCTGGGCGGTGGGGCCGGCGACCCCTCGCTGCGTCGACTCGCGCGGCGCGTCCAGCCTGACGTTCGGACGGTTCCAGCCCGGGGCGTGACCGCGCCGGGCGCCGCCAGGGTCATGACCATGGCCGAGGCCGTGGACCGGTTCGTGCCCGACGGGGCCGTCGTCGCGCTGGGCACGGCGCTGGAGCCGGCCATCCCGTTCGCGGCCGGCCACGAGATGATCCGCCAGCGGCGCCGGGACCTCACCCTCGTGGGCCCTATCTCCGACTCGCTGTTCGACCAGCTGATCGGGGCCGGCTGCGTGGCGCGCGTGTGCGCCGCCTGGGTCGGGAACGTCACCGAGGGCCTGGGCCACTGCTACCGGCGGGCCGCCGAGCGCGGCGAGCCGCGGGCCCTCGAGGTGAGGGACCACTCCAACTTCTCGATCTCGCTGGCGCTCTGGGCGGCCGCCTGGGGCTCGCCGTACGTGCCCACGCGCACCCTCCTCGGCAGCGACATCGTGCGCACGAACCCGGACCTGGAGCCGGGCGCCGGGGTGGTCAGGGTGCGGGCGGTCCGCCCCGACGTGACCGTGCTCCACGTGCAGCGCGCCGACCCGTTCGGCCGCGCGCACCTGTGGGGGCCGCTGGGCATCAGCGAGGAGGCCGGCCTGGCCGCCCGGCGCGTCATCGTCTGCTGCGAGGAGCTGGTGGCGCCGGAGGTGATCCTCTCCGACCCCAACCGGGTCTTGCTGCCCGAGACGAAGGTCGCGGCGGTCGTCCCCGAGCCAGGCGGGGCGCACCCGGCGCCGCTGCAGGGCCACTGGCGGCGCGACCACGCCGCCTACCGGGACTACGCCGCCCGCTCGCGGACGGCCGAGGGGTTCCGGGGCTGGCTGGAGGAGTGGGTGCTGGGCGTCCCCGACCGGGCCGCCTACCTGGCCCGGATCGACCTGGAGGCGCTAAGGGTTCGTCGGAGCCTGCCCTCGGCGCCGGTGGACTACGGCGATGAGTGAGGCCGCCTGCACGCCGCAGGAGCTGATGGTCGCGGTCGCCGCCCGGGAGATCCGCGACGGCGAGCTGGTCTTCGTCGGCATGCGCCTGCCGATCCTGGCCTACGGCGTGGCCCGCTCCACCCACGCGCCGCGGGCCCGGGCGCTGTACGAGCTGGGCCTGATGCGGGACGAGCCGCCGGCGGCCTTCCTGGGCACGATGGGGGACCCGCCCAACGTGGTCGGGGCGCTATGGGCGACTCGGCTGTCGAACGTGATGGCCCTGATGGCGCAGGGCGAGGTCGACCTCGGCTTCATCGGCGGCGCGGAGGTGGACCGGTTCGGGAACCTGAACACCAGCTACGTCGGCGACCCCCGGCGGCCGGCCGTCAAGCTGCCCGGCAGCGGCGGCGGCGCCGACATCGCCGTCCTCTCCCGCCGCTGGGTGACGCTGATGAGCCACGAGCCGCGCCGGCTGGTCGAGCGGGTGTCGTACGTGACCTCGCCGGGCCACGGCGACGGCGCCGGCTGGCGCGAGCGGCACGGCCTGCCAGGCGGCGGGCCGGCCGCCATCGTCACCACGCTGGCCGTCCTGCGCTTCCCGCCGGGCGGCGGCGAGGCCTACCTGGCCTCCGTCCACCCGGGGCACACCGTCGACGAGGTGCGGGCCCGCACCGGCTGGGAGCTGCGGGTGCCGGACGGCGTGGCCGTCACCCCGGAGCCGACCGCGGCGGAGCTGGCCGAGATGCGGCGCCTCGACCCGGACGGCTTCTGGACCCGGCGCGGGTGATCTCCATCCGGCCCATCGGAGCGGGCGAGGTGGACGCCAGCGTGGCGCTGCGCGGGCTCGCCTTCACTGGCCGGGCGCCCTCCGGCGAGCGGGCGCAGGCCCGGCGGCCGCACGGCGACCTGTCCCGGACGCTCGGCGCCTTCGACGGCGAGGAGATGGTGGCCACCGCCGCCGTCGAGCCCTTCCGCTTGACCGTGCCGGGCGGCGCGGTGGCGGCGGGAGGCCTCACCGGGGTGGCGGTGGCCCCGACCCACCGGCGGCGCGGCATCCTCACGGACCTGCTGCGGCGGGCGGTGGGGGACATGCGCGAGCGCGGTGAGCCGGTCGCGCTGCTGTACGCGTCCGAGGGCGCCATCTACGGCCGCTTCGGCTTCGGCGTGGCGGCGTACCAGAGCGACGTGCGGGTCGCCACTCACCGGGCGGCGTTCCGGGCGCCGGCCGGCGTCGAGGGCCTGCGGCTGGCGCCGCCCACCGGCGCGGTGGACACGATGACCCGCATCGCGGCGGAGGCGGCGGCCGCCCAGCCTGGCGCCGTCGCCTGGCCGGCGGAGCGCTGGCGCTGGAGGGTGACCCCGCCGTACCCGGAGGGGTGGGGCGACCCCCAGCTCGTCGTCCGCGCCGAGGGCGACGGCTTCGTCCTGTACGGGCGGGAGCTCGGGGGGTTCTACGCGCCGTCGCTCGCCTTCGGCACCCTGCGCGTCGTCAGCCTGGTGGCGACGACCGGCGAGGCCGAGGCGGCGCTGTGGCGGCACTGCCTGGACGGCGACCTGGTCGAGCAGGTCGTGGCCCGGAACCGGTCCACCGACGAGCCGCTGCGGCACCTGCTGGCCGATCCCCGGGCCCTCGAGAGCGAGGTCTGGGACGGCCTGTGGGCCCGGCTCGTGGACGTCGAGCCGGCGTTGAACGCCCGCACTTTCGCCGGCGACGGCCGGGTCGTGCTGCGGGTGGAGGACGCGTTCTGCCCCTGGAACGCGGGCTCCTACGCGGTCCAGGCCGGCGGCTGCGCGCGCACCGGGGCCGAGCCCGACCTGGTTCTGGCGGCCGACGCGCTGGGCGCCTGCTACCTGGGCGGCAACCGGTTCGCCACCCTGGCCCGGGCCGGCCGGGTGGAGGAGCGCCGGCCGGGCGCGGCCGAGCGGGCGGACCGGCTGTTCGCGGG
>JBKPCH010000027.1:0-10397 GCA_046727275.1 Candidatus Dormiibacterota bacterium
GCGACTGAGTCCATCTTCCCCGCCCTCCAGGCGTCGCGCCCCGGCCCGAAGGGATGCGCCGAAGGCGCCCCCAACGTCCCGGACAAAGAGGGGGGTTTCGGAAGGGGGGAGCTTGCTCCCCCCTTGCATCCCCTCCCCCGCGAGGGGGGAGGGTTCCGACGGCGTCCCGAACGCGCGTCGCGCGGGGGCCAACCCCGTTGTAAGGTTGTAAGCAGCCCATGTCCTCACGCTTTCGGTACTCGCGCTGGGACGGCACCCAGACCCTGGACGACCTGGACGCGGACGACGTGCTGGACGCGCTGTCCGACGACCTGATGAGCTACGGCGACCTCAACGCGGCCCTCCAGCGCCTCTACCGCTGGGGCGCGGGCGACATGCCCGGCCTGGAGCAGCTGCTCCGCCAGCTGCGGGAGCGCCGCGAGCGCGAGCTGGCGCGGTACGACCTGGACTCCACCGTCGAGTCCATCCGCGAGCAGCTCCAGGACGTGATCGACACGGAGCGGGCGGGCATCGACCGCAAGCTGGACCAGGCCCCCCAGGAGCGGCGCAAGCTGATGGAGAAGCTGGCCAAGCAGCACCGCAACCAGCTCGACCGGATGCCGGACGACCTGGGCGGCCGCATGAAGGCCCTCCGCCAGTACGAGTTCATGGACGAGGAGGCGCGCGAGAAGTTCGACCAGCTCCTCCAGCAGCTGCAGCAGCAGATGCTGAACCAGATGCTCCAGGGCCTGAAGCAGTCCATCCAGTCGATGACCCGCGAGGACCTGAGCGTCGTCCGCGAGATGGTCCGCGACCTGAACCGGATGCTGGAGCAGCGCCGGCAGGGACTCGACACCTCGGCCTCCTTCCGCGACTTCATGCAGAAGTACGGCCAGATGTTCCCGCCCGGGATCGAGACGCTGGACCAGCTCCTCGAGCACCTGCAGCGGCAGATGGCCCAGATGCAGTCCCTCATGCAGTCGCTGTCGCCGCAGGCCCGCGACGAGCTGCGCCGCATGATGGACGAGCTGCTCCAGGACGACTCCCTGCGCCTCGAGCTGGCGCGGCTGGGCGCCATGATGCAGCAGCTCATGCCCCCCTCGGAGCTGACGGAGCGCTACCCGTTCTTCGGGGACGAGCCCCTGAGCCTGCAGGAGGCGATGGGCCTCATGGAGCGCCTGCAGGGCATGGACCGGCTGGAGACCCAGCTGGAGCGCGGCAGCTTCCGGCTCGACGACGTCGACCGCGGCCTCCTCCAGCAGACGCTGGGCCCGGAGGCGCGCCAGCAGCTCGACCGGATGCGCCAGATGACCGAGATCCTGGAGAAGGCCGGCTACGTCGAGCGGCGCGACCGCCGGCTGGAGCTGACCCCGCGGGGCATGCGCCGGATCGGCCAGGGCGCGCTCCGGGACATCTTCGACCAGCTGAAGAAGAGCCGGCTCGGCCAGCACCAGCTCCGCCACACCGGCCAGGGCGTCGAGTCGGGCGAAGAGGTCAAGGAGTACGAGTACGGCGATCCCTTCCTGGTCGACCTGAACGAGACGCTGTTCAACGCGCTGCAGCGGCAGGGCAGGGGCGTGCCGGTGCGCATCGAGCCGGCCGACTTCGCCGTCCGCCGCACGGAGCACTCCTCCCAGGCGTCGACGGTGCTGATGATCGACATGAGCCGGTCGATGTTCCTGCGCGGCTGCTTCCTGGCGGCCAAGAAGGTGGCGATCGCGCTGGACTCGCTGATCCGCGCGCAGTTCCCCAGGGACAGCCTGTACGTCGTCGGCTTCTCCAACTACGCCGTCGAGCTGAAGCCGCAGAGCCTGCCTGCGATCACGCTGAACGACTACGTGTACGGGACCAACATGCAGCACGGCTTCCAGGTGGCGCGCTCGCTGCTGGCCCGGCACCGCGGCAACCGCCAGATCATCATGGTCACGGACGGCGAGCCGACGGCCCACCTGGACGAGAGTGGCCGCACCTTCTTCGCGTATCCGCCCACGTTCCGCACGATCCAGGAGACGCTGCGCGAGGTGCGCCGCTGCACCCGCGACCGGATCGTCATCAACACGTTCATGCTCGAGCGCGGGCCGTACCTGACCGAGTTCGTCAACCAGATGACGCGGATCAACAAGGGCCGCGCCTTCTTCGTCTCGCCGGAGCGGCTGGGAGAGTACATCCTGGTCGACTACGTCTCCGGCAAGCAGCGCCGCCAGCGGAGCCGCGCGAGCTAGGGCGTCACCCTAGGGACCAACTCCCACGGGCCATGGGAGGGCTCTCCCATTGACCCGCCGCGCCGCCGCTCATAGCTTCGCTGTCATGAACGGCGTGGCCTGGAAGGCGCTCGCGGCCATCATGCTGACGAACGGTTCGCTGGCGCTCCTCGCGCCCCGGTGGCTCGCCGGCCGGCTCGACGTCGAGCCGGACGCGCAGCCCGCGACGATCTACGTGCTGCGCATGTTCGGCGTCCGCACGGTCCTGGTCGCGCTCGACCTGTGCGCCGAGCCCCGTCGCCGGCGCCGCGCGCTGCGCGAGGGCATCCTGATGCACTCCGCCGACGCGGCCGCCGCCCTGACCGCCGCAGCGTTCGGCCAGCTCCCGGTGCGCGCCGGTCTCACGGCCGCCGCCATCTCGACCGTGAACACGGCGCTCTGCCTGGCCGGCACGCGCCGGAGGAGCTGAGGTGACCGGGCCCGCGGTCGTCCCGCCGTACCGGCCGTCGCTCGCGGCGCGGCTCCTGGCCGCCTGGGCGGAGCGCATCGACCGGACCCGGCGGTGGACGGGCCTCCCCAGCTACACGGGCGCCCTGCTCCTGGGCGGGCTGCGGACCACGCTCCGCCGGCAGAACCTGGCGGACACCGAGTGCCTTCCGGCCACGGGCCGGCCCGAGCCGCCTCCCTGCGCGCACAGCCTGACCGCCCGGAGCGCCGACGGCAGCTGGAACGACCTGACGATGCCCGCGATGGGCAGCGCCAACACGCGCTTCGGCAGGAACGTCCCCAACGACCGGACGTACCCGGACCGCGGCGAGCGGCTGCTCGAGCCGAGCCCGAGGCGGGTCAGCCGGGAGCTGATGACCCGCGGCGACTTCATCCCCGCGACGTCGCTCAACCTGCTCGCCGCGGCGTGGATCCAGTTCATGGTCCACGACTGGCTGTCGCACGGCCAGAACGAGAAGGACGACCCGTGGCGCATCGACCTCGACCAGGACGACGACTGGCCGGAGCGGCCCATGCGGATCCTGCGCACGCGCCGGGACCCGACCCGGCCCCCCGGCGACGGCGGGGCGCCGCCCACATTCGCCAACATCGCGACCCACTGGTGGGACGCGTCCCAGATCTACGGCAGCGACCAGGCGACGCAGAACTCGGTGCGGTCCTTCGAGGGCGGCCGCCTGGCGATCGGGACCGACGGCCTCCTGCCGCTCGACCCGGAGACCGGCATCGAGGTGACCGGCGTGAACGGGAACTGGTGGCTGGGACTCGACCTCCTGCACACCCTCTTCACGCTGGAGCACAACGCGATCGCCTGCCGCCTGCACGCCGAGTACCCGACCTGGTCGGACCAGGAGCTGTTCGACCGCGCCCGCCTGGTCAACGCCGCGCTGACGGCGAAGATCCACACGGTGGAGTGGACGCCCGCCATCCTCGCCCATCCGACCCTCGCGGTGGCCATGCGGGCGAACTGGTGGGGGCTGGAGGGCCAGCGCCTGCACGAGGCGGCCGGCCGCCTCGGCCCCCAGGAATGGCTGGGCGGGATCCCGGGCTCGGCGCAGGACCACTTCGGCGTCCCTTACTCGATCACCGAGGAGTTCGTCGCCGTCTACCGGATGCACCCGCTGCTGCGCGACGAGCACACGTTCCGCGCCGCGGCGGACGGCAGCGCGATCGAGGAGAGAGACCTCTCGGACCTCGTCTTCAGCGGGGCCCGGCCGGTGCTGGAGCGGGTGGGGATGGAGAACGCCCTGTACTCGTTCGGCGTGATGAACCCGGGCGCCGTCACGCTGCACAACTACCCGCGGACCATGCAGCGGCTGCGCGAGCAGGACGGCTCGCTGAACGACCTGGGCTCGATCGACATCCTGCGCACGCGCGAGCGCGGCGTCCCCCGCTACAACGAGTTCCGCAGGCTGCTCCACAGGCCGCCGCTGACGCGCTTCGAGCAGCTGTCCGACAACCCCGAGTGGGTGGAGCAGATCAGGAGCGTGTACGACGGCGACCTGGAGCGCGTGGACCTGCAGGTGGGGCTGTATGCGGAGCCGCTGCCGCCGGGCTTCGGCTTCAGCGACACCGCGTTCCGCATCTTCATCCTGATGGCGTCGCGGCGTCTGAACAGCGACCGCTTCTTCACCACGGACTTCACGCCCGAGGTCTACACGCCGGTCGGGCTCAGGTGGATCGAGGACAACGGACTCGCCTCGGTCCTCCTGCGGCATTTCCCGGGCCTGCGGCGGGCGCTGCGCGGCGCGCGCAACCCGTTCGCCCCCTGGGCCCGGACAGGAGCGAGCTGAGCATGGCCGTGCAGGTCGACGTCGACAGGCTGCTGACGATGGGCCAGCCCGAACTGGACGCGCTGTTCCTGGCCAGCCCCGCCGGTCCCATCCCGTCCGGCGAGGCGCACGGGACGGTGCTCTTCAACGCGGGTGGCCCGCTCGAGGACGTCGCCGCGAAGGTCGCGCACCTGCTCTTCTGGAAGGGGAAGATCTTCGACGCGGAGCGCGGAGTGCTGCGCAACGAAATCCTGCCGGTGGGCTTCCCCGCCATCGCGGCGCTGGTGTACAGGGCGCAGAGCTGGCTGGACGCCGGCGAGTGCATCGTCCTCGACTACTCCGAGACGTCCGTCGTCGCCCACTGGGTACGCGACGAGATCCGCGAGGTCGCGCCGGGCATCTACCTGGGCGTCGTCTTCTGGGACCGTCAGAAGATCCTCAACTTCGCCCTCGACTTCCGGCGATGACGCCCCAGGTCGACCTGAACGTCGTGTGCTCCGTGCGGCCCGGGGAGGTCGAGGCGGCCCTGGCGACGCTGGCGCCGTTGGCCGCCCGGCCGGCCGACAACGAGCTCATCCCGTTCGGCCGGCTGCCCGGCGTCCACTTCGCGCGGCTGCTGCTGATCGACGCGGCCACCGGGCTGCAGGGAGAGCCGATCCCGGCGCAGCTCGTGCTGATGGCCGACCTGGACGGGCCGCTGGAGGCGCGCCTGGCGGAGCTGGTCGAGACGGCCGGCTGCGGGCTCGACGCGGTCTTCCAGCACTGCGATGGCTACCCGGGCCCGGGCGCCACGCCCGCGCTGCGGCTGGCCTTCCTGCGTGCCCACAGCGTCCGCTCGGATGCCGTCTACACCAACACGGTCGGGAGGACGGTGCTCCAGATCCGGCAGGAGGCGGAGCTTCGCGAGGCCATCGAGGGCATGCTCGACCAGGGTGACTGGGCGGGACAGGAGCCCACCCGCGTGCGAGCGCGGGTCCAGGAGCTCGTGCGGTGCAGGCCGGAGCTCGCGTGGGCCGGCTCTCGCGCCCGCGAGCGCGACCTCGGCTGGCGCGTCCGGCAGGTCGTCGTCTGGCTCGTCGCCGTGCCGCTGCTCGTGCTGGCCGTGGCCGTCCTCCTGCTGCCGGCGACGCTGCTGGCGCTCCTCGTCTTCGTGGCGCTGCTGCGCATCCACGAGCTGCGGGACCGGCCGTCCGACCAGGTGCCGTCTCCCGAGCACGTGGCGGAGCTGACCGCGATCGAGGACCACGGCCCTCAGAACCAGTTCACCGTGGTCGGGTTCCTGAAGCCCGGGCCGTTCCGCCGGCTCACGGAGCGGGTGGTGCTGCTGCTCACCGACTACGGCACGCGCCACGTCTTCAATCACCTCAGCCTGGCGGGCGTGAAGACCATCCACTTCGCCCGCTGGGTGCCCCTCGACGGCCGCCGGCGGATGATCTTCGCCAGCAGCTACGACGGCAGCGTCGAGAGCTACATGGACGACTTCATCGACAAGATCGCCTGGGGCCTCAACGCGACGTTCAGCAGCGGCCTCGGCTATCCCCGGACCGCCTTCCTCCTGTTCGGCGGCGCGCACGACGAGCTGCGCTTCAAGAACGTGCTCCGCCGGAGCCAGGTGGTCACCCAGGTCTGGTACTCGGCCTACGACCACCTGACGTGCCTGAACATCGAGCGCAACGCCCGCATCCGCGCCGGGCTCACCGGCGACATGACCGCCGCCCAGGCGGAGCAGTGGCTGGCCCTGCTGTGAGCGCCCCCGACCTCGAGCTCACCGACGTCCAGGGCCTGGTCACGTGGGGATACCGGGACCTGAGGGCGGCCCGCCTGGTCCTGCTGCAGATCGGCGACCCCGCTCGCGGAGGCGCCTGGCTGGGCCAGCTGCTGGGCCGGGTCACGGACGCGGGCGCCAACCCGACCGGCACCGCGGTGAACGTCGCCTTCACCGCGCCCGGCCTGGCGAGGCTGGGCCTGGCCGCGGACACGCTGGCCCTGTTCTCCGACCAGTTCCGGACCGGCATGACGACCCCGCACCGGCAGCGGCTCCTGGGCGACCTGGACGACAGCGCTCCCGAGCGCTGGGCGTGGGGCAGTCCGGCCGCGGCGGGGGTCGACGTCCTGCTCCTGCTGTACGCCGCCGGCGAAGCGGCGCTGGGCGAGCTGGCGGACCGCGAGTCGGCGGTGTGGGCGTCGTTCGGCCTGACCGAGGTCCTCTCGCTGCCCACGGTGGACCTGGGCGGCCGCGAGCACTTCGGGTTCCACGACGGCATCTCGCAGCCGCTCCTGGAGGGCCTGCCGAAGCGCGGGCGGCCGGACGACACGATCAGCGCGGGCGAGTTCGTGCTCGGGTACCCGAACGAGTACGGCACGTACACGGACCGTCCGCTGCTCCGGCCGGAGACTGAGGCCAGCCGGGTGCTGCCGGTGGACGCCGCCGGCTCCGGGCTTCGCGACCTGGGCAGGAACGGCACCTATCTCGTCCTCCGGCAGCTCGCCCAGGACGTGCCCGGGTTCTGGGAGTCCGTGGACCGCGCGGCGGGTGGCCGGGACGGGGACCACGACCGGGAGGCGGGCGTCCGGCTCGCGGCGAAGATGATCGGCCGCTGGCCCGGTGGGGCGCCGCTGGTGGTCGCCCCGACCGCGGACGACCCCGCGGCGGCGGACGAGAACGACTTTCGCTACGCGGTGGCCGATCCGAGCGGCCTTCGCTGCCCGATCGGCGCGCACGTCCGCCGCGCGAACCCGCGCGACTCGCTGGACCCGAGCCCAGGCACCGATGCTTCCGTGGCGGTCGGCAAGCGGCACCGGATCATCCGCCGCGGTCGCTCGTACGGCTCCCCGGACGGCAGGGGCGAGCGCGGGCTGCTCTTCATGTGCGTGTGCGCGAGCATCGCGCGGCAGTTCGAGTTCATCCAGTCCAGCTGGCTCAACAGCCCGAAGTTCGCCGGGCTGTTCGACGACGCCGACCCGCTGGTGGGCGTCCACCGGCCCGACGGCGGCACCTTCACGGTGCCGGCGCTGCCCGTCCGCCGGCGGTTCCAGGGCATGGGCCGCTTCGTCACGGTTCGCGGCGGCGCCTCCTTCTTCCTGCCCGGCCTGCGGGCGCTGCGCTACCTGGCGGGCTGAAGCCGGGAAACACCTCGTCGCCCGTCGGCTCGTAGTGCTGGACGCCGTTCATCTCCTGGCGCAGGGCTGACAGCGCCTGGTACATCCGCCTCCGGGCCCTGCCCACGTTCCCGAGCGGCCGGTGCTCGGGGATGCAGTGCCAGGGGTTGTAGGACAGCACCCTGGCGAACGCGAGCTGCTCCGGCGAGTCGAAGGCCTGCCTCGGGATGCGGAGGACGGCCGCCGGCACGCGCGGGGACAGGCTGGGCGGCCACATCACCGCCGCGTTCTCGACCGGCATGACGAAGGGGTCGGTCTGCACCTGGAGCAGCAGGTCGAACTCCACGTCGCGCTCGGCGAGGGTCGCCACCATCGCGTCGCGCAGGTAGTCGTCCGGCGGGCGGAACGGCAGGCGGGGGACCGGGGTCCGGGTCGCGAGCCGCGACCGGAACGCGTACTGCATCGCCTGGCCCTCCCCGAGCAGGTACGGGATGCAGCTGAAGTACTCGCTCTCCAGCGGGCTGCTCTGGGTCTTGGTCCACAGCAGGTTCATGATCCCGTCGAGGACGTGCGGCTCGCGGGGATCCATGAAGTAGAACAGCTGGGCGTTCCGCAGGCTCCAGCGCTGCAGGGCGGCGTTGGCCCGCGTGTCGGGCGAGACGAACGTCGGGACGCAGGTGCCGAACAGGTCCTGCGTGAACCGCTCGTCGTCCAGCAGCTTGGGGCCCGGCACCCCCATCAGCTTGACGCTGATGCTCATGAAGCCGACATCGTCGATGTCCGGCGTGACGTACGGCCCGGGCCCCGAGAAGCGGACCCAGGCGCGATAGGTGCGCGGCTCGGCGAAGATGCCACGCCGCATTTGCGCCGGCAGGTCGTCCCGGACGGTGAGGTCGGCGCGGACGATACCGTGCGTCTTCGTGTTGCCTCCGCGCTCGAAGTAGCCCGGCCTCCAGAGCCCGCGCATCTGGGCGGTGAACGTGTCGATGATGTCCTGGAGGTGCTGCTCCTCGTCGGGCTGGACCCGCTCGGCGGCCAGGCCCAGCCCGTCGCTGGTCCGGCCCATGTTGACGAGCCGGGTGGCCAGCTCGGAGAGCGGGTCGCGCAGGAGGTCGTCGAAGACCGGCCGGAAGAACGGGTCGAACCGGCGCTCGAGGTGGAGGACGTCGCTCAGCACGCCGTGGAGCCGGTCGAGGACCGGGTTCCCCGTGTCGGCGGCCGGGAGGCCGAATCCGGCGCCGTGCTCCGACGGCCGGGTCGTGCCGCGAACCAGGCGGTGGGTGGCCCACGAGGCCAGGCCCAGCAGCGCCAGGAACCGGACCGTCCGCCCGAGTCCGCTCCGCCGTCGCCGTCCCAGAGCCGATGCCATCCGTGCCCGACGATAGCCGGCGGCCCGCCCGTGTCAATGGGCGGGACGGGCTACGCTTGCCATGGAGGAGGCTTGCCCATGACGACACCAGCGGCGTCCGGCCCCAGGATCGAGCGCAGGACCACTCGCGAGCCGGTGCCGGCCGACAGGCGGGCAGCGCTGCTCAGCGACCCGGGGTTCGGCCGCGTCTTCTCCGAGCACATGGTCTCCATCCGCTGGAGCGCGGACCGCGGCTGGCACGACGCGGAGCTCAGGCCCTACGAGCCGCTCTCGCTGGACCCGGCGACCATGGCGCTGCACTACGGCCAGTCCATCTTCGAGGGCCTGAAGGCCTACCGGTGGGGGGACGGCTCGGTGGCCGCCTTCCGCCCCTACGAGAACGCCCGGCGCTTCCGGCGCTCGGCCCGGCGCATGGCGATGCCGGAGCTGCCCGAGGAGACCTTCGTGGGCGCGATCGAGGCGCTCGTCGCGCAGGACCGGGCCTGGGTGCCGGCCGGCGTCGGCGAGAGCCTGTACCTGCGGCCCATCCTGTTCGCGACGGAGATCGGCCTCGGCATCAAGCCGGCGGCGGAGTGCCTCTTCCTGCTGATCGCCTCGCCGGTCGGCCTGTACTTCCCGCGCGGCGTCCAGCCGGTGTCGGTCTGGCTCTCGGAGGACTACTGCCGCGCGGCGCCCGGCGGCACGGGCGAGGTCAAGTGCGCGGGCAACTACGCGGCCACCCTCGTCACCCAGGCGCAGGCCGCGGAGAAGGGCTGCGACCAGGTCGTGTGGCTGGACGCGGTCGAGCGGCGCTGGGTCGAGGAGATGGGGGGCATGAACCTGTTCTTCGTCTACGGCGGCGCGGCCCGGGCGCGCGTGATGACTCCGGCGCTGACGGGGACCCTGCTGCCGGGCGTGACGCGAGACTCGTTGCTGACGCTGGCGGAGGACCTCGGCTATCCGGCCGAGGAGGGCCGGATCTCCACCGAGGAGTGGCGCCAGGGCAACGCCGACGGCTCCATCACGGAGGTGTTCGCCTGCGGGACGGCCGCGGTGGTGACGCCGATCGGCTCGGTGAAGTCGAACGGCCACGAGTGGACGGTCGGCAGTGGCGAGCCGGGCACGGTCACGATGAAGCTGCGAGCGAGCCTGCTCGACATCCAGTACGGCGTGGCGGACGACGAGCACGCCTGGATGCACCGGATCTGCTGAGCGGCAGCGCGGCCGGCCGCTCGCACGTGGTGGACAGGCGCAGCATCCGGACGGACGCGGCCGAGCGCCGCAGCGACTCCATCACGTCCAGGACGTGATGGGCCAGCTAGCCGCTGGCCCGGTCGCCGGTCAAGAGTAGTCGACATCGGACCGCGCGGGCGGCCCGGGCTACTGCTGGTCCGCGCTTCGCAGCGCCGCCGCCACGATGCTCTCCGCCTCGGCGAGGATGCGCTCCAGGTGCTCCTCGCCGCGGAAGCTCTCCGCGTAGACCTTGTAGACGTC
>JBKPCH010000028.1:0-10048 GCA_046727275.1 Candidatus Dormiibacterota bacterium
GCGGCACCGACAGCGCGCGGTGCAGGTCGGCGGGCGGCGTCTCCGCCGCCAGCGCGTCCAGGAGCTCGTCGACCAGCGCCTCCACCCGCGGCCGCAGCCGCTCGATCCGCCGGGCGGAAAAGAACGGCGTGAGCAGCCGCCCGCATGCGGGCGTGGTCGGCCTGCTCGGTCTCGTACTTGCCCACCGGGCCGCCGTTCAGGATCGAGTCGCTGTAGCGGGGCGCGTTCGCCGGGTCGGGGTGCGAGCGGCCCAGCCGGGGGTTGCCGAGCAGCTGCTTCAGCTCTGCATGACGCGTCACCAGCCAGGCCTCGTCGCCGGCCGGTGTGCGCACGCGCGTGATTGGGCACTGCGCCTGCATCTCGCGCACCCGCGGCGGGAGGTCGAAGAGGCCGTGCTGCGCAAATGGCATGGCGGGCAGGGGACAGGCGTCGATCATCGGTCCACTCCTCTGTTCAGTTCGCTCAGGAACGAGAGCACGGTGCGCTCGTAGCGAGCGGGGTCCCGGTCGAAGGCCGCGACGTGGCCGGCGCCGGCCACGACGAGAAGGCGCTTGGGCCCCGGCGCCGCCCGGTATAGCGACAGGCCCTCCTCGCGCGGCACCACCGTGTCGGCGCCGCCCACGATCACGAGGAGCGGCTTCCGGAGCCCGGCCGCGGCGGTGACGGGCTGGGTGGCCCACGGGTTGACGCGGAAAGCCAGGCCGCCCACCAGCTCGGGCGCCACCGCGAACGGCCGGGGCAGGCCCGTCCGGCGCGAGAAGTTGGCGCCGAAAACGTCCACGGCCGAGTCGAAGCCGCTGTCCTCGACGACGGCCGATACGGCGCGGTCGCGGCTGCCTACCTCCACGGCCAGTGCGGCGCCCAGCGAGTAGCCGAAGAGGACGACCCTGCCCGGCGAGCGTGATCGGGCGTAGGCAACGGCGGCCTCCACGTCCTGGCCCTGCAGCCAGTCCAGGCTGCGCGGGTCGCCGCCGGACTCGCCGTGGCCGGTGAGGTCGAACAGCAGCAGGTCGCAGCCGGCGGCGTGCAGGTAGCCGACCCGGTCCAGCAGCCCCGCGCGGTTGGCGCCCCAGGGGTGGACCATGACGACCGTGCCGGCGCGGCCGCCGGGGATCCACCAGCCGCGGAGGATCTGACCCTGGGCGTCGCCGAAGCTGACGTCCTCGTAGCGGAGCCCGCTCGCCGCCGGCGTTGCGGTGATGGGCCCCCGCTCGTCCGGCAGCAGGCGGCGGCCCGGCGCGCTGAGGTTTAGGGCCGCAGCCACGACGGCCGGGGCGAGCACCGCCACCAGCACCGTACGAACCGCCCGTAACCCGTCCCGCCGCCGCGAGTGGCCTGTCTTCACGCTGCACCTCCGTAGCTCCGTGTCCGCCCGTTGGGGTCGGCAGTCAGCAGCTACGGACGGGGGCAGGGGCAGGGTTCAAGCGGTTGGAAACGGTTTCCGATGGCGCTATAGAAAACGTTTAGCCCGGATGGAGCCTTCTCAGGAGATTTCCAATTGATAGCGCTCGGCCTCAAAGGTTCCCAGGCCGCCCTCGGGCCGCCAGTCCAGCGGTCCCAGGTCGGAGAAGCCGAGCTTGGCAGCCACCCGCCGGCTGGCGTGGTTCTGCTGGCCCGCCCAGAGCGTCAGCCGGCGGACGCCGAGTGCCTGCGGCGCCCACGCGATCAGCGCGCCACAGGCCTCGGTGGTCAGCCCCCGGCCAGCGTGGTCCGAGCGAATCCAGTAGTGCAGTTCTGCCGTCTCGGCGCCGGCTCGATTCAGCCCGGCGACTCCGATCACTTGAAGCGTGGCCCGCTCGACCATGACGAAGTGGAACACCCGGTCCTCGTGCCACCCCCGCTCGCCATCCTCGGCAGCACGGCGGTTGCCGTCGAGGGAGGGCTCACGGGCCCAGGGCATCCACGGCAGCAGCTCAGGCCTGGACTCGATGACGGCGCTGAACAGCGCGTCGGCATGATCGGGCGCCACCGGCTCGAGCTTGAGGCGTTCGGTTCGAAGGACTACGCGCGCGACCACTTCGGATCGAAAGGGGGGTGGGCAGGGGAAAGAAGTAGCCTCGTGGGCGCTGTCCACCACGACCAACGAGGCCACGTCAATTCTTGCGTCCCGCCCACGTCTTTGCCAAGCGGCCCACCGATGGCGAGCTCCAGATCGTGGCCCTGCTCCAGAGCCCCTGGCGGTTCGCTCTGCGCCTGATGATGATCTGGCTCTCCCTGCGCGGCCTCACCGCGTCCGAGATCGCCGCCCTCTTCGAGTACGACCCGCGCACGGTTCGCCGCTGGATCGACCGCTACAACCGGGAGGGCATGGCCGGCCTGGAGGACCGTCCGCGCTCCGGCGCGCTTCGACTCGGGAGTGCCCGGCTCGGTCGACGCATCCGGTTCTCAACGTCGCGCTCGACGACGTGTTCCACTACCGGATAGAGAAGGAGAGGCACTATGAAGGCGATCGTCCAAGACACGTACGGCTCACCCGATGTCCTGCAGCTCAGGGACATCGACAAACCGGTAGCCGGGGAAGACGACCTGCTCGTACGAGTGCACGCGGCTGGCGTCGATCCCGGCGTTTGGCACCTCATGACCGGCCTGCCGTACCTGGTTCGCATCATGGGCTTCGGGCTGCGGAAACCCAAGGTCCGTGTGCGGGGCAGGGATGTCGCCGGGCGCGTCGAAGCGGTCGGTACGAACGTGACCCAGTTCCAGCCTGGCGACGAGGTCTTCGGCATCTGCGAGGGCTCCTTCGCCGAGTATGTGTGCGCCCGACCCGACAAGCTGGCCCCGAAACCGGCCAACCTCACCTTCGAGCAGGCAGCGGCCGTCCCTATCTCCGCCCTGACCGCCCTCCAGGCACTTCGCGACAGGGGGAAGGTCCAACCAGGGCAGGAGGTGTTGATCATCGGCGCGGCGGGAGGCGTTGGCACGTTCGCAGTTCAAATCGCCAAGACGTTCGGCGCGGATGTAACCGGCGTGTGCAGCACGACGAAGGTGGAGCTGGTTCGGTCGATCGGCGCGGACCACGTGATCGACTACACGCGAGAGGACTTCGCGGCCGGGGTGCAGCTCTATGACCTCATCCTCGACACCGCGGGGAACCGTACGCTGTCACACCTCCGGCGCGCTCTTGCTCCCCGGGGGACGCTCGTCATCGTGGGAGGCGAAGGGGGCGGACGGTGGCTTGGAGGCTTCGATCGCCAGATCCTCCGGGCGCCCATACTGTCGCCATTTGTGAGCCAGACGCTACGCCCGTTCATCTCGAAGGAAAGGAGAGAGGACCTGGTTGTTCTGAATCAGCTCATCGAGGGCGGCAAGGTCACGCCGATCATCGATAAGAACTACTCGCTGAGCGAGGCCCCCGAGGCTATCCGGTATCTGGCGAAGGGACACGCTCAAGGGAAGGTCGTCATCACCGTGTGAGGCGCCAGCGGTGAGGGGGCGAGGGTCGCAGGACTTGGCTGGAGGCGCGACGCGGCCGAAACCCGACCTGCCGTGGGGATCCGTCAGCGGCAGCCGCTAAAGGTGGACGAGGTGCCGGGCACCACGTGCTCGGGCAGCCGGGGCGGAGGGGGCGCAGGTCCGGCGCCGGGACCGGCTCGCCGGCAGGGACCACGTGGGCGACAACCGTCAACCGGCCGGCTCGCTGCGCACATCGACGGACGCCTGGCGCACATGAACTGACCGCTCAAGCCAGCCGGTGGGGCGGAGGCGCTGGCCGGTCGCTGGACCGCCAGCGCGTTCGCGTCGCCGTCCAAGACCAAGACCGCCGCCGACGGCATCGCATAGGCCTCATAGTACGGGGTGACTGGGAACCTAGAGACATGGGCCCCACAGGACCTCGCATGCCAAATACTCTCGAATAACAGCAGTCTGTCGAGAATCGCCGAGGTTCACAAGTTGCCAGAATCCAGGTGGGCCTACTCGAACGCTTGCTCGCTGTGCTTGTAACCGGTGTCGACCATGGGACCAAGCCCCTCGGGCTGGCGTTTGGCCGGGCCTCCGACTACGAGGTCGACCTGCTGAGCGCTCTCCGAGAGTGTGACCACCAAGCGTAGCCAGCCGCCGACCGCTTCGACGTAGCTGCGGAGAGTGGATAGCCGCATGTCGCGACGACGCTCCAGCCTCGAAACCTCCGACTGGTTCATGCCCAGGTGTGCACCGACGGCTGCTTGAGACAAGCCCTGGGCGGTGCGGAGTTCGGAGAGCGTGGTGCTTCGTGGCTTGGTGGGCCAGGAGGCGCCGCCTCGTCCCAGAGTCGCGGCGCGACAGGCTCCCACGTACCCCCGCCAAAGTTGGGATGTCCCATACATCGGGTGCGCTGCGCAGAGGCGGAGGATCATGTCCGCGAGCGAACCCCACGGCTCGTCGGCCACGATGCGGGCCAGCGGGGCCCAGTCCTCGAGATCGCCCCGGTCGAGCAGGTCGTCGATAGCCGCCGGCCCGCGTTGTGCGGGCGGTGTGCCTTTCGGGTGGTCCAGATGTCGATGGATCATGTGATCGTGGTCACTCCCATGTCGCGGCTTCAGCAAGTACGGCGACGGCCACCTGGCGACACACGGTTGACACCTCGGCCCATTCCTGCCAGCGAGGAAGGAGGCCGCGATAGTGACGGAGGTCGATCTCGGACAGGTCGTAAGGAGTTGGCTCCGAGAGCTGCTTCGCCACCTGGGTTGCGATCCGCCGTCCACCGGGGCCGCGCTGGTCGACGTAGTAGTCGTCCATCTCGATCACCATTGAGGGCGCGTCGGGACCGAGGCGGTCAGCGAGTGCCGCGAAATCCAGATAGTCGCGGGTAGCGTTGCGCTGGAGGATCAGCCATGCCTTGATGCGGGCCATCTCGCGTAGCGTGGGGACGCGGATGGTGCCCAGCCGTGTGGCCACTTCCTCGACCTCCAGCGGCCGCTGACGGATCAGCTGACGGATTCCCGTCTCTACCCCCTCGAGGCTGCCCAGGATGAGGACCGGGCGTTTGACCCGGGCCGTGACCCAGCCGTCGGTCGCTTCGAGTGCTTCGAGCACGTGGTCAAACCGCTCGGTCAGGTCGCGGACCACGTGGTCGTCGTCGAGGGACAGTCTGTGTCCCACGTGAACGGCTGCCGCGCTCCCTCCCACGAGCACGGCATCAGGGACGAGCCGCTGCAGACGGATCGACGCGGCAAGCACCCGATCCCATCCAGCGTGCAGATCATCGGACACGCATTCATTCTAGTGAATGTAGGCGGCGGGGTGAGCGTGGAGAGTCGGCTGCTCAGCTACGCGAACCGCAGCTTGGGCACCATCGGTGGGTTCAACTGGACGTCGCCCGAATCCCGCCGGGGCTACGCCTTCGCTCCCGCTGGCGTCGCTAGCTTCGATGCCCGTCCTGGGCACGGTCCGGTGGCCCCACGAATCGCGGCTGGGCCTGGTACGGGCCGGCCCTGCACCGCCCTCGGTAGCCCGCCGGCAGGGCCGCCCGGCGCCACGTTCGCGACTGTGCGTTAACGGCCGGGGCTGCCCAGCAGGTAGGGTACGACCCCGGTGCAGCCGTTGGCGCTGGCCGCGGGCATGGCGAAGAGGTCGGTCAGCGGCGGCGTACGTGGACCAGGTAGGTGCGCACGCCGCCGCACATGACGCTGTGCACGCTCGGCGCCGGACGCGCCGTCATCGCGCAGCTCGCGAGCATCGCGAGGATCATCCACCGTACATCGGATGCACCTGCGCGGCCCGCGCGTGGTTACTCGATCAGCCCTCGACGTGCGCGGTCATCATGATCGACACGAGTACGTTCGGCAGCTCGACCCCGAGCCTGGTGACCAGGCGCGCCGGCGGCTCCGTCGCGAACACTTTGCCATACTCCTCGTTCATCCCCCCGAAGTCCGCCGGATTCGCGAGCAGCACCGTGACGTGCACGACACCCTCCAGCCTGCCCCCACCCGCCTCGACGATCGCCTTGCAGTTGCGCAGCGCCTGCCGCGTCTGCTCCTGGATCGTTGCGCCCGTCAGCTGCTTGGTCGCCGCATCGATCCCGACCATCCCCGACACGTAGATCGTCGATCCGACCCTCACCCCCTGGCTGTACAGCGGCGAGCTCGGCGCCTCCTCCGTCCTTATGATCTGCTTCTTCATCCGCGGACCTTATCTCATTACCATCGCGCCGGCGTGCGATTCGAAGCTGGTCGACGTCCTGTTCCCGCACCTGACCTCCATCGAGCCGGAGACGTCCACGACCAGCACCACCCGCCAGTCCAGCGAGCGCCTGGCGCGCGTGCTGAAGACCAGGCGATCGGGCACGCGCTGCGGCGAGTCCGTCGTCGCGGAAGCGGACGGTGCGCAGGCTGCGGGCGACCGTCCGGGGAGAGGTCGAGCGACCCCCGGAGCGGGCAGCTGCGGGCGGTGAGATGGCGGAGGTAGGGCGCCGCTGCCTCAGACCCCGAGCCGGAACGGTGGGTAGCGGTCAGTGACGAGGATAAGTGCATAGCCGGCCACCCGGTTCTGCCAGCGAAGGACGCCTTCCACGAAGTCGAACAGGCTCCTCGGATAGCGTTCGGTGAACAGGATGGCGAACCAGGCGACGATGATCACCACGACGGCCGCGATCCACAGGAAGGCGAGCACCACGTAGTGCGGGATGGCGAGGAACCATTTGACCAGGGGCAACCATCGGTTCAGGTCGCGAGGCACGTCCGGATAGGGAAAGTCCAGATGCACGTACTGCTGCTCATCCGTCGACGGGTAGCGATCGTCCATTAGCGCCATGTAGGCCGCCACCCTGTTCGTGAAGCGAAGGAGCTCCCGGTTCCATTCGAACCACCAGTTCGGGTACTTCTGTCTGAACAAGATCATCAGAAGCGGACCCAGGAACAGCAGGCCGCCTGCACCAGCGATCACGACGTTCGCGTTGCCGCGGCCGCTCCACTGGTAGGTGCTTCCGGAGACGGTCCCGAGCACGATCGCGATGGGGATCGCGACGAAGACCCGAAAGATGGTTGTCAGGCGGTCAAGTGAGCGGTCCGGATAGTCCACCGAGAACTGGACAGGATAACCAGCAACCATTGGTTCAACCTCCACGGACAGGGCGGCAGTGGCGTCCTACATGCCCATTCAATCACACTCGGCGGCGCTCCGCGTCGATGCCCGTCTTCATGACCGGTGACCGGCGCCGCTCCCGCTTGGCAGTCTCGTCCGTCAATGCGTCGAAACCGTGGCGTTATCGCGGCGCCGCCGCGCCACCGCGCGGCCGCGGCCCAGCGGCTCGCCCTGGGCCAGGCACGCCTGAAGCGCCACGACCATTCGCACGTAGGCTCTTCCAGGGATGCGAGCAGGTCAGCAAGAACCTCGGCTCCCTGCAGCGCAGAGGCACACGGCGACGGAGGGACGGCGTCAAGGATCAACGCCCTTCGATTGTCAGCCAGCCCCAGCCGCCCTCTTCGCCGCCCGCGCCGCCCTTGCCCTGTCCAACGCCGCGCGCCGCCGCTCAAGCACCTCGGGGTCGGTGATCTTGCGCCGGGTGCGGACGGCGACGGCACCGTCAGCAGCGTGACCCCGGCCCCGCGTTGGCAAGGGCCTGGCTCACGCGCCGCTGCAGCCCGGACCGCGCTTTGCGGCCTGGCGCAGCCCGCCGCCGGCCGCCTTCTCCGCTCTGGCGATGGCGCGCTCGAACTCGCGGTTCTTGGCGATTAAGCGGTCGACCTGGGCGGTCACCTGCGCGAGCAGCTCGTCGCCGCTCAGGCGCGGCCGGCTGGGCTGGCCGTCGACGAGCTGCTGGCGGCGGTCGAACGGGTGCGGCGCCGGCGGGTGGCCGTAGTCACTTCGGTGGTGGTCATCGTCATACCCCTATTGGTCCCAGAGGGTGCGGCGCGCCTGGCCCTGGGCGCCGGCGTGGTCCATCCTGGCCGGCCGCCTCCAGCTGCCGTTCCCGCTGAATCGCCGGCGGCGCCGGTCGATATCTGCAAGGCCAGCGCTAGTCGGCCGGCTGACCGCCCGCCGCCTCGGCCGTTTGGGAAGGGTCGGCCGGGAACGCCCCTGACGCCTCTGCCACCAGCCTGGCCAGTTCCCGGGGCAGGTCCGTGGCCTCCTTAAGCTGCTCCAGGCTCAACTGCTCCGCATTGAGGCCGTACGCCCCCGCCAGGTGCGCCCCCTCCAGGTCTGCCGCCTCCAGGTGCGCGTCCTGCAAGTGCGCCTCCTCGAGGTGCGCGCCGCGTAGGTCCGCCCCCGCCAGGTGCGCCTCCCGCAGATCCGCCCGTTCAAGCTGCGCGCCGCGGAGGTCCGCCCTCTCCAGGTGCGCGCCGCGGAGGTCCGCCCTCTCCAGGTTCAGCTGTGCCAGGCCCGCGTCAGACAGCGTCGCCTCCTGCAACTGCGCCGGCGCGGCGAGATACGCCCCTTCGAGCATCGCCCCTTCCAGGTGCGCCCCGCGCAGGTCCGCCCACTCGAGGTGCGCCTCGATGAGGTCCGCCCTCTCCAGGTGCGCCCCGCGGAGGTCCGCCCTCCCCAGGTGCGCCTCCCGCAGGGCCGCCCCTTCTAGCCGTGCCCCGCGCAGGTCCGCCCCATGCAAGCGCACGGATTCCCAGCGAACGCGAGGGAGATCCGCCCCGTGTAGGTCCAGACGGAGGTCGCCCGGATCCTGCTCCCAGCGCCGGCGCGCGATCACGGCAGCGATCGCCTGGTGGTCGGCAGGAACCGGATCGTCGCGACTGGTGTCCCCGGAAGCCGCGGGCGCGTGCTCGCGCAGGTACGCGGTCAGGACCTCCATGATCGGCCCGTACAGCTCCGGAGAATCGCGGGCGATCTGCTCCAGCGCGTACACGGCTCCCAGGCGCACGTCAAGTTTCTCGTTCCCCAAGTGTTCGATCGCCTTGCTGAAGCGTTCGGTAACCTGGGCCCGCCACTGCATCCGCTGCGTGGCCGCCAGGTTGGCGGCGCCGACGGCGGCGCCCGCGAGCACCGCCAGCCCGCCAAGCATCGTCACCAGAGTGGTGCGGAGGTCCGTCTGCGCCCTGACTCGATCCGCAGGGGCCAGGCCGCGCGTGTCCGGCAGCAGCCACGAGGGCTCGACCACGGCAGCCCAGAGGACGGCGCTCACGAACAGGAGGCCGGCGACGATCAGCCACGGCACCCGCAGCTGTGGGCGTGCCAGCCGGCGCAGTACCAGGAAAACACCGACCATCAGGGTGGCAAGCGAGCCGACCAGAACAAACCACACGACCGCCAGGAGGACCCCCAGACGCCGCACTACCACAGCCTGATCATGCACCGGTCGTGCCGGCGGCAGTGAGCGCTCCCTGGCGAGGCGCACGACGAGACCGGTGTCGCCCGTGTTCCGAACCGAGCTCGATCCGGTTCGTCAGGGCGTTGACCGGCCATGGTCGGGGTGCTGCCAGGCGGCGTGGAATCGCACCGAGGCAGGCTGTGGACCGTCGCGAACGTGGCGCGGGGGGGCCGCCCCGCAGCGCCGCGCCCTCGTCGCCGCGGCGCCGGGCATCTCATCGAGCCGGATGCCGGCTCGCAGCGCCCTGACCGGTCAGCCGGGGAGAGCCTGGCCCCACTCCGCCAGGTCGTCGAGGGCTTGCGGAGCTGACCAAGGGCCTCGGATCAGCCGGCCAAACGGCCGACCATCACGTCGTAGAAGTAGAGGAGCTGATGCTCCTCCCCTTCCCGGTAGCGCCGGAAGACCTTGTGGATGGGATTGGCCCAGCCCCCAGCCGGGAACCGGACTATCAGCGGATACCCGGCAAAGGCCTCCTCGTCCGTGCCGGTCGGGGAGTCCCAGCGGCCACCACCCCGGCGGACCATGACCTCGCCGACGTAGCACCCAAAGCCGAACAGCGTCTCGGCGATCTGTTCGGCAGGTGGACCGCCGGACCGGAGGTCCTCGATTACGGCATCGACACGCGTCAGACTCTCGCGAGAGTAGTCCAACTCGACGCCGGAGATGCGGAGCGTCGCGGCGGCGATGTCAGCCGCGAACGCCGCGGCGTTCCCCGGCGTCGGGTCGTACTTGAGCCTGAAAGTCATGTCACGGCCGCGAACCTTCGGCGCCCTATCGCGATCGCGACAGCACCGGACCGTCCTCGGGCGT
>JBKPCH010000029.1:0-17555 GCA_046727275.1 Candidatus Dormiibacterota bacterium
ACAAACGCCCGGAGCTACTCCCTCCCCCACGAGGGGAGAGGAGACGCGGTGCGTAGGAATGGGCTTCGCCCGAGCGAGTGAGTCCTTCTTCCCTGCCCTCCAGGCGTCGCGCCCCGGCCCGAAGGGATGCGCCGAAGGTGCCCCCAACGTCCCCGACAAAGAGGGGGGTTTTGGAAGGGGGGAGCTTGCTCCCCCCTTGCACTTTCAGCCGCCCAGCACCGCCCCCTGCATCGCCGTCGCGCAGGGGCACGTGCGCTCCGCCGGGAGCCTCGGGATCAGGCCCAGGATCAGCCGGCGCACCCGCTCGTTGTTGCTGGCGAAGACCCGCTCCACCTCCGCCACGTTGACGGGCGCCACGTCCGGCTGGCCCTCCAGGCCGGCGTCGTAGTCGGTGATCAGGGCGAGGTTCACGTAGCAGAGCTCCAGCTCCCGGGCCAGGATCACCTCCGGGTACTGGGTCATGTTGACGACCTCCCAGCCCATCGAGGAGAACCAGCGGCTCTCCGCCCGTGTCGAGAAGCGCGGCCCCTGGATCACGACCACCGTCCCCCGCTCGTGCATGGTCACGCCCTGCTCCCGCCCGGCCGCCACCGCCAGCTCCCGCATCACCGGGCAGTAAGGGTCGGCCGCGCTCACGTGGGCTACGGCCGGGCCCTCCGGGAAGAACGTGTCGGCTCGGCCCCAGGTCCGGTCGACGAACTGGTCGCAGGCGACGAAGTCGCCGGGCCGGACGTGCGGCTGCAGGCTGCCGGCCGCCGTCGGCGCGATCACCCTGGTCACCCCCAGCTCCTTCAGCGCCCAGACGTTCGCCCGGTAGTTGATGGCGGCGGGGGGCAGCGCGTGGCGGGACCCATGCCGGGGCAGGAAGGCGACCGCGACGCCCTCGACCTGGCCGACGGCGACCCGGTCGGACGGCCGCCCGTACGGCGTCTCGACGTCCACGAACTCCACGTCGTCCAGGAAGCGGTAGAAGCCAGACCCGCCGAACACGCCGACCTGCGCCGTGGTCACCTCTGCTCGGTACCCCCCACCCCGACCCACCCCCGCAAGGGAGGTGGGAGAACGTCCTCGAACACGCCGCGCTCCGTGACCAGCGCCGTCACCAGGCGGGCCGGCGTGACGTCGAACGCCGGGTTCCAGGCCTCCGTGCCGGGCGGCGCGAAGGTCGTCACCTCCTCGGCGGCGCGCTCCTCGATGACGACGCCCGCGCCGTCCGGCGTCTCGCCGTCCAGCGTGCTTGCGGGCGCGGCCACGTAGAAGGGGACGCCGTGCTCGCGGCACAGCAGGGCCAGGGGGTAGGTGCCGACCTTGTTGATCACGTCGCCGTTGGCGCACACCCGGTCGGCCCCGCTGATCGCCGCCTCGGCCAGCCCCCGCTGGAGCAGCAGGCCGGCGGCGGAGTCCGCGATCAGCCGGTGCGGGATGCCGAGCCGGCGCAGCTCCCAGGTCGTCAGCCGCGCGCCCTGCGCCCGCGGCCGCGTCTCCATGACGTAGACGAACGGACGACGGCCCTGCTCGTGCGCCGCCCGGACGACGCCCAGGCCGGTCCCGTAGTCGACGGTGGCCAGCGCCCCGGTGTTGCAGATGGTGACGACGCGCGCGCCATCCGGCAGCAGCTCGGCGCCGTGGGCGCCCATGGCCCGGCACGCCTCGACCGTCTCCCGGGCGATCCGGTGCGCCGCCTGCAGCGGGTCGGGCGCGGCGGACACCAGGTCCACGGCCCAGAACAGGTCGCGCGCGGTGGGCCGGGCCGCGCGGATCAGGGCCGCGCCCTCGGCCAGGCGGCCCTCGCGCGCGGCGAGCGCCGTACCGTACGCCGCGGCGGCGCCGATGGCCGGCGCGCCCCGGACGACCATGTTCCGGATCGCGGCCGCCACCTCGCCGGCGGTGCCGCACAGCACGTAGGCCTCCTCGGCCGGCAGCCTGGTCTGGTCGATCAGCCGCAGCGCCCCCGCCCGGTCGTCCCACTCGACCGTCGCCGGTGCGCCGGCCGTCAGTCGGGCCCCGTCGCCGGTCTCCACGTCCGGTTGAGGCTACCAGTGGCGTAGCCCTCCAGGTCCAGCGCGACGAAGGCGTAGCCGGCCGCGCGGACGCCCCGGACCACGGCCTCCCGGCTGGCGAGCAGCCCGGCCATGTCCTCCGGCTCGACCTCGATGCGGGCCACGTCCCCGTGGTGGCGGACGCGGACCTGGCGGAGGCCCAGCCGCTTCAGCGCCGACTCGGCGGCGCCGATGCGCCGCAGCGCCTCCGGCGTGACGGACGTGCCGTGCGGGATGCGGGAGGAGAGGCAGGCGAACGAGGGCTTGTCCCAGTTGGGCAGGCCCAGCCTCCGCGCCGCGGCCCGGATCTCGCCCTTGCCCAGCCCGGCCTCCAGCAGCGGGAAGCGGACGCCCCGGCGGACGGCGGAACCGTGGCCCGGCCGGTGGTCGCCGGCGTCGTCGGCGGTGGCGCCGTAGGCCAGGTGGGCCAGGTCCAGGCGCCGGCGCACGGGCTCCAGCGTCTCGAACAGCTCCTCCTTGCAGTGGAAGCAGCGGTCCGGGAGGTTGCGCCGGTAGGCCTCCAGCTCGACCTCGCGGGTCTCGACCTCCTCGAGCCGGGCGCCCAGTCCGCGCGCCAGGGCGCGGGCGGCCTCCTGCTCCTCCTCGGGATAGGCGGGCGAGGACGCGAGCACCGCGACGGCGCGCTCGGCGCCCAGCTCGTCGAGCGCGAGCCGGAGGAGCAGCGTGGAGTCCACGCCGCCGGAGTAGGCCACGAGGACCGACCCCAGCGATCGGACGATCTCCCGGGCCCGGTCCAGGTGGCCGTGGTCCACGCGGTCGAGCTGGATCATGTCTGGCCCAGCCTACCCGGTGGGTTCAGCTGACGGCGGCCTCGGCGGGCACGACGGACGGCTCCAAGGCCGGAGCGCCGCAGAACACCTCGTAGTCAATAAGGCCGGTGACGGTTGGCTCGTCGCCGCAGAGCGGGCAGGCGGGGCTCCGGCGCAGGTTGACCTTGCGGAACTCCATGTCGATGCCCTCGAAGATCAGGAGCTTGCCGATGAGGCCCTCGCCGATGCCGAGCACGTGCTTGATCGTCTCGAACGCCATCATCGAGCCGATGATCCCCGGCAGCACGCCGAAGACGCCCGCCTCGGCGCAGCTCGGGACGGAGCCCGGCGGCGGCGGGGTCGGGAACAGGCAGCGGTAGCAGCCGGTGCCCCGGGCCGCGTCGAACATGGACAGCTGCCCCTCGAAGCGGTAGATCGCCCCGTGGACCAGCGGCTTCGCCAGGAAGAAGGCGGCGTCGTTGGCCAGGTAGCGGGTCGGGAAGTTGTCCGTGCCGTCCACGATCACGTCGTAGGGCCGGAAGACGTCCAGCGCGTTCTCGGAGTTGACGTGGATCCGGTGCTCGACCACCTCCACGTCGGGGTTGAGGCCGCGCAGGGTCTCGGCCGCGGACTCGGCCTTGGGCCGGCCCACGTCGTTCGTGCCGTGGAGGATCTGCCGCTGGAGGTTGCTGGCGTCCACGTCGTCGAAGTCCACGATGCCGATGCGTCCGATCCCGGCGGCCGCCAGGTACATCGCCGCGGGCGAGCCCAGGCCGCCCGCGCCCAGGAGCAGCACGCCGGTGTTGAGGAGCTTCCGCTGCCCCGCCCCCCCGACCTCGGGCAGGATCAGGTGACGGGCGTACCGCTGTACCTGCTCGGGTGTGAATCCATTCGAAGCCATTTCAGCTGATGGTACCGGGGCGGGCCGAGGGGGTATTCCGGCCGGCGAAGGGCCCCCGCCCCGCCCGTTCGGGCGCCGTTCCTACAATGGCGCGAGGTATGGAACCGGAATACCTCGACGAGGAGCAGGTCATCGCCCTGTACAACAAGGTGAGGACCGGTCGGAAGACGTGGCCAGCCGGGATGTGGAGCTCGCCCGCGGCCCTGCAGTACGCGGTCAACGTCTTCGACTACTGGATCCACAACGTGATGGGCTGGAAGGGGTGGCCGGACGCCCGCTCGCGGGTCAACCCCGTCCTCCTCGAGGAGCACAGGCTCGCCGACATCGTCGACAACGTGTTCGTCCCCGAGTTCGGCGAGGACTGGCTGGACTTCGAGGTGGTCCTGAACGAGTCGATGCGGCTCAGCGAGGACGACAGCTGGGCGCCCGACCTCAGCGACCGGCAGGAGCGGGTCGAGGCCGCCTTCGAGCACGCCTTCGAGCAGATCATCGGCTCGCCCAAGAGCCAGCCGCGCCTCCTCCCCATCTACCACCGGTTCCGCAACCACCTGATGCGGATGTGGGGGGCGTTCCAGGAGGCCCAGGCCGAGCACGACAAGGCCGAGCGCGAGGCCGCCGAGCGCTTCTGGACCGGCCTGCGCCTGGTCCGCGCCACCCGCGCCCGGACGGCGGAGCAATGGTCGATCGTCAACGACGAGGACGAGCGGCTGGGCGAGGTCTCCATGGTCTGGGGCGATCCCCATCCCTATTGCCTGATCGTGCTCGACGAGCAGCTCTCGGGCGAGCGGGGGACGTGGGAGCAGGTCATCTGGCGCCTGGAGCAGGAGATCCTGGTCGAGGAGCCGGGCGTGGTCAGCTACTCGGTCTGGCAGAAGGGCTTCGTGGGCGAGTTCTACCGCTGCGCGGACTGCGGCGAGCTGCACAGCCAGTTCGACGACGACCCGGCCGACGAGCTGCGGCTCGACCTCGGCGACGACGACGACTGACGCGCCCCACCAGACTGATCCGTATGGTGGAACCACCCGGGCCCGTCCACCGATACGATCTACAGGTATGGACGTGCTGGCTGCAGTGCGGACGTGGGCCTGGGTGCTGATGGCGGCCAGCACGCTGCTCTACTGCCTGATGTTCGTGACCGGCCGGCCGCTGCCGACCGCTCGCTGGATCCACCCCGGCCGGGCCTGGTCGCCGGCCCAGTTACGGGTGGCGGCGCTGGCCTGGATCGCCATCTGCGCGGGCGGCGCGCTGGAAGCCGGCCCGGTCCACCTCGAGCCGACGACCCGGTTCGTGACCGGGACGGCGTTGCTCGGCCTGGGCGTGGCGCTCCTCGCGGGCGCCTGGACCCGCTGGCCCGAGCGTCCGGGCAGCTCCTCCAAGCTCCAGGGCGTCTCCCCGGCCGGTCAGCCTGGCGACTCCACCGTGAGCCGGTAGTTGCCGCCCTCGGTCCGCCCGTCGCGGTAGCTGGCCGTCCACTCGACGACCGCGTTCGCCCGCAGGTGCTGCGCCGGCAGGTCGGCGATCCAGCAGCCGAGGCCGGTGTCGCGGGCCTGGACCACGCGTGACGTCGACCAGCCGTCGGGCGTCCAGACCACGGCCCCGCGCCGCGGCAGCTGGATGCGCAGGCCGCGGCCCCGAGGCAGCCAGCGGACGCGGTGCCGGTGGTGCCAGACGACGCGTCTGACGGCCGGCAAACCGGCCTGGTGGCGCCGGCGCACCGGCTCGATCACATCCGGCAGGCTGGAGCTGGCGACGGCGGCCAGGAGCCGCACGTACTCGGCGTGCGCCCATCCGAAGGGAGCCGCACTGCCCGTCGGGGCGCCGGCCCGGAGCCCGTCGCCGGGACGGTCGTCGCCGTCCCACACCTGCTCGGACAGCGTCAGCTCCGGCCCCGCGCACGCCTCCAGCCGGCGGACGTAGTCGACGACCTGCTCGCCAGCCGCGAGCGCGTGGTGGGCGCGCTCGCCGATCAGCAGCGGCCACGGCCTGCCCACGCCCGGGTGGTCGGGCTGCCAGGGACGTCCGTCGGCGCCCTCGCCATAAGTGTCGCCGCCATAGCGGCGCCAGGCGCTACCGGCCGCCAGCGGCACCCGGAGGTCGGCGTCCACGCGGGCCAGGCTGCTGAGGACGCGCGCGTCGGACGGCTGGCGGAGGCCCCGGCGGACCAGCTCCAGGCACTCCAGGCCGACGGCGTCGCCCCGGCGGGGCCCGATCTCCAGGTCCGGCGCGAGCCTGACATAGCGCTGCTCCGACTCGACGTAGGTCCAGCGGTCCAGCGAGTCCCACCAGTAGTCCGCGACGACCCGCAGGTGCTCGGCCGCGGCCGCCTCGCGCGCGTCGTCCGCGAAGTCGGCCGCCGCGAGCAGCGCGGAGACGGCCGCCGCGAGGCTGGAGGGCGAGGCGCCCGGGCCGCCGTCCATCCAGCGGTCGAGCTCGGTCACCGGGCCCACGGCGACGATGCAGGAGGCGGCCCGCCGGACCAGCCGCGGGTAGGGGTCGTGGTCCAGGGCCCCGAGCACGCCCAGCCGCCAGGCGAGCAGGATCGGGTAGGCGACCTGGCCCAGGTCCAGGCCGCTCGCCTGGGCGGCGCCGGTGACGCTGTACCGGAGCGGCCAGCTGCCGTCCTCGCGCTGGGTGCTCTGCAGGTAGCGCAGGGCGCGCAGGCCGGCGGGCGGGTCGCCCCCGTCGACGAGGGCCGAGGCGACGTGGAACAGGTCGCGGTTGGAGACCACGGTGTAGGGATGGTGGACGTCGCCCCACGGCGCCGCCGGCGCGGCCACGAAGGCGCCCCGGCGCTGCTTGTCCTCGAGGCAGCGCAGGACGGCGATGGAGGCGAGCGCCAGGTCTCCCCCGTCCCCCGCCACCTTGAGCAGGTTGCGGTCGGGACCGGGCTGGGCGCGCCAGGCGCGCGCGAAGGCCTCGCGCAGCGCGGTCGCGCCCCGGACCAGGGCGCCGTGGGCGGCGTCGTCCGCGGCGGCCAGGGTGGCGCCGAAGCCCAGCGCGAGCTGGAACGCGCCGCCGGGCACGTCGAGCTCGGCGCCGAGGCCCACGTGGCCGCGGGTGGCGACGCCGTACTCGACGGTCATCTCGCCGTCGCTGTCGTGAAGGTCGACGAACAGGTCCGAGCTGTTCAGGTAGCCGGCGCTGCAGCGGCCGAACGGCCCGACGAGGACCGTCCAGACCTTGCCCTGGCGGGCGGCCAGGACGGGCGGCTCCCGGTCCAGGACCTGGCCGTCGACGACGCCGTGGGGGACGGCCTGGAGGTACAGCCGCACGTCGGGCAGCTCGGGCCGGAAGAGGCCGGAGAGCACCAGCGCGTCGCCCTCGGGGTCGGCGACCAGCTCGGTCGTCAGGCGGTACTCGGCGTGGCTGCTCTCGATGGTGAAGCACGGGATCCCGGGCTCCAGCCAGCGGATCTCGTGCATCGACTCGGCGGCGTCGTCATAGGGCGGCATGCCGGGCGCGGCGGCGAGGAAGCGGAGGCCCTGGAGGACCGGCCGGTCGATGGCGGGGTAGAAGACGTCGCTGAGGTTGCCCCTGGCGATGGTGAACCAGACGCGGCTGCGCGGGCCGGGCGCGGCGCCGAAGGCCTGCTTGCGGCCTGGACCCCAGCCCGGGGCCGCTCCGGGACCGCCGGGTGCGCGCATCGGGACGATCAGCTGCTCCGTTGGAAAGACGCCATGGCTCAGTGGTGTGCGGCCGAGCCGCCGTGGGTCGATCAGTTTGGGGAGCGGCCGCTGCGCGCGTCAAGCAGCCACGCTCCGCGCTCCGCCTCGGCGCCCGGCGGGGCCGCCAAATCCGACACGGTCCCCGGTACACTGTATCGACTCGCGCAACGCCCCAGCGGCCCGGCTCGCCGGGCCGGGGTGCCGTCCGGGTCCGGCCCGGACCGGGAGCGCGGGGAGGTGGCTGAGTGGCCGAAAGCGCCCGCCTGCTAAGCGGGTAGGGGGTGTGAAGCCCCCTCGAGGGTTCGAATCCCTCCCTCTCCGCCAGCGCCGAAAATTCGCTTGCTGTCCTTTTTTCGCTTGTTCGCCCCCCGGCCGGTCACCGGTACCTTGCCTCCCGGGTCAGGATGCGGCCAGGGCCGGTCCCGGGCATGTCGTACTTCGAAAAAGCATCTACGCTCCTCCCAGCGGTGGCGGCGCGGTAGATCGGGCGGGCAGTGGCGTGAGGAACATGGCGGCCGCGCTGACCACGTAGAGCGCGGCGACCGCCAGAAGCGCGGGCACGTAGCTGCCCGCGCGGTCGTGGGTCCAGCCGGCGGCGAGCGGCCCCAGCGCCGCACCGCCGAGGGCCGGGATGCCCTGCACTGCGCCGATGCTGGCGAAGGCCCGGCGCCCGAAGTGCTCGGCACGAACTGAGGCGGTCAGCGGCGAGGTGGCGCCGAAAACCGCGCCGAAGATGACGACGTAGGCCAGCAGCCCGGCCAGGCTGCCACCCAACGCGAGCGCTCCCACGCCCAGCGCGAGCATGCACTGGCTGGCGGCCAGCAGGCGCTGTGCGGGCAGCCGATCGCTGAGGAGGTTCAGGAACAGCCGGCCGGGCAAGCTCGCCAGCCCGACCGCGCCAGCCAGGCTGGCGGCGACCTCCGGCGGCTGGCCCCGGCCGATCATATACGCGACCTGGTGCGCGAAGAGGACGTTGCTGCCTCCCAGGCCGGCGAGGGCCGCCAGGGTGAGGGTCCAGAAGGCCGGGTGCCTTGCCGCGGGCCGCAGCTCGACGCCCAGCTCCAGGCGGCAGGCCGCGCGGCCCGCCGAGGGGGCGCCGTCCGGGAAGAGGCCGACGTCCTCCGGGTGGCGCCTGACAAACAGCAGGGCGAGCGGCAGGGCGATCAGCAGCTGTGCGAGGCCGAAGAGGACCAGGGTCTGACGCCAGCCCACGTGCGGCACCAGCCAGCCCGCCAGGGGTATGAAGATCGGGGAGGCGAGGCCCCCCAGGACGGTCAGCGTGGCCATCGCCGTGCCGCGCCGACGGTGGAACCAGTTGGCGACCACGGTCATGGTGACCGGGTACAGGGTCATGGCGCCCGCCAGGCCGAGGCCGCCGCCCCAGAGCAGCTCCCACTGCCAGAGCGCGTTGACACGACTGAGGGCGATCAGGGAGAGGCCGCCGAACAGGGAGCCGAGGGCGAGCAAGCCCCGGGCCCCGTGGCGGTCGATCCAGCGGCCCAGCGGCAGGCCAAGGAGGCCCGCGAGCGCCAGCGAGGTCGAGTAGCCGAGCGAGAGCTCGGCGCGGCTCCAGCCCAGCTCCCTGCCGACCGGCACCACCAGCACGCCGAAGAAGTACTGCACTGTGCCGTAGACGACGATGGCGATGACCCCGAGGCCCACCACGAGGGTCCAGCCGTGGTAGGGCCGATCGCGCCCGATCAGCATGGCCGACAAGGTACGGTGCTGCCGGTCGTGGTCGCCCTCCGGCCAGCCGTGGTCTGCGAGCGCGCCGGCCCAGGTCGCCGCGTCGTCGTGCGGACGCCCGCTCATGAGCTCCTCCGTCCTCCGCATCCCCACGACGGCCGCCAGCAAGCCAGGCCCGCGCGGACGCGCTCAGCTCTCGTCGTCGCCGAACGCCGCCCTGGCGACCGCGCCCTCCTCGAGCGCCGCGATCGCCTCACGCAGCGTCGACGGGAACCGGAGGGCGTCCGACTCGTATGCCGGCGCGCCGGCGGTCGGATCGATCACTGCGGGGCTTGGGGAGAAACCACCTCGGCGTCGCCGCCACCGCGACGCACCGGCTCCGCGGCTGCCTCCAGCAGCCCGCCCGGGAGGAACTCGACGCCGGTGGCTGCCCCGATCTGATCCGTCGGGTTGAACCGCTGTCCGAACCGGGCCTGGAGCTCCTGTCCGTACAGAGCGACGAAGCCTGGCTCCGCGTCCGTCAGGGCCGTGTTCCGCTGTGACGCCCTCGGGGCCGCGATCGCCGCGGGCAGGGACATGCCGAAGTCGAGCCGGTTCACCAGGATCTGGAGCACGGTCGTGATGATGGTGGAGCCGCCAGGGCTTCCGACTGCAAGCAGCGGCCGGCCTCCCCGGAGCACGATCGTCGGGCTCATGCTGGAGCGCGGGCGCTTGCCTCCGGCGGGCAGGTTGGGGTCGGGCACGCCGGCGAACAGCGGCGCAGGGTCGAAGTCCGTGAGCTCGTTGTTGAGCAGAAAGCCCCAGCCGGGCACCGCGATGGCGCTGCCGCCGATCTGCTCGATGGTGTTCGTGTAGCTGACGACGTTGCCCCAGCGATCGGCGACGGTCAGGTGGTTGGTGGAGCCCAGGTCCTCCGCCGATCCGGCGGACGCTGCACCCGAACCAGGACACGTCGGGCTGAAGGGCGGGAACGGACTGCCCGGGGGCACGGGGCTCGTGAGCGCGGTCGGGCCGATGAGGCAGCGGCGCTCGCCGGCGAAGCCGGGCGACAGCAGCCCCTGCAGGGGAACGCTCACGAAATCGGCGTCGCCGATCCAGCGGTTGCGGTCCGCGAAGGAGAGCCGGGAAGACTCGAGGTAGCGGTGAAGCGAAAGCGCGCGGTCGGGGCCCGACAGGTCGAACCCGCCCAGGATGTTGAGCGCCTCGCCGACGGTAGAGCCACCGCTGGACGGCGGTGCCATGCCGTACACGTCCAGCCCGCGGTACCCCACGTGAGTGGGCTCGCGCTCGGGGGCGGTGTACGCCGTCAGGTCGGACTGCGTCATCAAGCCGGGCCGTACGGGAAAGCCGAGGTTCGCGTCTGGAGCGAGCGGCGGGTGCTGGACAGTGTCGACCAGCGCCGCCCCGATTGGTCCGCCGTAGAGGGCACCGACCCCGTCACGGCCGATCAGGCGATAGGCGGCCGCGAGGTCAGCGTTGCGCAGGATCGTCCCGACGGCCGGCACGTGACCGTCCGGCGTCAGATAGAGGGCCCTGGTGGAGGTGAAGGCCTGGAACCGCGGCAGGTTCTGCGCGGTCTGGTCGTGGAGGTCCTGGTCCAGCGCGAAACCACGTTCTGCGTCGATGATGGCGGGTTGAAGCAGCCGTCGAAGGGGCATCGTACCGTAGCGGCTCGCGGCAGCCTGCCATGTCATGAGCGTGCCAGGCACGCCGACGGCCATCCCACTCGTGACCCTCTGCGGAAAGAAGGGAATGGGCTTCCCGGTCCCAGGATCGATGAAAGCGTCCTCGGAGAACGCCTGTGGCGCCTTCTCCCGACCGTCGATCGTGACGATGCGGTGCTCGCGGGCGACGTAGATGGTCATGAAGCCGCCGCCGCCGATGCCGGCGACGTACGGCTCGGTCACGCCGAGGGCGGCCGCGACGGCGACCGCGGCGTCCACGGCGTTTCCACCGCGGTCGAGTATCTCGATGCCGGCTCGGGTCGCCAGGCCATCCACGCTGGCCACGGCGCCTCCGGTGCCGATGGCCACTGCCTGGTGGGGGGGCAGCTTTGGTGGCGGGACGGCGGCGGAGACGGGGGGCACCCCACCCAAACAGAGCAGGGTGGCGCCGACGACACCGGCGAACGCGACACGGGGCCGATATGAGATGCGATCCAGCACGACACTCTCCCTCCATGGGGGCCGCATGCTTCGAACGGCGGTGATCTCATCGTAGGAGCGGCGCCGCCGGCGGATCAACCGGCAGAACGACGTCCCGCAGTGCCGGCCTGAGAGCTACCCTCAAGATCCCGGGCAGGGCCTGCTGGCGGGTGAGGCAGGAGGGAATGAGCCTGATGCACCGAAAGCTCGGTTATCTCGGCATCGCCATGCTGTACGCGACCATGCTGGCAATGCCATCCGTTCCCGCCGCGGCCGCCTCTGGCTGCGTCACCATCAGCCCGCCGGTGGGGCCCGTGTTCCTCGACTGCTCGGGCGGCCAGGTGCTCAACGTGCTGGCGCCGGGCGAGAATGGGCTGGTCACGCTGCCCGAGCTGCGGGCTGGTCAGCAGCCGCCCCACTCGCAGGACCAGCGTTCCATGTACTCGGACCTCCTCCAGGTCGCGCCTGACCTCCAGCAATCGCAGCTTGGCACTTACTTCAAGGCCGCTCGCCTGGGTGCCGCTTCGGGTGACGTGGCTCGCGTGGAGCAGCCCACGCCGGCCCTGGTGATCGTCCGCGACCGGTCGTTCGGCATTCCTCACGTCTACGGGGCGACGCGGGATGCGACGGAGTTCGGAGCCGGCTTCGCCGCGGCCGAGGACCGTCTCTTCCAGATGGACGTGCTGCGCCACGTCGGACGCGCCCGCCTGGCCGAGCTCACCGGTGCCACGCCGGCCGCGATCGCGATGGACTGCTCGGTGGCCGCGGCGGCCGGCTACAGCGAGCCCGAGCTGCAGCAGCAGTTCGACCAGCTGGCGGCCGAGTTCCCCGCCCGTTTCAGCGCCAAACGCACCGAGGGACAGCAGGTGCAGATGGACATCGACGCGTACGTGGCCGGGGTCAACGCCTTCATTGCGGCCGCCGTCTCCGACCCGAGCCTGCTGCCGGTCGAGTACCTGTCGCTGCGGCAGGTGCCGGCGCTCTGGAAGGTGACGGACGTGGTGGCGGTGGCAACGATCGTCCAGGCGATCTTCGCGTCGGGCGGTGGGAACGAGGTGAGCAGCGCGCTCTTCCACGATTCGCTGGTCGCGAGGTACGGCGCCGGGAGGGGGACCTCCATCTGGCACGACTTCCGCTCCCAGAACGACCCCGAAGCGCCGACCACGATCGGCACGCCCTTCCCCTACCTGACCGGCGGCTCCGTCAACCCGGCCGCCGTGGCTGTGCCGCTCCAGCCGCCGACCAGCAGCGCGTGCAACAGCGGTCCGCCGCCCGCGCCCGGCGCCGGCCTGGGCCGTGTGACCGCTGGAGCGTCCTCGATCGATGTCGGCTTCACGCTGCTGCCTCGCCGCGACATGAGCAACGCCCTGCTGGTCGCGGGCTCGAAGACCGAGGACGGCCGTCCGATCGCCGTTTTCGGGCCTCAGGTCGGCTACTCGGCACCCGCGTTCCTTCACGAAGAGGACATCCATGGTCCGGGGATCTCGGCCCGTGGGGCGGCCTTCCCCGGCTCGAGCGGTTACGTGGAGCTGGGCCGGGGCGCCGATTACGCCTGGAGTGCCACCTCGGCGGGGTCCGACATCACCGATCAGCGCCTCGAAAAGCTCTGCAACCCCGACGGCTCGGCTCCGACGATGTCCAGCACGAGCTACGTCTTCAACGGCAGGTGCGTCGCGATGTACGAGCGAACGGACCGGGAGGTCGCGGGGCCGACGCCGGCGGCACCACAGGGGGCGGTGGTGACGATCCAGATCGAGCGGACGGTCCACGGCCCCGTCGTCGGCCGCACGACCGCGGATGACCCGACCACTGGCACGGCCGTCCCCGTCGCCGTGTCCCTCCAGCGCTCGACCTGGTTCGACGAGCTCAGCTCTGCGGCAGCGTTCCTCGAGTGGAACGACCCGGACCGGATTCGAGGCGCGCACGACTTCCTCCGCACGGCGGCCAGATCGACCGGCACCTTCAACTGGTTCTACGCCGACGCCCGCGACATCGCCTACTACTCGGCGGGCCGGCTGCCGATCCGGGCCCGAGGGGTGGACCCGAACTTCCCCAGCTGGGGGACCGGCGAGTGGGAGTGGCGGGGCTTCCTCCCTGCGACCGGCTTGCCCAACGACCCTCACCCGCATGCGATCAACCCGCGGTCCGGCTTCCTGACCAACTGGAACAACAAGCCAGCGCCAGAGTGGTCGGCGGCGGACAACAACTACGCGTACGGTCCGGTGTTCCGTGTGCAGTCGTTGAGCGACCGGCTGCGGCGCGCAGTCGCCGGCGGCGAGACCAGCCGGGCCGACGTCGTCAACGCGATGGAGGACGCTGCGACGGTAGACCTGGACGGGTCGCAGCTCGTCGCGCCGGTGCTGGCCCTGCTGCGGCCGGTGAGCCTCACGCCCGAACAGCGCCAGGTGGCAGCACTGCTGCAGGGTTGGGCGGCGGCCGGCGCCCACCGGCGAGCGCTCGCCGACGCCCAGGCGTACGACATGGGCAGCGCCGTCGCCGTCATGGACGCTCTCTATCCACGGCTTGCGCACGCCGTTTTCGACCCCTGGCTGAGTCCGGCGCAGTTCGGACAGCTGACCTCGATCATGGGCCTCAACGATCCGCCGGGGCCCGGTGGATCGGCCTACGATGGCGGCTGGGAGGGATACCTGCAGCGATCGATGCGGCAGGCGCTGGACCCGTCTATCCCCAACGCCTACTCGCAGAGCTACTGCGGCAGCGGAAGCCTGACAGCCTGCCAGGCTGCGGTGCTGGGCGCCCTGCAGGGGGCGATCGACGCGCTGACGCAGGCTTACGGCTCCTCCGACCCTGCAGCGTGGACGTGCGCGCGGTCGAACGGCGGCAGCGGTCAGTGCAACCCGGCCCGCGATGACATCCAGTTCCAGCCGACGGGAGCGCTGCAGGTGCCCGGGATCCCATGGGTCAACCGGCCCACCTTCCAGCAGGTCGTGCAGTACCCGGCACGACGATGAGTGGCTATGACAACTTTCTGTCCACTGTAGAGGCGCCGGTGCCGACGTACTCCGCGAGGTGCTGGCCGGTGAGGGTGTGCCGGGCGGCGACCAGGTCCGCCGGCAGGCCCTCGAACACGACCCGCCCGCCGTCGTGGCCGGCGCCGGGGCCGAGGTCGATGATCCAGTCAGCATGCGCCATCACCGCGAGGTGGTGCTCGATGACGATCACCGACTTCCCCGCGTCCACCAGCCGGTCGAGCAGCTTGAGCAGCTGCTCGACGTCGGCGAGGTGCAGACCGCTCGTCGGCTCGTCCAGCACGTAAATACGGCCGTCGGTGGCCATCTGGATGGCGAGCTTGAGCCGCTGCCGCTCGCCACCGGAGAGCGTGGGGAGCGGCTGCCCGAGCCTGAGGTAGCCGAGCCCGACGTCGGCCATGCGGCCGAGGATCTCCCGGGCGGCGGGCGTCTTCGCCGCGCCGCTGCCAAAGAACGCCAGCGCCTCGGTGACCGACATCGCGAGCACCTCGCTGATGTCCCGGCCGGCGAGCTCGTACTCCAGCACGCTGGCCTGGAAGCGCTTGCCCTGGCATTCCTCGCACACCGATGCCACGGTCTCCATGAACGACAGGTCCGTGTAGATGACACCGTTGCCGCCGCAGTTCGGGCAGGCCCCTTCGGAGTTGGCGCTGAACAGGGCGGGCTTGACCCCGTTCGCCCTGGCGAACGCCGTCCGGATCGGGTCGAGCAGCCCCGTGTAGGTGGCGGGATTGCTGCGCCGCGAGCCGCGGATCGGCGTCTGGTCGATCGCAACGACACCCGCCCCCTTTGGCATCGACCCGTGGATCAGCGAGCTCTTGCCCGACCCCGCGACCCCGGTGACCACGCAGAGCACCCCGAGCGGGATGTCCACGCTCACGTCGCGCAGGTTGTGCCAGGTCGCGTTGCGGATCTCCAGCCGGCCGGTCGGCTTCCGGGTGTGCGGCTTGAGCGCGGCCCGGTAGCCGAGGTGGCGTCCGGTGAGCGTGTCGCAGGCCCGCAGGCCGTCGACGTCGCCCTCGAAGCAGACCGCGCCACCCTCGGCGCCCGCGCCGGGCCCGAGGTCGACCACGTGGTCGGCGATGGCGATCGTCTCCGGCTTGTGCTCGACGACGAGCACGGTGTTGCCCTTGTCCCGCAACCGCAGCAGCAGCCCGTTCAGCCGCTGGATGTCGTGCGGGTGCAGCCCGACGGTGGGCTCGTCGAAGATGTAGGAGACGTCGGTGAGGCTGGAGCCGAGGTGCCGGATCATCTTGGTCCGCTGCGCCTCGCCGCCAGACAGCGTCCCCGACGCCCGGTCCAGGCTGAGGTACCCGAGCCCGATCTCGACGAAGGAGTCGAGGGTCTGCCCCAGGGTCGCGCGCAGCGGGGCCACCGAGGGTGCGGTGATGCCGCGCGCCCACCGGGCGAGGTCGCTGATCTGCATGGCGCAGGCCTCCGCGATGTTGATGCCGTCGATCCGGGAGGCCAGCGCGGGCTGGTTGAGCCGCGTGCCGCCGCACTCCGGACACGCGGTGAAGGTGACGGCGCGCTCGACGAACGCTCGGATGTGCGGCTGGAGGGCGTCCTTGTCCTTCTGCAGGAAGGACTTCTGCACCTTCGGGACGAGCCCCTCGTACGTCAGGTTGATCGAGTTGAACTTGACCTTGACGGGCTCCTTGTAGAGGAAGTCGTGCAGCTCCTGCTCGGTGTAGTCGCGGACCGGTTTGTTCGGGTCGAGGAACCCGGACTCGGCGAAGAGGCGCACGTTCCAGCCGTCGGCGGTGTAGCCCGGGATGGTGATGGCGCCCTGGGCGAGCGACTTGTCGCGGTCGAACAGCTCGTCGAGGTCGATGTCGGTGACCGTGCCCCTGCCCTCGCATCGGGGGCACCACCCGGCGGGCTCGTTGAAGCTGTAGTGGAACGGCGGTCCGGCGCTCGGCGCACCGAGGCGGCTGAAGAGGACGCGCAGCATCGCGTTCGCGTCGGTGGCGGTGCCCACGGTGGACCGGGAGTTCGCGCCCATCCGCTCCTGGTCGACCACGATCGCCGTGGTCAGCCCTTCGAGCAGGTCCACGTCCGGGCGGCTCAGGCTCGGCATGAAGCCCTGGACGAAGGCGCTGTACGTCTCGTTGATCAGCCGTTGCGACTCGGCGGCGATGGTGGCGAAGACGAGCGAGCTCTTGCCGGAGCCCGAGACGCCGGTGAAGACCGTCAGCCGGCGCTTGGGGATCTCGACGCTCACGTTTTTCAGGTTGTTCTCGCGGGCGCCGTGCACCCGGATGAGATCGTGCGAGTCGGCAGCGTGCTGCACCGGGCCAGGGTAGCCCGTCCGGAGCCTGCCGCCAGCGCTGTTCAAGGCCCTGCTCGATCGCTGATTTGATGCCAAACCCTGGGGGTGTGGTCAGGAGCGGGGCTGGATGATCCGAATCATGTTGCCGGACGGATCGCGGAAGGCGCAGTCGCGCACTCCGTAGTGCTGGTCCATTGGCTCCCGGGGTCTCCACCATCGCGATCTCCGCCCGGACGCCCTCGAGCCCCACCACGCGGTCCACCCAACCGCCCTCGACCGGCCCCTCGCCCTGCAGCTTGAGTCCGAGCTCGACGAAGAACGCCGTCGCGGCCGCGAGGTCGTCGACCACGATGCCCACGTGCTCCATGCGTTGGATCGTCATGCGCCCGACGGTAGCCGGAACGACGGCCCCAGCTACAGCGTCTCTCGGTTGCCGATCAGCTGGTGGGAACGCGCCGCCCATTGGCCTGAAGAGACCAGTGATGAGTTGCTCGGCTCAATCGGGTCATAGCTGGGTAGGCGAGCGCGGGGCCGGCCCAAGACCGAAGATCAGGGTCGGGGCGAGCACCAGGTGCAGGACCTCGCCCCCGACGATGACGCCAGCCGGGACCACCATCTCGCCGGTGCCGGGGAGGACGCCGGCGAGGGTGCTGACGAGCCACACGGTCACGCTGCCATCGAAGGCGATGGCGGATTAGTGGCGGCTGCTCGGAGCACCGGCCCCTGTCCGCCCATGAGGTGGAAGAGCGCCGGGCCGCTCAGCCGTTGGGCGCCGGTGAACAGAAGGGCTATGTCCACCGCGACGAGCAGCGCGTGGGCGACGAGCTGATCGGCGTCGCCCCGTCGGCCGGCGCCCAGCGCCCGGGCGATAGCCGAGGCCACGGCGCCGCCGATGCCGGCCCACGGACATCGTGACCATGAGCACCCAGGCCGGGAACACCTGCGACGACCGGGTCCATCGCGACCATGAAGCACCCGGAGCGCGTGACCGGGCGGCCGGCGCGGTCGCTCGGTGGCCTCCTGGCCGAGTGGCGCGCCGCGGCAGCCGGCCGCGCTCGACCACCGCGGCGGGGCCCGCAGCCTTAGCC
>JBKPCH010000030.1:0-12771 GCA_046727275.1 Candidatus Dormiibacterota bacterium
GGTGCAGGCCGTGGACGGCGAGCAGCGTCGCCACGGTCAGGGCCGCGATCGCCACAGCGGCCACCGCGGCGAGGCTGTGGCGGTCCCTCGGCGAGAGGCGGCCGTTCGGGGCCTGGCCGGCCCACGGTCCGGCATCCGGCCGCACGCCGTCCCGGGGCGCCATGGCCTGGCGGAGGATCCGGTCGGCCGCCGGCGCCTCCAGCGACCGGTAGCCGCGGTCCAGGGCGCGCCGCACCTCCCCGTGGAGTCGTTCCTCGCTCATGACGTCCAGTCCTCGGGAATCGGGAAGCGCCGGCGCAGGCTGCGCACGGCCCGGTGCAGGCGCGTCTTGATCGTCGCGACGGGCTGGCCCAGCAGCCGCCCGATCTCGTCGTGGGGCAGGTCCAAGTAGTAGTACAGGCAGATCACCAGGCGGTGGTCGACGCTGAGGCGCCCGATGGCGCGCTCCAGGTCGAGCGCGAGCACCTGCGCCTCCTCGGTGGCGATCGCCCGCTCGGGAGGCTGCTCGACGGTGAGCACGGTGCGCCACCGGCCCCGCAGCGCGGTCCGGCACTCGTTGGCGACGATGGCCAGGTACCAGGGACGGATGCTGGTCCCCTCGCGGAACTGGTGGAACCGGCGCCAGGCCTTGAACGTCGCGTCCTGCACGACGTCCTCGGCCGCCGGCAGGTCGCGCAGCATGCCGTAGGCGAGCCGGTGGGCCTGGCCGAGCAGGGGCCGGACGAGCGACTCGAAGGCCGCCTCGCTGCCGCGCCGGGCTTCGGCGATCAGCTGCGCGTTCGGCCCGTCGATGACCATCACGGACTTGGACGCGCGAAACGCGCCCGGGGTTCTGCCCGACTGCCACAGGCAGGCCGCCGTCAGCGGTCCAGGACGTCCGGCAGGCCGAACCTGGCGAACAGCCTCGGATCCCGGAACGTGGTCAGCGCCCCGACCGCGTCGCCCCGGAAGGACAGCACCTGGATGGCGTGCGCCTCCCAGTTCGGCTCGCCGCCGCCGCGGGCGTACATGGCGAGCGCCGGCTGCCGGTTCGCCGCCGTGAGGACGATCCGGAACCGCTGCTGCTTCCACACCCAGGCGAAGACCTCCCGGACCGCCGCGCGCCCCACGTACCACTGCGGCCACGGCGGCATGGTCAGGACGACGTCCTCCCTGAGCAGCGCCACGAAGCCGTCGAGGTCGCGGTCCTCCCAGGTGCGGACGTAGCGTTCCAGCAGCGCCCGCTGCCGCTCGTCGGGCTGCGGCTGGCCGGCCGGCTGGGCGCCTGGCTGCCGCAGCTCCAGCGTGGCCCGGGCGCGCTGGAGGGCGCTGTTCACCGACGCCACGGTGGACTCCAGCAGCCCGGCCGTCTCGGCGGCCGACCAGCCCAGCACGTCCCGGAGCAGCAGGACCGCCCGCTGGCGGGGCGGCAGGTGCTGGATCGCGGCGACGAAGGCGAGCTGCACCGACTCGTGCATCTCGTACCGCGCCTCCGGGCCCGGCGCGGCGTCCGGGACGCCCTCCAGCAGGGCGTCCGGGTAGGGCTCCAGCCAGGCGACGTCGGACGCGGGGGCGCCCTCGGGCAGCGAGCCGGCCGGCGGCCCGAGCGCCTCCGGCAGGAGGCGCCGGGCCACGGCACGGCTGGCGAGCGCGTTGAGGCAGGCGTTGGTGGCGATCCGGTAGAGCCAGTTCCGAAGGGAGGAGCGCCCCTCGAAGGCGGGGAAGCCTCGCCAGGCGCGCAGGAACGTCTCCTGGACCAGGTCCTCGGCGTCCTGGACCGAGCCGAGCATCCGGTAGCAGTGGAGCTGCAGCTCGCGCCGGTACGGCTCGGCGAGGCGCTGGAACGCCTCGGCGTCAGCGGCCAAGAGTCCGCGGCGGTGCGGCGGGTGGGCGGCGGTCGAGCTCACCGTTCGGCTCCTCCTTCGTGGCTCTCCGAGACTAGTCGACTATGGAGCCGCCGCTCAGGTTGGCGACGGCGCCGGTCATGGCGCTGGCCTGGTCGGAGGCGACGAAGGCCGCGGCGTCGGCCACCTCGGCCAGCGTCGGCAGCTTCCTCCGGAGGGTCTGCCCCTCCATCAGGGCCTGGAACGCCTCGCGCGTCATCCCGGAGCCCCGGGCGTGCAGCCCGTACACCACCCCGATGGTGTCCGTCTCCGGGATGCCGTCGGGCCGCAGGCAGATGACGCGGATGCCGTGCGGTCCGAGCTCGGCGGCGAGGCCCCGGGTGAGCGCCTCCACCGCCCCCCAGGCCGGGCCCATGCCGCCGACCAGCGGCGCGGCGAACCGGGCCGGCGTCGCCGTGAGCGTCAGGATCACGCCCGACCTCTGCCGCAGCATGTGGCGGGCCGCCGCCCGGGCGGTCAGGAAGTGCGACGTCGAGTAGACCCGGACCGGCAGCGCGAAGCTCTCCGCCGGCAGCTCGACCAGCGGGATCCCCTGGATGCCCTCCTGCTTGATCCCGGCCGCGTTGAAGGAGACGTCGACGCGCCCGGCCCTCTCGACCACGCCCGCGACGTGCTGCTCGATCGCCCGCTCGTCGAGGGCGTCGAGCTCGGCGACCTCGGCCACGCCGCCGGCGGCGCGGACCTCCTCGGCGACCGCGTCGACGGTCGCCCGCCGCCGGCCGGTGAGGAAGAGGCGCGCCCCCTCCCGGGCGAAGGCGCGGGCCGTCGCCCCGCCGATCGCCCCACCGGCGCCGTAGATGACCGCGTTCTTGTTCTCGAGCAGCATTCCGATTCCTCCTGGGTGTGACCGTCCCGTCACCGGAGCGGGGTGAGGCCGGCGGCCGTGAGCTGGTAGGCGCCTGCGTCGTGGCCGGGGCCGCCGGCGAGGTCGACGATCGCCCTGCCCACCTGCTCCGGGGTGAGCTCGGGGCCGCGGGCCGCCAGGAAGGTGGCGACATCCACGCCCTGCCGGGCGGCGTAGGCGGCCACGGCGGGCGCTCCGAGCTCCGTCGCGGGCGTCAGCGTCGGGAGCACCGAGGTGAACCGGATGGCCAGCCCGCCCCGCTCGGACTCCGACGCCGCGTAGGACGCGATGAACCGGATGGTGGCCTTGGCCCCGGCGTAGCCACCGCTCATCGGCGAGCCGTTGAGCGCCGCTCCGCTGGAGAGCGCGATGACGGCGCTGCCGGGGTCGAGGGGGCGGAGCAGCGCCTCGCGCGTCCAGTTGAACACGTGCTGGACGTCGACGTCCCAGTTGCGGCTGAAGGTCTGCCACGTGTGGTGCTGGAGCGGCCGCATCAGCGGGCTCGCCCCGGCGTTGAGCACCAGCGTGCGCGGGCCGTGCTGGTCGATCAGCTGGCCGGCCAGGGTGGGGTCACTCGCGTCGCCGGCGGCGGGGATGAAGCCGTCGCCGAGCCGGGCGCGGAGCGCCTCCAGCCGGGTCCCGTCGCGGGCGACTCCCACCACGCAGGCGCCGGCCTCGACGAGCGCCTCCGCGATGGCGAGCCCGAAGCCGCGACTGGCCCCGGTGACGATCGCCGTCGTTCCCGAAAGTCCTGGATGTGTCATGTCGGGTTGGACCGGTGACCCCCGCGCGGCTCATCGGTCGGCCCCGCCCGGGCCCGGGGTACGATCGTGGGCTCAGTGACCGAAGGCCACGTCGGTGCGCTGCTGGAGCGGCATCGGGCCGAGCTGACCGCGTACTGCTACCGGCTCCTCGCGTCCGGGTTCGAGGCGGAGGACGCCGTGCAGGAGACGCTGGTCCGGGCGTGGCGCAGCTTCCACCGCTTCGACGAGGCCCCGCGGCCCGCTGCTGTCGTGGCTGTACGCGATCGCCACCCGGGTGTGCCTCGACATGCTCCGCAGCGCGCAGCGGCGGGCCCGCGCCATGGACCTGGCTCCCCCGTCGCGCGCCGGCGCGCCCCTGGGCGCACCGCTCGCCGAGGCCCGGTGGGTCCAGCCGGTCCCGGACGGCCGCGTCCTGCCCGCGGGGGCGAGCCCGGCGAGCTGGCAGCCGCCCGCGAGACGATCCGCCTCGCCTTCGTCGCGCTGCTCCAGCACCTGCCGCCGCGCCAGCGGGCGGTCCTGGTCCTGCGCGACGTGCTGTGCTGGAGGGCCGCCGAGGTGGCCGGGCTGCTCGGCACGTCGGTGCCGTCGGTGAACAGCGCCCTGCAGCGGGTCCGCAACACGCTGGGGGCCAGGAACCCGACACCCCTCGCCCCGCCGGAGCCGGCCGGGGAGGCCCGGGAGCGGCTACTCGCCCGCTACGTCGACGCGTTCGAGCGCGACGACGTCGACGGCCTCGTCTCGCTGCTGCACGAGGACGCGGCGATGTCGATGCCGCCGTTCGGGTGGTGGCTGCGGGGCCGCCCGGAGATACGCCGGGCGCTGCTCGCCCCCGGCCTGCCCTGCCGCGGCTCCCGGCTGGTGCGGACCGCGGCCAGCGGCTGCCCGGCGTTCGGGCAGTACCGGCCGGCGGGCCCCGGCAGCCCCCCCGAGCCATTCGCGCTCGTCGTGCTCGAGGTGTCCGGCGGCTGGATCACCGGGATGACGACGTACCTCGACGCGAAGCGGCTCTTCCCGCTGTTCGACCTGCCCGCCCTAGCGGGCGAGTAACGCCGGCCGCCCGGCTAACGGCCGACCTCCTCGCGCTGTGCCGTGGCGCCCGCCCGGGCACCGCCGGTGACGGCCAGGTCCAGCTCCAGGAACTCCGAGACGCGGGCCAGCCCGAGGACCGCCCGCACCGGCGCGGGCATCCGCACGCGGCCGTCGTCGCGGAACAGGCGCGGGCTGGTCAGCCGCACCGTCCTGCCCCGCGTCACCACCTCGCAGCCGCCGGCCGCCAGCACGTTCTTCACCCACTCGGCGCCGGAGCCGTAGGTCAGCGCCAGCACGTAGCCGCCCGGCGTGCGGAAGACGTTGACCGGCGTCCGGTACGGGCGGCCCGATCGTCTGCCCACGTGGAGCACGACGCCGAAGCCGGGCAGGCGGGTCGCCACCCCACCCAGCACGCGGTTGGTCACGTGGCGGTTGAAGGTCGCCATCCTCCGTCCGAGCGCCATGACGGTGCCTCCCAGGATTTCACCTGCTGTTGAATTACCCTTCCAGCATACCGTCTTCCCGGGCCTCGCGCACCATCAGCAGGTGCGTGTCGGTCGAGCCCTCGACCGCGAATCCGAGGCGCTCGTACAGCCGGCGCGCCCGGCTTGCGCGCAGCACCCGGAGCCGCACCGGCACGCCCTCGCGGTCGGCCTCGGCCAGCACGCGGCGGAGGAGGCGGGTGCCGATGCCCCGGCCCTGGTGCCCCGGCTCCACCTCGATGTCGTCCACGACGAGGCCACGCCCGCGGCTGGTCCGCAGCGTGCCGACCGGTTCGCCCGCGAGCTCGACGATCACCCGGCTGGTGGTGGTGAACGCCGCGTCGAACCGCCGGTCCTGGTCGGCCTCGTCCCAGCCCCAGACCGGCTCGACCCAGCGGCGGAAGCAGGCGTGGTGGAGGGAGCGCAGGAGCTCGCGGTCCGCCTCGGTGGCGGTCCGCAGCGTGAGCAGGCTGCGCCGGGCCAGCAGGTAGCAGCGCTCGGTCTGGACCTCGCCCCCGCCCGGCTGCCGGCGGAGGTCCCACTCGACGTCCAGCCCGGCGGCGTCGAGCAGGCGCCGGACCGCCCCGGGCGCGTGGAACTGGAAGTCCAGCGACACGGGGACGCCCCACATGTCGTCGACGTGGACCACGTGCCGGCCGATGTGGAACGCGATCAGGGCCACGCCCTCGGGCCGCAGCACCCGGCGCAGCTCCGCGAAGGCGGCGGGCAGCTCGTCCGTGGCGAGGTGGACGATCGAGTAGAGGGCGATCGCGCCCCCCAGCGAGCCGTCCGCCAGGTCGAGGTCGAGCATGGTCCCGACCCGGTACTCGGGCCCGGGCGACGAGCGCCGCGCGGTCTCCACCATCCCGGGGGAGACGTCGATGCCGATTACCTGGCGCCCCAGCAGGTGCAGGTGGCGCGCGGCCTGGCCGGGACCGCAGCCGAGGTCGGCGACCAGGCCCGCCGGCGCCGTTTCCGCGAAGGCGGCCAGCAGCGCGCGGTCGAGCGGCTTGCGGTCGAGCTCGTCGAGGAGGTGGTCCGCGTACCGCCCGGCCACCCGGTCGTAGCTGTCCCGTGTGGGCTCACCCATCGCGTCGAGCGTAGCGGCCCCATTGACAGGGGCGGCCGGCTGCCGCACGGGGTGGAAGTCGTACCGCTGCGCGATCCGGCCGATCGCCTCCGGCGTCGGCTGACACCCGCCGGCGAACTCACGCCCCAGGATTCCCGGGCATGGACGCAGTGGTACATCGCCCGAGCGAGGGGGAGACGCACCGGATCGGCGCCTCCTCTGTGACGATCAAGGCGGTCTGGCGGTCGGGTCAGGTTGCCGCCGTGGCCCGGCTCAGCTCCAGGAACCGCTCCATGTACCGGCGCAGGCCGTCGGCGCTCTGGGCGTCCTTCTGGAACGCCACGTCGAAGAAGATCTCGTCGACGCCCGCTTCGTCCATCTTCCTCACGTCCCCAGCGATCTGCTCCCAGGTGCCGTGCGCGACGGCCCGCGTGGCGTCGTCGAGCCGCTCGTCGGTCCGGTTGACGAGGCAGCGCATCACCGCGATCAGCCGTGCGGGGTCGCGGCCCCGCTCCGCCGCGGCGTTCTTGACCGCACGCATCATCGAGATCAGCGCGTCGACGGGCGCGCAGCACCCGGTGAAGCCGTCGGCCAGCCGGCCGGCGCGGTCCAGCGCGCGGGGCGTGAAGGCGCCGACGATGACCGGCGGGTGCGGCTTCTGGACGGGCTTGGGACCGATGTAGGCCGGCTCCAGGTTGAAGTACCGGCCGTGGTACTCGACCGGGTCGGGGCCCCACACCGCCAGCATGCACTCGATGGCCTCCTCGCCGATGCGGCCGCGCTCGCGGAACGGGACGTTCGCCGCGTCGCACTCGTCCTCCGACCAGCCCAGGCCCACGCCGACCGTGATGCGGCCGTCGCTCAGCACGTCCATCGCGGCCAGCCGCTTGGCGAGCAGGACCGGGTTGTACCAGGGGATGTTGATGACGCTCACGCCGAGCCGGACGCGCTCCGTGATCGCGGAGACGAACGTCATGGAGGTCAGGTGGTCGAGATGGTTCTTGTACTCCTCGTCGAGGACGCCCTCGGCGTTGCCGGGGTAGGGCGTCTTGGCGTCGACCGGGACGAGGAGCCGCTCGTTCGTCCACAACGAGTCGTAACCCATCGCCTCGGCCTCGGTCGCGACCATGCGCATGTTGTCCCTGGTGGCCACCGGGCCCTGGTGCGGCAGTGCGAAGCCGATCCTCATGTGAGCCTCCTCCACGGGTGTCCGGACTGACGGTTCATCCCACGCAGGTGGTGCTCGCCGAGGAAGTCCATGCCGAAGTCGCCGGCGGGATCGCGCCACACGCTGTGGGCGTGGTTGCCGGCGCGCTGCGCGTTGTCGTACTCGATCAGCAGGCGCGGGCCCTGGACGCGGTAGTAGTGCGGGGCCCCCCGCTCCGTGCCCCCTGCCCAGGCGAAGGAGAGGCCGTCGAGCGCGTCTCCGGCGTGCTTCGCCATCTCGACCCGGGCCAGCTCGTCGGGCAGGCGGCCCACGTAGACGGCGAGGAGCCGCCGGAGCAGCTCGCGCTGGGGGCCGTCCAGGTCCCTCGCGCTCACGCCCCTCGGCGCCGGGGTGAGGCGGACCAACTCCAGGTGCTCGGGCGCCGTCCCCAGGCCGGCCTCGAGCCCTTCCTGGATCGCCCGGACCAGCTCGCCCTCCGGGCCCTCGAAGCGGCCCCGCCAGATGTCCGGCAGCGGGAGCGGCAGGTCGCCGTCCGCGACCCGGGAGCGGTTGGCGCTGACCAGGTCGAAGGGCGCGACCGGCGAGACGATCGCCCGCTCGCTGCCGGCGCGGTCGAGCGACGCGAGGAGCTCGCGGCCGAGGTCCTCGGCGCTGCCCAGCGGCCGCAGCTCGGCGCCGCCGAGGAGCGGCGAGACGGCCGGATCGGCGCCCAGGAAGAGCGGCGTGCTCGCGCGCACCTCGCCGTCCGCGACGAGGTGGTGGACCGAGACGTGGTGGCCGCCGAAGCGCCACGACCACGGCTGGCGCCCGGCCGGGTCGCCGAAGACCCGGACGTAGTAGAGGCCGGGATCGCGGCCCCGCTCGCGCCCCCAGCGCCTCGTCCAGCCCTCCAGCTCGTCCAGGACGTTCTCGAGCCCGACGATCGTGCAGGCGGTGACGTAGGCCGGGCGCGAGAGCCCCGCGGCCAGGAGCCGGAACGCGAGCTGCTGCTGGGCCGGCCGCATTGCGCTCAGCGGCAGGCCGCCGTGGTCGGTGGGCGTGTAGTACCAGCGCAGCCGCTCCTCGCCGGCCGGGAAGGGCCAGCTGGTCACCGGGCGCTGCCGCTCGTCGAGGCTCTCCAGGAAGCTGCTCGCCGCCTCCGCCATCCGGGCGGCGACGCCCTCAGCGCCCGGGCTCATGGAGACCGAAGATCAGCTCGGGGTCGCCCGGCGTCCAGCTGCAGTCGACCTGGGAGCGGCGGCCGATCCGCCTCGTCCGCTCCAGCAGGTTCCGGCCGAGCTCGAGCTGGCCGGGCTCCCAGGCCCGGAGCGCGCTCTCGACGTCCGGCTGCTCCGCCAGCGCCCTCGCCAGCTCCCAGGCGTCGGCCGCCGCCTTGGCCGTTCCCGCGGCGGCGTGGGGCCGGACGACGAACGCGGCGTCGCCCACCAGGCAGACGCGCCCGAACGCCATGCGCGGCACCTCCACGTCGAGGATCGCCTGGACGAAGGGCTCCCGCACGGCGAGGACGACGCGTGCGATCCGCTCGGGCAGCCTGGCGGTCGCGGTGGCCCGCATCTCCTCGACGTGCACGGCCCGGGGGGCGCCGGGCGGCAGCGAGGTCTCGTGGAGCTGGCCGTCGCGATCCGTCATCAGGTCCGTCAGGTCGCCGCCGGGCAGGTAGTTGCGGTACCAGACGAAGTTGAGCAGGCGCTCGCCGGGCCGCGCCGAGCCGTCCATGCCGGGGATCGGATAGACGAGGACGTGGCTGTTCGCGTAGACGTGGTAGGTGATCGCGTCGACCAGCTCCGCGGCCGGCTCGCCCACCTCCTCCTCCGGCACCAGGCCGCGCCAGGCGACGTAGCCGGCGTAGCGCGGGCCCACGTCCGGCAGCAGGCTGGCGCGGGCGCGGGAGCCGACGCCGTCAGCGCACACCAGCAGGTCGGCCTCCAGCCCGTCCCGGCCGGCGCGGGCCACCTGCACCGTTCCGTCCGCCTGCCGGATGTCGGTGCACTCCTGGCCGAGCAGGTACCGCTCCCGGTCGAACCGGCGCAGGAGCGAGCGGTACACGGTGTTCCAGTTGCTGAAGCGGTAGCGCTGCTCCTGCTCGTGGACGACCCGGCCCTCCCGGTCGAGGTAGCGGATGTGCCGCGTGGACAGGCTGATGCGGTCCGGGTCGAGGCGCGCCCGCTCGACCAGGTAGCGGGCGCTGGCCGGCAGGAAGCCGATGCCGGCGCCGCGCTGCTCCAGCTCGGCCCCGGACCGCTCGTAGACGGTCACGTCGAGACCGAGCTCGCGCAGCAGGAGGGCGGCTGTGAGCCCACCGAGTGAGCCCCCGATGACGGCGACCCGGCCCTCTCTCACCATCGCGGTGCCACCCCGATCATATGCAGATTCAGATCGAGGCGATCGCCTCGGTGACCAGCTCGGCGAGGCTGGGGTGGAGGTGGCTGACGCGAGCCAGGTCGCGGTAGTCGGCCTCCAGCTCCATGGCCGCGACCACCTGCGCGATCACCTCGACCGCGCCCACGCCGACCATGTGGGCTCCCAGGATCTCCCCGTACTCCGGGTCCACGACCAGCTTGAGGGCGCCCTCGTCCTCGCCCAGCGTGATGCCCCGCAGGCTGGTGGCCAGCTCCCCGTAGCCGACCGCCGCGCTCAGGCCCCTGGCCCCTGCCTCCGCCTCCGTGAGTCCCACGGCGGCCAGCTCGGGATGGGTGTTGACCGAGCGGGGCACGCGCTCGGGCCGGACCCGCGCCGAGCCGCCCAGGGCGTTGGTCGCCGCCGCCAGGCCCTGGGCCCGCGCCCGGTTCGACAGCCACGGCGGGCCTGTCACGTCGCCGGCGGCGAAGACGGTGGGCGCCGTGGTCCGGCAGGCGGCGTCGACCGTCACGGCTCCGTCCGGCCCGGTCGCCACCCCAGCCGACTCCAGGCGCAGCCCGGCGGTGGCCGGGACCCGCGTGTCGGCGAACAGCACCGCGTCCGCCTCCACGCCGGCCAGCGCCTCGCTCGCCGCGGCGCCCAGGAGGAACCGGACGCCCCGCCGCTCCAGCAGGAGCTGCAGGAAGCCCGCGATGTCGGCGTCCTCCGCCGGCAGGATGCGATCGGCCGCCGTGGCCACGGTGACGCGGGAGCCCATGTGCGCGAAGAGGTCGGCCCACTCCAGCCCGAAGCGGGCGGCGTCGGCCACCAGCAGGCTGGCCGGCGGCCGGTCCAGCGCCATCGCCTCTGCGTTGGTGAGGACTGGAACGGGTGGGGGTTCCGGCAGCGGAGGCGCCACCGAGACGGCCCCGGTGGCGAGCACGACCGCGGCCGCCTCCAGGACCCGGCCGCCCGCCTCGACGCGGCCGGGAGCCTCGAAGCGGGCCGGGGCGGAGACGACCTCCACGCCCGCGCTCTCCAGGGTCGTGCGGGCCAGCCCGGCCGCCCGGCCGACCACTCCGCCCACCCAGGCCTGGAGCCGGGCCCATTCGACGCCGCTGACGTCCGCGGAGACGCCCAGGGCCGGCGCCCGCTCTATTTCGTCCAGGATGGTCGCGGCCCGGTGGAACGCGCCGGCCGGGACGCACCCGGCGTGGGTGCACGTCCCGCCCAGCGCGGCCCGCTCGACCAGCGTCACGGAGGCACCCCGCCGGCGCGCCTCCCGCGCCGCTGCCACGCCGCCGGGCCCGCTCCCGATCACTAGGAGGTCCGCCATCACCCTGCCTCCTCCGCCACGCGGCCGGGCCGGGTCAGCCCGGCCCGGACGGCCGTCGCCAGCACGAGCCGGACGTCCACGAGGCGCGGCCCACCTGCCGTGACCCGGGCGGTCACGCCGCCCCGGCAGGGGAGCTCGCGCTCGCCGTCCAGGGCCACGATCCCGGACTGGCCGGGCAGCTCGACCTCCTCGCCCGGCTCCAGCAGCCGGCAGGAGCGGACCGAGACGTCCACGGCCAGGCCCGGCGCCACTACCGCGCGCACCGTCGTGCCGCCGCCCGCCCCCAGCTCGACGTAGAGGCCGCCGGGCTCGTCCGCCGAGAGGGGCCGGAGCTGGCCGCCGATGGAGGAGAGGCCGACCGCCCACGGCTCCGCCCTGGAGAGCACGACGGCGCGGACCCGGGCCGGGTCCCAGATGGCGGCCGCGCCTCTGAACTCGTCGCGGCACGCCGCCACGTCCACCAGGGCCACGTCGCGGACGCCGCCGGCGCTGACCTCCACCCACTTGGCCGCAGGCGCCACCTCCTCGGCGGCCACGGCGCCGGACGCGACCAGCCCCGCGGCGAGCCCGGCCACCGTGCCCTCGACCATGCTGGGGAAGACGTTGTTCGTGCCGGTCGAGATCGCGACCAGCGGGACCCGGCCGCAGGTGGTCGCGACCGCGCGGTTGGTGCCGTCCCCGCCCAGCGTGACGATGGCGCCGGCGCCGCCGGCGGCCAGCAGCCGGGCCGCCTCGATCGAGTCGCCGGCGAAGCCCTGGGGCCGGATGGGCAGGCCCTCCAGCCGCAGCCGCAGGCCCCGGACGTCGGCGGCCGCGTCCACGATGCTGGCGCCGTCGGGCAGGAAGCGCACCGTGTCGATGCCGGCGGCGTCCAGCCCGCGCAGCACGCGCCGGAGGATCGCCGCCTTCTCGTGGTGCGGCATGACCGAGGCGGCGCCCACCAGCCGCCTGATGTCCCGGCCCGCGGCCGGGTTGACGATGAGGCCGACCGTGCCGGCCCGGCTCACGCGAGACGGGCGGCCAGCGCCTCGAGGAAGCGGGCGGCCGGCGCCCCGTCCACGAGCCTGTGGTCGAACGTGATCGACAGCCACACCGTCGGCAGGACGCTCAGCACGCCGTCGACCACCCACGGCCGCTCGGCGATCCGGCCCACCCCCAGGATGGCGCACTGCGGCGGGTTGACGATGGGGGTGAAGGCGTCCGCGCCGAACGCTCCCAGGTTCGTGATGGTGAAGGTGCCGCCCTCGATCTCGTCCAGCTCGATCGTGCCGTCGATCGCCCGGGCCGCCAGCGCGGTCCGCTCGAGCGCGATCTCGACCAGGGGCTTGCGGTGGGCGTCCCGGATCACGGGCACGATCAGACCGTCGTCGAGGGCCACCGCGAACCCCATGTGCACCGCGTCGGGGACGACGATCGTGTCCCCGTCCAGGTACGCGTTGAGGCGGCGGAACTCGAGCAGCAGCTGGGCCGCCTCGTGGATCAGGAGGTCCGTGTAGGTGAGGTGGGCGCCGGAGGCCTCCTCGAAGCCGGCCTCGAGCCGGGCGCGCCGGGCCACGAGCCCGGAGGCCGCGGCCTCGCGCGTGATGGTGACCTGGGCCGTGCCCTGGAGGCTGCTCCACAGGTGGTCGGCCACCACCCTGCGGATGCCCTCGAACGGCACGCGCTCGCCGGGCTCGCCGGTCTCGGCCTCCTCCGCCGCCTGGCCGGCCGCCGCGTACGCCTCGACGTCGTCGGTCGTGATCCGCTTGCCCGGCGCCGCGGGCGGCACCCGGGCGATGTCGATGCCGAGCTCGCGCGCCAGGCGCCGGGCGGCCGGGGATGCGATGGCGCCGCCGGCCTCCGGGGCCGCGGTCGCGGCC
>JBKPCH010000031.1:0-64329 GCA_046727275.1 Candidatus Dormiibacterota bacterium
CGAGGGTCCGTTCCCGGCCGCTGCTCGGCCACCCGGGCTCGCAACTGCTCCAGCCCTCCTTACCGTGTATGTAGGGCTCCAGTAGCCGTCGCCCGTCAATGGAAACCTTGCAGTCGCTGACTAGGACCTGGTCACCGGGTAGTCCCACCCGCTTGATAATGTCCTGCCGCAGGTCGGAGGGGTTGCGCATCAGGATGATGTCCCCGCGTTGCGGGCCACGGAAGCGGTAGGGGAGCCTTTCCGCCACCAGGTAGTCCTCTGTCTGAACAGTGGGATAAATCGCCGAACCATGGACATGAACGGCTCCGAAGGTGAATGAGGTGGCGAACGAGATCGCCATGTAGTCTGGCAGCGCGAAAACGAGAAGTACGGGAACCAGGATCGCGACCACGAGGGCTAAGTCTGTCGCTCGGCCCCTCGTCTGCCGCATCGCACAAATCTATCGCACAGTCGGCGGCCGCTGACGGAGCAGCCCGGGGAGGCGCCGGGAGGTACCGAACTCGCGAATGTACATCGTCGCTGTCCGGTCCCCCGCCGCCGCGTTCCACGGACCCGGCGCTGCTGGACTCGACCGCGCCGCGCGAGGCTGGGGCCATTCGAGCTGCTGAACTCGTGCTCGCACTACGGACCGGCATCCGCTACCGCCGACGGCGGCCATGGTCGTTCATGTCGGCCGCGACCTCCGCAACCAGGACCAGGCGGCCGCCGTGCCCGGAGGAGCGCGAGGCCGTCCCGGTGGCGCTCGACCTGGCACCGGCTGCGCTCGCTGCCCGCCCCCCGGCCGGCGCGAGATGGTCGAGGCGCTGCAGGCGTGCCTGGCCCAGGGTGAGCCGCCGGGCCGCGGCCGGGCGGTGGCGCGGGCGATGCGGCACGTGCTCGTTGGGGAGCGGCGGGGCACCGGAGCTTGGGACACCTCGGTCGGGCCTGGCACCGGAGGACAAGTGGCTGTTCACCAAGCTGCCGCTGACCGGCACCGTCAGATCCCAGGCCGTAAGGTCTGAGGCTTCGACGAGTGCGGTCACAGCTCTGGCGGTCGTGGCGATTTCATGCCGATGACCTTCGGGGTCTCTGCACACGTCGCCTTACCACATCTGGAACGGCGGCGTTCCAGCAGCGCGTGCGCCCGACTTACGGCGAGGTCCGACCAGGGCTAAGAAGCCGCTGAAACGCGCCTGACCATCCCAGCACGACGACATAAAGGTTCGCGATCAACAGTAAGACCGTCGCGAGAGCGAAGATCGCGGACACGGCGGTGAAGAATACGAAGAGTAAGACTAGAAACGACCATCCCACGATTGACCAAAGAGGAATCCGTACGCGTGAGGGTGTAACTGCGCAGGCCCACAAGCACCAGGCTAGGAGAGTCATCAGTCCTGACCAGAAGATCCAGTAGAGAATGGGGCCGGGAGGCCCTGCCTGATCCGCGACCGCCACCCCCAGCATAGCCGCCATTGAAATCGGTGGACCACCCAGGAAAACGAGCGTGCCTACGCGGCTGCGCTCCGGGCGCACTATTCGTCCCACACGATGCAGTTCCGTGGCATATCCTCTCTCCAGCAGCTGTCCGGTCAATCTTGACAGGACGGACTGGTCGGCCTCGACCGACCGGATATCGCTGGGTACATGCATGTCGAGTCGACGAAGCACTTGGAAGAACTCCGATACAACGTAAAGCGAGCCACCTAGTCCGAGAAAAAATGCAGTCGTCCCAATCAAGCCTGTGCTGGCCGCACTTGCACAACCAAGGATGGACAGGACGACTATGCCGACGAGTAGCGTTCCCCCTAAATCGAACCTGACCTTGAAGGAGACCGAGTTGAAGCTTAGTGCGGCCAGGCCAGTCACTGCTCCGATGACTGTGCTGCGCAACGCATCCGGTACGACTTGTATGATGGCATTAAGGCGTAGTGCAGCCACCTGAACCAGTCTTCCTAGCTCGGCAGGGTCAACTAAGGTTGCCAGAAGTTGGGGGGTACTGAACGCCCCTAGCACAAATGCATAGCTGGCCAGAACCAGCAATCGAGTCACCAGTCGCCCGACCTCGGTGCGTACAGCGGCATCCGCCCCGGCCCTGAGTTCCTGCTCGCTTTGGCTGCGCGCCTCCCTCTTTAGAGCCTCAATGCGGAGAGTCAGGTACTGTTCGAGGGTTCGTTCCAAGTATAGTGAGTTACGTTCCGCCCGTATCGAATGGTCTCGGCGGTACCCACCTATCACGGATCGGAACTACGAATCATACCAGAAACGGTCCGAACTGGAAGCGGTTCCCGCCTTACTCGTCACCTCCAGAATGCAGCAGCTAATATCAGCTTTGCTTTCTTTTGGGCTCTTTACCGCCATGTCTGTATCACTCTTCACGTTCAGGTCGGTTCCAGAGGCTGATCCGAATTTAAGTTCACTAGCGCCGGTAAAACCGTGACCAAGTACCTCGACATAAGTACCCCCTCCACTGGGGCCATGGTTAGGGCTGAAGCTCCTGATCTCGACAGCTGGGACCCACACTTCAAGGTGTTCCCACCCGATAGTCTCGCCGTCCGGAAAAGTGCAAGTCACGACCCAATCCACGCTTACCGCTTGATTCGGTCGTGCGGGGGCATCTGGCCGGTCAGGAATGGCGATATCCCAGGCCAAGGTGATCGAACCGGGAGGCGCAATAACCTTCTCCTGCAGATGCGAACCGTCGCCCGGTGAGAGGTGCCAAGCATCCGCCGGCACGAACGACACGGCCGGTGAACATCGTGTACCAGCTGGGATCTCGGGTATAGCAGACAACGCAGTTGGGCAGGGAGGCTGGTCAGATTGTCCGCACGCAACCTTAAGAAGAGGATTCCGAGCTCCGCCCTCAAACCGAAGCCAGTCCATGAATCGCACTTTCGACGACGGCGATGTGGCAGGTGTTACAGCCGGCGCAGACGATGGAGCATGCGGGACCGTTGGTGAGGCTGAAGCAGACGGACCCGGCGGCGGGGCTGAACCAGGTGTGCCGGGAAGTAGTCCTGGCGCTAGGGCAGTAGCCGATGCTGCCGACTTCGGTTGAGATTGTGCGGAATGCTTACTGCCAGATGCTGGCCCGCAGACAGTGCTGCAAGCCTGAGTCACGACTGCGATGATGGCCACCGAAACCAAGCCAGACGAAAACCGAGTCTTGTGTCGCGACGCCCATAGTGCTGTCATGTCCTGGGCCCTGGATCCTCGATATTAGAGAGCGCAGCGACCGACGAACAGAGGCAAAACGCGCAAGACTACGGGACATGCGCCCACCGCTATGGGCATCGATATGGAGGCGCTGCCGGGAGGCCTGCGCCGCCGCCCGAAGGCCGACCTGTCGCTGACGGCAGACCGGACCGGTCGCTGGCTGGCCGGCGGCGGCCGGCCCGACGTGCTGGCGGCGGCGCTCCGGACGTTCTTCGGCGGCCCCGACCTGTCTTCCGCGCCCGCCGGCAAACCTCAGCCGGAAGCTTGCGGAACCCGGAATCCGTCCCCGTTCCGGTAGGTCAGTCGGAGGGCCTGGTCCCCACTGCGGATCATGACCCAGGCCATACCCGCCTCCTCACGCGGTTCGTGAAGCACGCGCCACTCCTGGCCGCCGCCGTCGACGACCACCTGGTCGGTGCGGAGGGCGACAATCTCCGAATCTGTCATGTCGTCCTGACATTACTCCGCCCGCGCTGGCGGAGAATTGCAGCCGGCGCCGCTCCTCGCGGGCTGTGGACGCGAAGGTGGTGGCGGCCGGCGTGCCGGTGGCCTGAGCCTGCTGGAGCTGGCCAGGTGGGTCGGCGAGCAGATCCGCTGAGCCTGCCGGCGGCCGGCCCCGGATCTGGTCGAGGCCGTCGTCGCGGCCCTGCCGGGCGGCCAGCGCCAGCGGCCAGAGGTGGAGGCCGGGTCCGAGGCACCGTCACCCTGCCGGCGGCCTGGGTGGGTGGCGTTCGGCGACACCTACCTGCGGGAAGTAGCCAGTCTGCGCCTGCGACGCGCGATACCCCGTTGCTTCTGGTACTCGCGCCAGGTGAGCCAGGCCACGACGGCGTCGAAGACGGTCAGACCGACGAGTCCGATCGATGGCGCGAACGTCAACCGGTACACCTGGTAGCCGATGAAGGCGAGGAGGAACGCAATCGTCCACGGGTAGGCCCAGAGCTTGTTCCTCAGCAGGGCGGCGACCAGCACGATCTTGACGGCGCCGTGCGAGAGCAGGTACAGGGCGCCAAAGCGGACCGAGGCTCCTGTCAGGCCGCCAGCGGCGTGGAGAAGATGCGTGGCCAAGAAGTCGTGGGGATCCTCGGAGAGCTCATGCTGCGTTAGGGCCCGGGTCAGGCTGTTGATCGTGGCAGGCGTCACCACGAGGAGGATCAAGCCGCCCAGTACCTCCAGGACACCGTCCAGGCCCTTCAGCGAGATCCCGACCACGAAGGCCCGGTCGAGCAGGTCTCCGCGCTTCAACAACCTCATGTGCCGTCCTCCCTGCTGCGGGCCCTGGACCCCGCGAACCGGACTCCTCATCGAGATTACGGCCCGGAGGTCGACCCTGCCTTCATCGGGAGAAAGCACCGATGTCACGGCCGTGTAAGGTCCCGGCGGAGTTACGGCCGACCCGCCGCCAGGCGGCTGGGGCGACGCTGCTGGAGGCGGGCACCAGGGCCGCCGACGCGGTCGTCGAGAGCGAGGTGGTGCGGGCAGCGTACTCCTGCCGGTCGCGTCGCTGCCCGGCTGGCGTCCGCCGCGGCGCGGGTGGCTGAGCGCGTCCGGCAGCTCCGCGCCGAGGCGTCCGAGTTCCGGCTGGACGCGCTGCCGACCGTCCCGATCTCCTGGTCACCGGCCGCGACGTGGTCGCTCCAGTCACGCCGCCCGAGCAGATCGATTGGCGCTGAGCGGCCGGCCCGTACGGTGGCGGGCGGTCACCGCCGCCGCCACCGGCCCTCCCGGCGGATCAGGCTGACTTCCGACCCAGGACCACCGTGAAGCGGCTCAGCGTATGATGCTGTTCCCACTCCTGCTGCATCGCCGTGACCAGTTGCCGGTACTCCTGCTCCGAGACACCGAACTTCGCCTCGAAGAGGCCGGCCGTCCGCATCGACACAGAGCGAAAGTCCGTAGCCATCAGGGATCCGATCCGGCCCCCCCATTCCCCAATCGGGAGCGTGACCTCCCGTGCCTCGATGTCGATCAGGCCGGCCCGGCGCGCCTGCTCGCCCAGGCTTCGGTAGATGATCCCGGTCGTGTCCAGGCCTACGTCCCTGAACACCCCCCACATCATCTCTAACAGCCGGCTGGTCGCCGGTCCGGCCGGCCCGATCTCGGGCGCCAGCTCGACGAGCTCGAGCCAGCCGTTCGGACGCATCACGCGCACCAGCTCCGTCATCGCCCGGGCCCAGGCCTTGACCGGCACGCCCGTCAGCAGTCGCTGGTGGACGAAGTCGAAACGATCGTTCGCGAAGGGCAGGCCCTGGAGCAGGTTGCCCCGCACGAAGCGGTAGGTGGCCGGCCACGGCCGCTTGCTCGGCACCAGGTCGAAGCCCACGACCAGGGCCCGTGGGAACTCCACGCAGAGTTCGTACGCCCACAATCCGGTGCCACAGCCCACGTCCAGGATCCGGGCCGGCTGCTTCAGCGGCGCCAGGTAGTTCGCGCCCAGGCGCTCCTGCAGCACGTAGTGCTGGAGATCCAGGCGATCGATCTCAGAGGGTTCGATCGCATGGTGGGGCAGCAGGTATGGCAGCTCGCCACCATTGCTTCCTCCGCCGGCCTGCTCGACGGCGGTGATCTCCTCCTCGTTCGGCACTTCCAGTGACCATTCCACCACGCCCAGCTCCCTGGCCATCCCGGATAGTGAGCTCAGCGTGCCCAGGCGACGGCGGACGGTCGCCTGGGCTCGGCCTCGGCGGCGCAGTTCGACCGCGAAGTCCAGCACCAAGCGACGGCCCTGCTCACGACCGGCCAGCAGCTCCGCCACCGCATTCGCCGGCGTCTTGCCGCGAAAGCGCGCGAAGTCCTCCAGGTCGGTGGCGTAGGCCTGCCGCGTGCGGCCCGACCACCTGGCTAGGAACCGCTCGACCAGCCTCTCGGCGCGCTCCCCCACGGTCATCCCGGCGGCCATATTCGGGATCCACTCTACAGGCCAGCGCCCATCCATCTCCACCCGTACGAGACCCGAGTAATGCCCGCCTCAGGATGGCCGAGCCAGTCGAGGCCGCCCGGGTAGGCCGGGCCGGGCGCGTGTCCGGCCGGCGGCGCCGCTGCGGCTGACCGGGCGCTTGAGCGTGCCTGGTGGCAGCGCAGACGGCCTGGCCGGGGTCGTGGCGTACGTGCTGGACGCTGGCGGCTTACGGTGCATCGTCGCGGACGCCGCGGCGGACGGGCCACCCGCCGCGGCGCGGCGGGCCTGCACGTGCAGGGCGCGACCGGCTCCGCGGACGGCAGGCTGAGCCCGACCAAGCGCGTCGTACGCAAGCACCGCTATCGTGAGGAGGTAGTGCGAAGCCAACTACCTCAACCGAGGTGCGTCACTTGGACGACCAGATGTGGATGACTGTCCCTCTTGATCGCCTGACGATCGCTGATAATGGCCCGCCTCAAAGCATTGCTATGGACCGGCTAGGCCCTGACCATATTCGCCCGACGTTCACTCTCGAAGCATTGCCTCTCATTGCAGAAGCATTCTCTGATCGATCCTGGGACGATCAGAGCGTGAGTCAACGAGTCCTGGATCCCGATACCCTCCGACGGCTGATCGTGGCTCGGGATACCGAGCGTCTAGTCGGTCTAACCACTGTCCACAGCACAACGAAGCCCACAGTGGCACGCTTGCATTGGCTGGCAGTGGCAGAGTCACACCGCCGCCTTGGAATTGGCAGAGCGCTGGTGGTAGCTGCGGCCGAGGAGGCTGGCGCAGCAGGGTTCTCTGAAATGACATTGAAGACCGAGTCATACCGCACAGCCGCAATCGCGCTCTATCGCCGATTGGGCTTTACGACCTCGGCCTGAGCACCAGGCAGGCATTGCTGAATCCGATGCCAGCTCCTCGTCAAGTCGCCGGACATGTGGACTAGCTGCCCAACCGTCAAGATCGTCCCGTACAGTCTGAATTCGCTGCATATGACCGATATGCCCCAAGCCGCGTGCCGACGCGACTGCCTCGCTCAGCAGCGTACAGGCCTGTTCAACATCGCCTTCGAGGCGCGGCGGACGGCGCCGCTACGCGGGTGCCGGCACGCAAACTGCGCGAACTGCCTGCGCTATGCGGCGGCATGGCGGGAGGGGACGCTCGCGCGGCTCAACGTGATGCAGATGCACCTGCAAGTGGCGGTGTGAGGGCTGATCCGCCACCGACTTGTCGGCCGTTGTTGGAATCGACGATGGGGGCCTGTAAACCGGGACGGGACGAACCGTTCGGCGCTCGTGGTCTGGGGAGGCCGTGAGGGTCGAATCTCGCGATCGCGCGTCGTTGACCGCGGTGACGTGGCTGCCGCCGGAGGCACCACGGGAGCCCGGTCTGCTCCGGCATGGAGAACGACGCGATGAACGGTCAGATGACGGTGTGCCAGCTGCGGCTGGACGAGTGCGAGGTGGCGCTGAGCGAGGTCCTCGTCGCCGCGGACCGGCGGGCACGCCTGCTGGTGCCCTTCGAGGGGACGTGGAACGGCCGGCCTGTGGTCGTCACGGCGGCGCTCGAGCGGACGGCGGTTGTGATCCCCGCGGACTCGTCGGGCCACCCCGGCGACCGGATGCTGGTACGGCAGGCAGACGTCCTGGTCCACCCCGGCCGGCTGCGCTGGAAGGAGACCAGGCCGACGCGCCCGGGCGAGGGCCTCGTCCTCCAGCCTCGGCAGCGGCCGAAGCGGTGCTCGGACTGCCGGCGCACGGCTGACGAGGCCGAGTTCAGGGCCTACAAGGCGGCCTACTGCGTGGAGTGCTCGCGGAGGAGGCAGGCGGTGATCAATCGGACGCGGAGGAGGGAGGTGGCGGCATGAATCGGGTAAACGGGAGGTGCAGGTTCGATTCCGTGTCCGGGCTCCAACAATCCCCTTCTCGACGGGTATGAAGCTCATGGGGCAGAGCACCGAGCGTCAAATCCGGGTGTCGCAGGTTCGACTCCCTCCGGGCCCGGCCCGAGGTCGTCGTCGTCCAGGTCGCTGAGCCAGCCTGTCGGCATGGCGTATCGCTGGGCGAACCGGAGTCGCGCTGTCTCCGCCGGCTTTGGATGACCGCCGCCGGCCAGTCGCCTGCACAGCTCATCCTCTTCGATCTGCCCCCGCAGGTGCGCCCAGGTCCATCCGGCCGGTGAGCTGGCCCAGCGCGCATGCGCGGAACGGCGGCGCCGCCAGCCGACGTGTTCGGCTCGAAGGATCACCAGCCACAGCGGGACCCCCAGCTCCAGGCAGCGGGGACCTCCGCGGCCAGGATGCGCGAGAACCCGGCGGGCGACACGTCGCCGGCCGCCAGGACCGGCGGCCCGAAGGCGTGCCGCGCTCGCCAGAGGCCCGCTGCCCGGAGCCGACGCCGCATCGTTCCCCAGCCCCGCTTGGGCAGCACCAGCGCGAGCGCGAGCCAGAGCACGGCCGCCGAGGCCAGTGATTCAGCCGGGGACGGCACGAGCTTCTCCACTGAACAGGTCCGGAAGGAGCTGTTGAGCCAGGCGCCTCGTCTCGCTCATCTCCGTTCAGCTCCTCGCAGCCATGATGCAGCAGATTCCTGTCAAGCGCGGCGGACATTCCCCGGACAGTTGGAAGAGGTTTGCGTCACCACTCCCAGGATTGTCACCTTGCGGCTGCACGCCGCCCCGGCGCGTCGGCACGCTCCCAGGCGGGCGGGCGCCGCGATCGAGAAACGCTGGTCAGAAGCTCGTGGCGGTCACGGAGGGGATCGGTAGGCTCAGTGCGGCCAGGTCGGCGTGCCCTTCGGCGGCGCGGTCGGGGAGCAGCAGCAGGGTGCAGGCGCGTTCGAGGCGCGCGCCGATGCGTTCCCATCCGGCGACGGCGGCAGCGTACGCGGCCGGCCTCCGATTCAGTCGGCCGGTGGCGCGAGCCAGGCAGGCCGCAGCCCAGTCGTTCTCCTCAGCCGCACCGGCTGCGGCCGCGAGGCGGTCGGCGGCGTCGGGCAAACCCGCGACGACGGCAAGCTCGGCACCGGCAGCCCGGGCGTACGGGGCCGCCCAGGTGTCGGGGAACTCACCGAAGGCGTGGTCGACGAGCGTCGCCGCGTCGGCGACCTCGCCGATGTGGATGGCGGCGCGGGCGTCGAGGAATGCCAGCGCGCCGATCCGCGGTGCCTGGCCGCGGTCCACGAGGCCAGCGACCTCGAGCACGCGCGCGCGCCAGAGGGCGAAGCCCCGCCGGTCACCGAGGAATTGGTGTGCGAGCGCCGTGATGGCCACAGCCGGAATCATCCATCCGCTCCGCGAGCGGCCGCCCTGCAGCCAGCCGTCCCACATCCGGGTGGCGTATCGCAGCGCGGCATCGAGGTCCCCGGTCAGGACGAGCGGCGGGATCTGCATGCTCGTCGCGATGTACGAGTGGCTGCCGAGCAGGTCGTCGGAGGGGAGCCGCCGGGCAGCTGACAGTGCCGCCGGCAGGTCGCCGGCGTCCAGCGCCGCGGTGCATGCGGCAATGAAAGCGTCTTGGATCTCTGCCGCAACGTGCGGATCGTTCTGATCCATCCCGCTCAGCAACGCCAGCCGTTCCCGGATGACCTGCCGCTCCTCGCGGAGTCGTCCGGCTCGGTGCAGGGCGAAGCCGACCGCGTCGAGAGCGGCGCTGGTCAGCACAGGATCGCCGGTGTTGCGGGCAGCCGCCACGGCGATCCGCGCTGCGGCCGACATGGCCTCGGGGTCGGCGATCCAGGCCTCCGCGATCGCCAGATCGGCGGCCACCACCGGGTCGCGGGGATCACCGGCCGCAGCCGCCTCGTCGAGTAACCGGCGCGGCTGCTCGGAGGTGACCTCCGGGGTGGCGCCCCTGACCACCTGGTACCGGCCGGCGGTCTCCGCCGCACGGGACAGCGCAATCGCGCGGGCATTGCCGTCGCCGGCCGCGCCGGCGCGCTCCGCCGAGGCGAGGAGCAACTGGACGGTGTCCGGCCCCGAGCCGGTGCTGACGAACGTGCACTCGGCTGCGCTCCGCAGGTCGCGGGCCGCCTCGGCGGCGGTCGGAGCCAGCTCGGCGGCCTTCCGGAAGTGGTCCACCGACTCCTGCAGGAACCGCCGTGCGAACGTCAGGCGGCCGAGAGACCGCGCGAGCTGATGTGAGGCGGCGCCGGGCCCGGGCAGGGCGACAGAAAGCGCCGCCCGCAGGTCGCCAGCCACCGAGTCGAACTCGCCGTAGCGCTCTCCGGACTGGGCGTATCCGGGCGTGCTCTCCAGGCGGGTCGCGGTCGCCGCGGCCCAGCGCAGGTGCCGGTCCTGGACGTCGTCCCGTTCTCCACTGGCATCGAGCTCATACGCGGCGAAGGCCCTGATGGTGTCCAGCAACCGCCAGCGGCCGTCGCCTTGTTCGCGGATCACGAGGCTCTTGTCAGCCAGCCGGCCGAGCACGTCGGCGACGGCAGGGCGGTCACCGGCGTGCACTAGCGCAACGGCATCCAGGTCGAAGCTGCCGGCGAAGACAGCGAGCCGTCGGAAGAGGGCCTGTGCCTCGTCGTCCAGCAGCTCGTAGCTCCACTCGAGCACGGCCCGCAGGGAGTGATGACGGTCGTCCAGGCCCCGGCGGCCCGTGAGCAGCCGCAGATGGTCCTCGACGGCCGCGAGCAGGCCGGCGGCTCCCAACGCGGCACCGCGGGCGGCGGCCAGCTCGATCGCCAGCGGCAGCCCGTCGAGCCTGGCGCAGAGTTCCGCCACGATCGACGGGTCGGCATCGAAGCCGGGATGGACCTCCGCCACGCGGTCCAGAAACAGCGCCACGGCGTCGGTAGCCAGGGGGAACGGCTCGATCGGCACCAGCCGCTCACCGGCCACGCCGAGTCGCTCCCGGCTGGTTGTGAGCACCCGCGCATGGGGGCAACGGGACAGCAGTCGGGTGATGAGCCCGGTCACTTGCCCCAGCAGGTGCTCACAGTTGTCCAGGACCAGCAGCACCCGGCCGCGACCGATTCGCTCGGCGATCGCGCTCTCCAGGGGCTGCTGAGGGCCTTCAACCACGCCAAGCGTCGCCGCGACCGCCTGCGCCACGAAGCCGTTGCGCACCGGGACGAGATCGACGAAGAGTACACCGGACGGGAACGCCGACGCGGCCTCCTCTGCCACCACCGCAGCCAGCCGGGTCTTGCCTACGCCGCCCGGACCCACCAGCGTGACCAGCCGCGCATCAGCGATGGAGGCGTGGATGGCATCGCGTTCCCGCTCGCGTCCGATGAACGCGGTCCAGGCGGCCGGTACCCCGATGACCCCGGCCAGCGCCGGCGGCTCGGCCCTCGCGCGGTCGACAAGGCCCCACCGGTCACCGACGTCGAACTTCCGCAGGAGAGACGACACGTGGCTCTCGACGGTGCGGACCGAGATGTGCAGCTTCGCGGCGATCTCTGCGTTTGACAGCCGCTGGCAGACCGCGTCGAGCACCTCGGCTTCCCGCGGCGAAATCTCCACGGGTTCGGTCCTCTCCGTCCCATCTTGCACGATGTCGAGCATACCCGCGGGAGGACGTTTTCTGTGGCGACTCCGTACCAGAATCGGTGGCGGCACGGATTCGCCCCAGCCCTGGCGCGGCGCACGCTGTCCATGATCAACACATCCACGGGAGGTTGGAATGAGCAATGAGCTGACGTTCAGAACGGCCACCGCAAGGTCCGCGCGGGAGCCGACAGAGATGTCCGGGCGAGACGCCCACGTGAGAACGAGGACGAACTACTGGGCGATCCTCGTCGCCGCTGCGGCAGCCCTGCTTGCCAGCTCCGTCTGGTACACGCTGTTCGGCCCCGCGTGGCTGGCGCTGCGTGGTATGGACGCGAGCACCCACGTCACGCCACAGGCCTGGGAGATCGCCGGCCAGCTGCTCCGGAACCTTGTCGTCGCTCTTGCACTGGCGACGCTCTTGAAGCGTCTCGGCGTGACCACCCGGGTCGGCGCGCTGCGACTGGGAGCCCTGGTGTGGGTGGGATTCCAGGCCATGGCCATCGTAGGCGGTGTTCTTCACGAGAACTACCCACCGGGGCTCTACGCGATTCACGCTGGTGATGCGTTGATGACGACGCTCATCATGACGTTCATCATCGGTGGCTGGCGGCGTGAAGAGCGCATCGAGGAGGGCGTCCAGCCATGACGACCACCCAAGCCGACGCATCCGGAAAGGAGGCGAACATCATGCGTTCAACGGACCACAAGCTCGAAACGCTGGCCCATGGCGGCGCCTTCTTCGAGAGCCCGCGCTGGCACGAGGGCCGCTTGTGGGTCTCGGACTTCTGGACCTTCCAGGTCCTCGCTGTCTCGCCGGACGGCACGACCGAGGCGGTGGCTGAGGTGCCCGGCTCGCCTTCGGGCCTGGGCTGGTTGCCTGACGGCACCTTGCTGGTGGTGTCCATGCGGGAGCGGAGGCTGTTGCGGGTGGACGGCGGGGCGACTGTGCTGCACGCCGACCTGTCCGCGTACGCAGGTCCAGAGTGCAACGACATGGTGGTGGACACGGCCGGACGCGCCTATGTCGGCACGATCGACTTCATGGCCTTCGCCGACATGCCAGTCACCAACCTCGTCCGGGTGGACCCGGACGGCTCAGCCACGGTTGCCGCCGACGGTCTGTCGTTCCCCAACGGCTCGGTGATCACGCCCGACGGGTCGAGCCTGATCGTCGCCGAATCGTGGGCCCAGCGACTCACGGCCTTCGACCTCCAGCCAGATGGCTCGCTGGCCAACCGGCGCGTCTGGGCGGAGCTCGGGGCCGGCTGCGCCCCGGACGGGATCGCCCTGGACGCCGAGGGGGCGGTTTGGGTGGCCGACGCCGGCAGCAAGCGTGCAATCCGGGTGCGCGAGGGCGGCGGCATCCTCGATGAGATCAGCGCAGCCGGGCTGGACGTCATCGCCTGTGCCCTGGGCGGCGACGACGGTCGTACGCTGTTCCTCTGCACGACGCCGGACTTCCGGCTCATGCCGGACGAGGCGGCCAGGACCGGCCAGCGCGCATCCTCACCTGCCGCGTGGACGTACCACACGCGGGCTTGCCGTGACATCGTCGGAGGGCGAGGCGAGCCTCGCCCTCCGACCCACCTCGTCCATGCAGTGCACGCTCACGCCGCCGCTGGGGACGTGGTGCCCCCGATCCGGCCGGTCTGCTGCCGGGAGCCTGAGCACTACCGGACCTCCGACGTCGAGCAGGTGCGCAGGGTCATCGAAGCTGCAATGGAGTGGCACAGGAGCCTCGGGATGGCCGTGTACGAGGGTGTTGGCGAGGACGAGAGTTGCTCTGGGGTATCGACGGGCCGAGCGCGACCGACTGCGAATACTTCACGCGGGAGGGAAGCCCGATGCGCCACGTTGTCCGCATCTGGCAGCGGGGCCAGACGTCGTGGATCGAGCCAGGCTCCTGGACCGGCATGGGCCCACCGCGACAGACGACCGCTGGCGACGATGCCCACCTTCATCGACCTGAACGAGGCCATCGACCACCTGGGCGAGCTGTCCGGGAAGTGCGAGCTGCTACTGCACTGGGCGGACCGGCTGCCGATGCACGTCGTCCTCGGCGACGTCATGGATGCGTTCTCGGTGCCGTGGGTGCCCGCGAAGCCACGGCTGCCGCGCCCGGCCCCGTCGGGTACGCCTGGGCCTGACGCCCAGCTGAGTTGCCGCTGAGTCTCGCCCCGGCCCACCAAGTGCTCTCGTCCGTGCGCTTGGTCGAGCCGGTCATGCCCGACGCGCCGGCCCGTCCAGCGCCGCACTTTCATCACGGTGGCCATCCCGTCGCTCCCCGGTACGGCAGCCAGGCTCCACCAGGTCGATCGGGCCGGGCGGTGAGGCTCCCTGACACTTGGGCAGTCCGGGGTCTCCAGCAGCTCGCCAAGCACCGCTCTGCCGCCGGCGCAGCGCCTCGCGGCGCTGCGCCCGCGAGCCAGTTCGTTGGACCGCCTGTGGCGCAGGATCGACCTCCTGCTGACCGCAATGGACGGCACCTGGCGGCACCTGGGCATGCGAGGTGAGCTGCCGGAGTAGCTGTGCCGCGCCGGCTGCGCCGGCCAGCAGAACTACGTCGGCGTCGGCTACTGCTGGCACATCTCCGACCTTGCGCCGCACCGCCTGCAAGCGCAAGGCGGAGCTGAGCCGACGGCGAGCAGGCCGGCCGCGGCTCGCACGTCGGCCTCGCGCCCGATCAGTGACGTCGGGGAGCAGGGAGCGCACTCCGGTCCACACAGGGAAGTGTCACACCTCCTGGCCGCTCCAGACGTTTCCCTCCGCCTGCCGGGAAACCGCCTGGAAGCAAGTCATCTGCGGTCGCCCCGGCGTCCGCGCTCCGCAGGACCCGACCCGCGACGTGCTCCCACACTTCATACCAGTAGACCAGGCTCGTGTGCCAGAGGCTGTAGCGCAGCAGCCGGCGCACCCGTCGGTCTCCCGTCGTCGCCAGGCGCAGGAGCCGTTTCGGATGCAGATGGTAGACAAGCTCCACCAGCTTGACGCCGGCAAAGAGCTGCGTCGGCGTGAGACGCCGCACGCCCAGCACCTGATGCCGATAGTCCCACTTCCACGTGTCCCGCTCGACCACCTCGCCCGCCTGCAACTGCTGTCGACCCAGCTGTGTCCAGGCGTGCGGCGTGATATAGAGCGCGTTCACGAAGTCGCCGTCGTAGTGTTGCAGGCCCCGCAGACCTCGCCAGAGCGTGCCCAGTGTCTCCTCCTCGAGTCCGAAGATGTAATCGACTATCGAGAGGATGCTGTGTTCACGCAAGAGTCGAACGGCGCGATAGGCGTCGTCTACGCTGGAACCTTTGTGAACCTTGTTGAGCGTGTCATCCGTCACTGTCTCCACGCCCATCAGGATGTAGACGAATCCGGCCCGGTTGTACAGATGCAGGATATCCGCGTCGCGCACGATGTCCTGCGCGCGCAGCGAGCCGCAGAGCGCGACCGGGAGGTTGCGGCGAGCGATCTCCTCGAGCAGATCCTGCCACACATCCTCGAGTGTCGTTGGATTCTCGTCGGCCAACCAGAAGAAGTGCACGCCGTGCTCCTCGTGCAGCATCGCCAGCTCATCCGCGAAGCGCTGTACGTCGCGATGGCGCCACCGCCGCCAGAACATCCACTGACCGCAGTAGGTGCACGTATGTGGGCATCCGCGTGAGAACTGGACGACTGCCGCTCGACCCAGTCCGAACGCCTGATATGCGTCCCAGTCATCGATAAGCTCCCAGCCCACGCGAAAGGTGTCGAGATCGCCGATCGGCGCGCGTAAGCCGTTCGCCACCACGTCCCCGCCGTGACGCCAGGCGATCCCCGCCACGCCCTCCAGATTGCGATCTGGAATGGGCCTCCCAGACCCACCGTCCACAGCCCGGGCCGCGGCCAGTGCGGCAACCAGTTCAACGACCGTCACCTCGCCTTCGCCGCGCACGACAACATCGACCTCGGGGCTATCGGTCAGGATGGCCCGATGGTGGTAGGTAGGGTGGACGCCGCCGTACACCGTCACCACATCCGGCAAGGCGGTCTTGATGGCGCGTTGTACTCGCAGGCAGCTGGGATGGGCCGAGGTAGATCCCACGTGCGCGATCATCATGACCTCGGCGCCAAACGCAGCGACCCGGCGTACGATTTCCGCATCGCTCAGATGGCCGCGAGCGGCGTCGATCAGTGTCACCTCATGGCCGGCATCCAGCAACGGGCCGCCAATCATGAGCAGTCCGAGCGGCATCTGGTGCCCTACGCCGTAGTCGCAGACGGCGGATTTCAAGGGGCCGTTGACGAGAGCTATGCGCATGATGCGCGGCAGGGGCCGGAGGGCTCGATGGAGCTCATGGCTTCGCCTCCTCTGAGGGAAACATGGGTTCGAACGCTGCCGCGAGGCGCCTGGCTTCCCGGAAGAACTGCGTCGCGTCACCGCCGTTCGGGCGCAGGTGGTCCAGAAGGTCGACCCCGAGGTAGAGGGAGAGGACGGCCTGAGCCGCGACCCGCGGCTCAATCAGGCCGGCGAAGGGCGTCTCTCGCAGGAAGTCATGGATCAGGCTGGCCGTGAGGTCGACCCAGGGCTCCATTCGCCGGATCAGTTCGGGTCCCAGCGCGGGCGCGGCCAGCGAAGCCGCGAACAGCTCGGTCAGCACCCGGGAGTGGCCGCTGGCCTGGTCCTCCTCGTGCAGCTTGGCCATGGCATCGACGAGCTGGGTCGGAGTGCGGGCACCGCGCAACGCCTCCTCATAGCGCTCTCGGCGGCGTTCTGCGCTCGCGTCGATGGCTGCCAGCAGCAGTTCGGTGACGCCACCGAAGTGGTAGAAGACGAGCGCCTGATTCACACCCGCTCGCCTGGCGATCCTGCGGGCGCTGGTTCGCGCGAACCCCTCGGCACACAGGGTCTCGAAGCCGGCCGCGACGAGGCGCTCGCGCGTCGAAGGCTGTTGAGCAACCGGTTTAAGCAACTGCTCAACCGTAGCACGTATCGGCCTCTCAGGCCACGTCCGGGGTCGCCGGCCCCCACGTGCGTCCGCCGTCCTGCGTCGGCAGCAGCGGGCGGCACGCGGACGTGTCGGCTCGGGTCCTGTCCTGGGCGCAGCTCGGGTCGAACGCGATTGCGAGCCCGACTGTGGTCGAGATGATCTGCACGTCCATCAGGGCGAGAGTCAGGGCCGTCGCCTGGACGTGACCCAGTGGCGGCCCGCGTCGGCGGTCGCCACCAGCGTGCGCCCGCCGACGAGCCACCACCGCTGGCCGTCCAGTACATCCACCGTCGGCACCGGCCCCCCGAAATACGCAGGACCGTTGCGGTCCACGTGCGCCCACCGTCCCGGCTCGACAGGAAGGTGGCCCGGAAGGATGCGCCCAGGGAGCCGGCCACCACGGGCTCCAGCAGGTCGCTGCCGGCCACCAGCTGGAGGCGAGCGGGCAGGACGAGGTCTCCCGGCGTGGCCGGTGCCGTCAGCTCGTCCTGGCGCAGCCACAGGGCACGGATCTTGTCGTTGAGCGCTTCCACCCGGGGACCGCAGACGGTTTCGCTCATCGTCCCTGACTCGGGCGCCTGGAGGTAGCGGTCGATGGCGGCACCGCGTTCAGCTCCTCCTGGTAGCGGGGCCCGGGCGGCATCGACGCGAGCCAGGAACTCCCGGACGGCATCGTCCAGACGCGCTGGTTCTCACGTCTCCGCCAGGCCGGCCAGGACCGCCCGGTCCAGCTCCTCGGCGTCCACACGCGGGCTGCGGCAGCCCGAAGGGCCGTACCGATGCCGGCGGTAGCACGTGTAGTAGCGGTAGCGCTGTGAGCGGCCGGTGGCGGCGGTGCCAAGGTAGCGGTGGCCGCACGAGTGGCAGACGAGGAGCCCGCCCAGCAGGTACTCGGTGCTGTTGGTGGCCCGGCGGGCGTGGCTCACGCCGCGCTCCTCAAGGAGCGCCTGGGTGGCCTCGAACAGCTCAGGCGCGACCAGGCGGGGATGGGGCGCCGGGTGCCAGTTGTCGCGGAAGTAGACCTCGCCAATGTAGACGCGGTTCCGGAGGATGGTGAGCACCGAGCGGAAGCTCCACAGGCCGCCGCGCCGAGTGCGATGTCCGCGCTCGTTGAGCCAGTTGGCGATGGCGCGGGACCCCAGGCGCTTGTTGGCGTAGAGGTCGAACATGATCGGGACCAGCTCGGCCTCGCCCGGCTCGACCTCCAGGAGGCCGGTCTCGCGGTTGACTGCAACGCCCTCGATGCCAGCGGGCAGGTCTTTCCTTCGGGCGGGCTCTGCGTGCCGGGGAGCAGCAACGTCGCACCGACCTCCAACACGAATCCGGCCGACGTCTTTGCCAAGACGCTGACGCCGTAACGAAACCAGGCGCGAGGGCGGGCGGATCGGCCCGCCCTCGGCCTACAGACCGACCGAGCATCGTGCTGGCCCTTCAGTTGGGGCAAGCCAGGGTCGACGGCAGCAAGGATGCCGCCCCCATATGAGCGCCTGGTGTCAATGGTCGGCGCGCCATCGGACCGAAGCGCCTGCCCCCCCGGGGGCCTCCAGCCTCTGGAGAACGCACGGCCGGAAGCGGAGGCTGGACGCTGGAAGAGATCAGCATGTCGATGCTCGTCGCGTACGCGAGCCTGGCGACCGTGCTGGCCTTCACCCAGTCGATGCCAGTGATCGTCCTCCTGTGGCTCCCGGACATGGTCTGCTACCTGCTCCGCCTCGACCCGAGGCGGTACGCCCGCCTGGTTCCCCTCTATGGGACGGCCGCCGTCACGTGGAGCGCCGCGCTGTCAGCCACCGGCATCGCAGCCGCGGAGCGCATGCCGTGGTGGCGGTCGCTCGCGGTGGTCGTCGCGTCCGAGGTCGTGAGTGTCGTGGGCAGCGGCAGGGCCCTGCTCATCCGCTGAGGAGCACCCGGCTGACGCCGAGGTGCGGTCGGAGAGAGGGCCTGGCCGGGCTGACGCTGCCCAGCTGGGGGCCGCTGCTGGGGCTGGACGCCGCGGCAGCATGGCTCGCGGACTACCGGCTGCCGCGCCGTCTCTACCCGCTCTGGCGCGGCGTCTGCGCGGCCGCCCCCGGCGCCGCCCTGGTCCCGCCGGCGGGCCGGCTCGCCGACACGCTGGACGTGCGGGACGTCCGCTGCCGCCTCTACCGGCGGGTGGTGGAGATCCTGCGACGGCCTGCGCAGTGCTGGGCGGGGCTGGGACGAGGCCCGGCTTCCCGCCCCCGAGGGCCCCGTCGACCTCCAGGCGGAGGCGCGGGGCCCTGGCGTGCGCGCGGCTCAGGTCTGGATGACCTGGGCCGTGCCGTCCTGGCCGTTGGCGCCGTTGTCGCCGGCGTGGCCATCAAGGCCGTCGGGACCCTCCGTCCCGTCCCTGCCGGCCTGGCCCTGGAGGTAGGGCCCGTCCCCCCACATGCCGCCCTTTCCGGCCCCGCCCCCGCTGGCGCCCGACCCGCCGGGACCGCCGGCGCCGCCGTGGCCGCCGCTCACGGAGGTGGAGATGGCGGCCGGCGTGCCCGCCGGGACGGTGACGGTGATCGAGCCGCCGTCGCCGCCCCTGCCGGCGGCCCCGCCGAGGCCGCCGTAGCCTCCGGCGCCGCCCCAGCCGCCGTTGCCGCCGTTGCCGCCGCCGCAGCCACCGTCGCCGCCCTTGCCGCCGTCGCCGCCGTCACCGCCGTTGCTCGTGAAGGTGTACGAGTCGGTCGAGCCGGCCGGCACGTCGAAGGTGATGGTGCCGCCGTTCTGCCCGTCGACACCGTTGGCGCCGAAGTCGCCGTCGGTGCCGCTGCCGCCGGAATCTCCGTCCTGGCCGTCACCCCCGTAGCAGTCCTGGGGGTCGCCGGGGTTGTTCGCGTCCCGGCCGTCCTCTCCGTTCTGGCCGGGGATGCCGCTGAACCCGAACGAGCCCGGGCCGCCCCGCTGCCCCGGGGCCCCTGAGGCGTCGATCGTGATCTGGCTCGCCGTGACCGCCGCCACGCCCGCCCGGGCCGCGCTCTGGGGGCGGCCGGCCGGCGCGGGCGCCGTCACGTTGGCGATGGGGTAAAAGTGGACGGTGTGGCCGTGGGCCACGATGCGAAGGTGCCGGTCCGCCAGCGCCAGGTGGCGGGCCACGATCGTGGTGTCGCCCGCCAGCTCCACCGTCGCGGGCAGGTGGAGGGTGCCGGCGAGCAGCGATCCCTGGACGGGTCCGGAGACCGGTCGCTCCGTCTGCAGGGCGGCCATCCGGTCGAGCGTGGGGGCCAGCCGGGACCGCCAGTTGCCCGGGGTCAGGCCGGTGGCCGGGACCTGGGCGCCGGCCTCCGCCTGCAGCGCAGTGACCAGCGGCGCCATCGACGTCGCCGGTGCGGGTGGCGGTGCGGAGCGGGCCCATGCGGTCGTCTGCCCGCCCAGGCTCCAGAGGCCGAGCAGGGCCGCGCCCGTGGCCACCAGCAGACACCGGGTAGAGCCGGTTCTCGTCATCGTGCAGCTCCTTGATGTGCCGTGTGACTGAGTGAGGGCCCTGGCGGATCGTAGGACCGGGGAGGCGGCGGCGCATCGTCCGGTCGGATGATTCCCTCTGCTCTCGCGTGCGATAGCGGGCCGTATCGAGAAGGTCGTGATCCTCTTCCTCGAGAACCACACGCTGGACAACGTGGCCAGCGACGTCGCACCGTCAGCCGGACCATGACCGCGGTTCGACGTCGTTGGCCCGGCCGGCCAGGGCGTGGCAGCCCGGCAGTTTCGCCGGCGTGCTGCGCTTCATCCAGGCCGGCGAGGGCTACACCGACGTGCACACCCTCGCCCACCCCGCAGGGGAGATCCGGAACGGCTTCGAGGGGGGAGAGGATCCGGGCGAGCCGGCGGCGGGCCGCCGCTGCCGGCTCACCGGCACCAGGTCAGTGGCCCCCGCGCAGCGGGACTCCGCACCGGGTGCAGAAGCTGTGCCGCTCCAGGTTGTGGTGGCCACAGGCCGGGCAGACCAGGCCGGCGAGGCCGCCTCGCCTCCGTCCAGTGGTCAGGTGGCGGCCTCCGTCCGTGCGATCTCGTGCGGAAGCCAGAACCAGCGCAGGTGCTCGAAGTCGGTGCTCAGCTCGATCGGCTCCGCGGTCCCCGGCGGAGCAGCCAGGATCCTCCGCGCCTCCTCCAGGTAGCCCACCAGCGCCGACTCAGGCGCCCGGTGCCGGTGCGCCGATCGCGGCATGCTGTCCGAGTAGCTGATGTCGCGCAGGCTGAGCGGCGGTTCCGGCGGCCCGGCCCGGTGGCTCCATAGCCCGCTGCGGGCGTCGAAGCGGTAGTCGGGTAGCAGCCTCCATCCCTCAGCGGCGACCATTTCGACGGCGTCGAGGATGAACTCGAACACCTGCTGCGAGATGAAGTAGTTGAAGTTGACCCGCACCCAGCCGGGCTTGATCCCCTCGCAGCCACGGCCGATCTCCCGCTCGAACTCGTGCGACCGCTCGAGGTCGATGCCCAGCAGCCGGTGCCCGTAGGGCCCAGCGCAGGAGCAGCCGCCTCGCGACTGGATGCCGAAGAGGTCGTTGAGCAGGGCAACGATGAAGTTGTGGTGCAAATAGCGGCCCTCGTGCCTGACCACGAAGGACACGATCGACAGCCGGTCGGCGTCGGGGTTGCCGAGGATCTCGAGATCGGGATGCTGGCGCCACCGCTCGATTGCCCTCGGGATGAAGGACTCCTCGCGGCGCCGGATCTCGGCCGCGCCCACCTCCTCCTTGAGCTGGAAGACGAGACCGGCCCGGATCGACTCCACGATCGCCGGCGTGCCGCCCTCCTCCCGATGCTCGACGTCGGTCAGGTAGTCGTGCTCGGTCGGATTGACGTAGGCGACGGTCCCACCTCCCGGCATTCCCGGCACCCGGTTGTTGAAGAGCTCGCGGCGGGCGGCCAGCACGCCGGGGGTGCCCGGACCTCCGATGAACTTGTGCGGTGAGATGAAGACGGCGTCCAGGTATGGCTCGGCCGGCCCTTTTTCCGCCGAGCCCATCCGGATCTCCACGTAGGGCGCGGCCGCGGCGAAGTCCCAGAAAGACAGCGCACCGTGCTGGTGCAGCAGGACCGAGATGGCGCGCCAGTCGCTGATGATGCCGGTTACATTGGAGGCGGCCGAGAAGCTGCCGATCTTGAGCGGCCGGACTCCATAGCGAACGAGCTCATGCTGGAGCTGCGCCTGGTCGATGTGGCCGTCGTGGTCCTCCTGGATGACCACCAGGTCGGCGATCGACTCCCGCCAGGGCAGCTCGTTGGAGTGGTGCTCGTAGGGACCGATGAAGACCACAGGGCGCTCGGCCGGCGGAATCAGTGAGGCGAGGTGATAACGCTCATCGAGGTTGGCGGGCAGGCGCAGGTTGAGGACGTCGATAAGTCGGTTGATCGCTGCGGTCGAGCCCGAGCCGACGAAGATGACCGCGTGCTCCTCCCCGGCGCCGAGCGAAGCCCTGATGGTCTGCCGCGCCTCCTCGCGAAAGCGCGTTGTCTGCAGGCCTGTGCCAGATGACTCGGTATGGGTGTTGGCGTAGAGCGGCAGAACGACCTCGCGGATGAAGCCCTCGATGAACGTGAGCGCGCGGCCCGAAGCGGTGTAGTCCGCGTAAATGACACGGCGGGCCCCGAAGGGTCCGAGGACCGCTTCGTCTTCGCCGATCACGGAGGAGCGGATAGTCTCGATCAGGTCCAAGGTCAGGCCACGCTCATTGTCTCCATTGCCAGCACTCGGAAGCGCACCCAGGGGGTTGCTGGAGCGTGTTGGAAAGCGGCTTGTCCTATTCGTCCACGATCATCTCCCTGCGCCGTCAGCGTTGCGCCTGGACTGCGCGACCGATAGGGACGAGCGGCCCGCGAAGCCCGGGTCCATCGGGCCTGTTCGCTCGATCCAGTGACAGAGCTGCGCCCGGCCGTGCTGACCAAGGGCTTGATCGAGGAGGCGGCGGACCGCTTCGCCCTCCCGGGCGACCCCACGCGGCCGATCGGGGGCCGAGCGGCGTCGTGAGCAGGTCCTCTTGCCCTGCCTTTCGCCGCCGTGGCCGGCTTCGCCAGGGCGAGGTGTGGTGGTCTTTGTTCCGAAGGCGGGTCTTCGGGGCGGAAGGTCGGGCAGCGGCGGCTGCGTCGGCGGCCCCGCGGCGAGCAGCGGGAGGGGCGTTGGCCAGCTCGATCGTCTACCGAGCAGGTGGCCGTGACGACGGACAGGTCAGGCTGGCCCGGCGTCCATTGACAAGTGGGCGGGACCAGCTCGCCGCCAGGCGACCGGAAACCCAGCTGCTCGGAGGCCATCCGGCGCTCGTGCTACGGATCGGCGGTGGACGCCGTACCGGACGATCTCCTCATGGCCGCGGCGCGACTCCTGGCGGGACCGCGGGCCGCCGTCGAACGGCCGCCCTCCGGCGCCGGGTGCGCTCCTACCGGGCGGCCTCGGCGACCGCCGGCACCGGCTCCGAATGGTGGTGTGCGTCGACCGCATCGAGGCGGTGGTCTGCGACTCGTAGCACGAGGCGGCCTGGCTCGAGCGGAACCTGCGCGAGCGCTCCCTGCTCACCTGGAACCGGGCGCACGGCGGCCAGGAGGTGCCCGTCTACGTCTGCCTGGACGAGCGCCCCGGGTCACCACGGCTCGGCCTCGTCCACGTCCCGACGTCCTGTCCAGGCCGGGGCCACTTGGGCCCGTACTTGTGCGGCAACCGGCGGCGACTGGCTGTTTCCGCCTTGCTCCGCGTGATGGCCCTTGCCTATGCCGGGGACGCCATGAGCGGGTTCGGGTGCGACATGGCGCGGTGCGCGGCGTGACTTCGCGCGGTTTCTGGGCAAGACGCCGGCGAATGCGGTGGCGGAGTTGCTGGCCGGTCGTGAGCAGGGCCGGCGCTTGATGCTGGATTTCGCGGACGAGCTTCGTCGTCGAGGCCGAGCCCGGGCGACCGTCAGCCGTCGTATTGTCTCGCTGAGCTCACTTGCCCGGATGCCCAGACAACTGGGCGTGGTGGAATGGTCACTGGAAGTGCCGAACGAGGAGGAGGTCGTGGCCGCTGAAGAGGCCGGCCAGCGCGGCGCGTCCGGCGACGTGCCGTATCTCATGCCCCACCATGCCATCGAGTCGCAGCTGAGGCAGACGCCCTCGCCGCGCTTCGCGTCCGTCTCGAAGGCGAGCTTGTCGGCCGGCAGCGACCGCTGGCATTCGACGCAGACGAACGACTCGACGGTGGCGGGTGTCCTGGCCCCGGCGGCGAGCGCAGCGAGTTGGTCGGCGAGGGCCTGCTCCAGAACGGGTCGAGTGCTGGTGGCGACGCGGGCGCTATCCTGCATGGCGGAACTCCTTGCGAGAGGGGTTTTGGCCGTCGCGCGTTTGCTGCCAGGCGGGGCGCGGCGGCCTTTCTTGTTTGCGATCCGGGCTCGGAGGACGAGTGCGGTTCACCTGCCACCCCGTCGCCCCGGTTTCCCTGGTCCGGCTCCATCACCCCTTGCTGCGCCGATCGGCTCCCCGCTCGACCGGCAGGCGGCTTCTGCGGTGCGGGCTCTCCCCGAGTCGTCGCCCGGCTATCCCGCCGTTCCACAGTCGGTCAGCCAAGGCAGTCCGACCGCCCTCGTCGTCCGAACCCGGATCGCGTATTCGGTTGTGAAGCTGTCGCACCTGAGAAGGCCCGAGACAAGCGCACTCACGTCGACCTCGCCGAGCTGCCCGGGGCCATGCGGCGAGCGGGACGGCCTGGGCCGAAGCCGCGGCGGGAGGGGTGAGGCAGGCGCTCTGATGAGCACGGACAGGTCGGACACCGAGCGGTCGATCGCCGATCCAGAAACGGCAGGGTTTAACCAGGATGGGTAAGCGACGACCGAGGCGCGCACGCTGGCCAGAGCATCTTCCCGTGGGCGCGCTGCGCGTCGTGCGATGGAGCGTGCGTTATGACCAGACGGTCACCTTCTACCGGGACATCATCGGGCTACCGGTTCTGGAAACCTTCCACGACAGCTACGGTCTGGACGGGACGATCCTTGGCCTACCCGGCACGCCGGTTCATTTGGAGATTGTGCGTTTGAGCGATGCGCGGCACCCCACGCCTGGCCTTGACCAGCTCGTGCTCTACTTGCCGAATGCCGCCGCCCAAGAGCGAATCATGGCACGACTCGCCGCTGCCGGAGTCGAGCCGATTGCCCAGATCGATTACTGGCAGGCCAATGGCGGCGTCACCTACCCGGACCCGGATGGGCGTGAAGTCGTGTTCGCGTCATGGATCTACATCTCGCCGAAGTCGTGACCAGCGCTGAGCGGGTGTGAATGGTCGGCCAGGGACCACCTTGAGCCAGCATGAACGACGCCGACCTCTATCTTCGCGGCCTCGAACCCAACTCGCCTCTTGGGAGGAGTATGCCAGCGGCGCAACCGCCGCCGGGGTGCACCGGCTCCCCGGCGTCGCCGCCGCTGTCTTCCCAAACGAGCCTGAACGGGCCATCTATAACAACGCGCTGCTCGACTGCGACCTCGGCGCCAACCAACGCGGTGACGCCCGGATGCCATGCAGGCCGCGTACGCAGCAGCCGGCGTCACGCACTTCGCCGCCTGGGCGCACGAGAGCGACACGGCGATGTGCGGCGATGTCAAAGCAGCGCGGCTACACCCTCGACACCACGCGATGGGCATGACGCTCCGCATGAATCGATGGTGCGGGCGGCGGGAGTCGAACCCGCACGCTTCTTCAGCCCGGCGGTTTAGGCGCCGTGCGTCTGCCAGTTCCGCCACGCCCGCACTCGGGACGGCAGGCCAGTCCCGTCAGCCATGCGCCGCGCCGGCCGGCCGGGCTGAAGCCCAAGCGGGAGCGATGAGGTGGCAACGCCGACGCTGAAGCGGCAAGAATCCAGGCTGCCGGCGGCCGCCGCCGTCAAGTACCTGCGCTGGCGACGGCAGTCCTCAGCCGCCCGCGCTCGGCAGCGATCACGGATTGGGAATCAGCACCAGCTTGCCCTGCACGTCGCCTCGCTCCACCCGGCGGTGGGCCTGGACGACGGCCTCCAGCGGCATGCGTGCCGCGATCACCGGCTTGAGCCTCCCCGCGTCGAGCAGGTCGAGGAGGGCCGTGAGGTCCTCCCGAAACCAGTCCGGATGCTTCCGCTTCAGCGGCCGGATGTCGTAGAAGGCGACGTGCTTCCTCTCCGGCGGGAGGGACCACAATGCGAGCCAGACGTATTGAGACAGGACGTCGAGCAGGGCATTCCCGCCGCGGTTGGCGGTCTCGTAGAAGCCATACCCGACCACGGTCCCCCGCCTGCGCACCGACATCGCCGAGCGCCTCAGGTGCGCGGACCCCATGGGGTCGAAAACCGCGTCGACACCTACACCGCCCGTGATGTCGGCGATGCGCTCAACGAAGTCCTCGGCCCGGTAGTCGATCGGAGTGGCGCCAAGGCGGGCCACGAGGTCGTGCTTCGGCCTGGAAGCGGTGCCATATACCTCGAGGCTGGCGAGCTGTCCAAGCTCCAGGAACGCCGTTCCCACTCCACCGGCCGCCCCGTGCACCAGGACCCGTTCCGCGCGAGCGACGCGAGCGACCCGGTGCAGCATCTGGTAGGCGGCCACGTAGTTCAGCACGAGGCAAACGGCCTCGCCGGGATCGACTCCCTCCGGCACGGCGACCAGGTCCGCAGGGGACAGGCTGATGTACTGGCTGTAGCTGCCATAGAAGGTCAGCGCCGCCACGGGCTGCCCCACAGGCGGCCACGACGTCTCCGGGCCCAACCGGTCGACGACGCCGGCCATCGCGTACCCAGGGGTGAACGGCGGCCGTGGAGCGCCGGGATACCGGCCGCGCCGGAGGTTCACATCGGAGACGGAGACGTCCGCCGCCAGGATCTTGACGAGCACCCGACCCTTGCGCGGGGCCGGCAGGTCGTGCTCGACGAGCTGCATGACCTCCGGTGCCCCCGTCCGCTCGACCACGACATTCCGATATCTCATGACCGTCCTCCGGGCATCCATGCTGCGCCACCCGGCGGGGAGCCCGCACCGTGTGCCTGACGCACCAGTCGACTGAAACGCCGGGTCGCTGCATGGCCGGCCCGGACCGCGGTCGCCGGCCACGCCACCGAGCGCCTGTCGAACGTGGCCCAGTGCGGCTCGGGCCACTGTGGCCGGGCTACCGGCGGGTGTTTCGGGAGAGAGCGCAGCGGTTCTCGGGCAGCGTGGAGGGCCTGCGGCGCTTCGTCGAGGACGGTTCAGACCGGCCGGCGGGCACCTAGACTGAGAGCACCGTCAGGAAGAGCGGGATCGGGCCCGCGGGCCCGCGCAGCCGGGAGAGAGGGGGGTCGAGCCATGTCGCTGACACGCCGGCAGCTGCTTGCATCCACGGTCGCCGCTTCGGTCGTCGGCGCCGTCGCCGGCCAGGTGCCCGCCGCGGGCGCCCTCGCGGCCTCGGGCGATCCCGACGAGGGGCTACCCCGGGGCCTGGACCTCGAGACCGCCACGGTCGCCCAGCTCCGCGACCTGCTGGACGCCGGCCGGATCAGCAGCGAGCGCCTCACCCGGGCCTACCTGGACCGCATCCACGCGCTCAGCTTCCAGGCCCCCTCCCTCAACGCGGTGCGGGCCCCCAACCCGCACGCGCTGTCCGAGGCGAGAGCCGCCGACGAGGCACGCGAGCGCAGGGAGCGGCAGGGCCCGCTGCTGGGCATCCCGGTGCTCCTCAAGGACAACATCGACTTCGCGGGGATGCCGACCACGGCGGGCTCCGTGGCGCTCGCTGGCTCGCGGCCGTCCGCCGACGCGCCCCTGGTCCGGCAGCTCAGGCGGGCCGGGGCAGTGATCCTGGGCAAGGCCAACCTGACCGAGTTCGCCAACTTCCTGACGGCGGGCATGCCGAGTGGCTACAGCTCGTTGGGCGGCCAGGTCCTCAACCCCTACGATGCCTCCCAGACGCCGAGCGGATCGAGTTCCGGGCCGGCGGTCGGGGCGGCGGCCGGGCTGGCGCCCCTCACGGTCGGGACCGAGACGTCGGGCTCGATCCTGAGCCCCTCCGTGGCGAACTCGGACGTGGGCATCAAGCCGACCCTGGGGCTGATCAGCCGGACCGGCATCGTCCCCATCGCCGCCAGCCAGGACACCGCCGGATCGATCACGAAGACGGTGGCGGACGCCGCGGTCGAGCTGACGGTGCTGACCGGGACGGACCCGCTGGACCCGGCTACGGCGCGGAACCCCCTGGTGGGCCACGACTTCACCGGCGACCTGCGGCCGGACGGGCTGCGGGGCCTCCGCATCGGGGTCGTGGCGAGCCAGGCCCCGCCGGCCGGCACCGACAACCGGGCGCTGTGGGACGCCGCCACCGCGGTGCTGGCGGCGCAGGGAGCGGTGCTCGTGCCGGTCACGCTGGACACGACCAGCAGCATCCCCGGCGGCTCCTCGGTGCTGACGTACGAGTTCAAGCGCGACCTGAACGCCTACCTGTCGCGCCTGCCGACCGGCGCGCCCGTGAGGACGCTGGCGGACGTCATCGCGTTTAACCAGGCCCACGCGCAGGTGGCGCTCAAGTTCGGCCAGACCCAGGCCGTCGCGTCCCAGGCCATCGACCTGAGCCCGGGTAGCGCCGACACCGCGAAGTATCTGGCCGATCGGGCGCAGGATCTCGCCGACAGCAGGGGCCGCATCGACCCGCTCGTGGCGGCGAACGGCCTCAGCGCGCTGTTGTTCGCCAACAACGGCAGCGCCAGCATCGGCGCCCGGGCGGGCTACCCGTCGATCACGGTCCCGGCCGGGTACCAGGCGAGCAACCGGCGATCGTTCAACATCACGTTCCTCGGCCAGGCCTGGAGCGAGCCCACGCTGATCGGCTGCGCCTTCGCGTTCGAGCAGGCGACCAGGCTGCGCCGGCCGCCCTCGGCGATCAACCCGACGCTGTTCCGCTAGGGCTGGTCCGCAGGCCGTTCGAGCCCATCGAGGAGGACGAGCAGGCCGAACTCGAAGCGCGTGTCCGGGTCGGGACGGGCCAGCGATCCGGCCAGAGCGGCCAGGGTGGGGAACGCCTCCGGCGACAACCGGCGCGCCGCCGCCGGCGGTCACGGCCTGTCAACGGCTTGGTCAGGGTAGCGGCACGCACGAGCGGCAGGTGCTCCACCACGTGCTGGAGGAGGGCGGCGTGCAGCTGGGCCAGGTGGCCTGGCACCTCGCGCTGCCGAAGAGCACCGCCTCGGCGCTGGTCAAGGACCTGGAGCGGCGCGGCTTCCTCACGCGCCGGCGCGACCCCAGCGACGAGCGGCGCCTGGCCATCACCCTGACGCCGCTGGGCCGGGAGCGGGTGCGGGCCGACTCCGTCCTCGACCGCGATGGCCTGGCGAGGGCGCTGGCGGCGCTGGAACCGGAGGAGCGCCTGGCGATGCTGGCGGCGCTGGAGCGGCTGGCGGCGGCGGCCGGCGAGCGGCGCGCTCGGTCGAGCAAGTCGAGCACGTGATCGCCTCGGTCCGGGGCGCCGCGGCAAGATGATCGAGGACGCTATGACGAACCGACGGCGAGCGCTCGTCCTGGGCGGCGGAGGCGTGACCGGCATCGCCTGGGAGATCGGCCTGTTGGCGGGCCTCATCGAGGCCGGGATCGACCTGGCGTCGGCCGACCTGGTCGTCGGCACATCGGCGGGGTCGGCGGTCGGCGCCCAGCTCCTGAGCGGCGTCCCGATCGAGGAGACCTACGAGGAGCAGCTGCTGGACGCCGCGGACGAGAGGGCGGACCGGATCGGCCTCGGCGTGCTCGTGCGCCTCCTGGCAGTCTCGCTCTGGCCCGGTGACCCGCGCCGCGCGCGGGCCCGTCTGGGCCGGGCGGCGCTCGCCGCCCGCACCGAGTCCGAGTCGGAGTGGCGGGCCCGCTTCGAGCGCGGGCTGTCGAGCCACGTCTGGCCGGAGCGGCGGCTGCTGGTCACCACGGTGGACGCCGGGACCGGAGAGGCGCTGGTGCTCGACCGTGACAGCGGCGTTCCGCTGGTCGACGCGGTGGCGGCGAGCTGCGCCGTCCCGCTCGTCTTTCCGCCGGTCACGATCAACGGGCGGCGCTACATCGACGGCGGGGTGCGCTCGCTCGTCAACGCGGACCTGGCCACCGGCTGCGACCGGGTGGTCGTCCTGGCCCCGGTGACGGCAGCCCTGCGCCGGGCCGGCCGGGTCGGCCGGCAGCTCGCCTCGCTCGGGCCCGGCGTGCGGTCCCTGGCCGTCAGGCCGGACAGGGTGGCGCGCCGGGCGATCGGGAGGAACGTCCTCGACCCCGCCCGCAGGGCGGCAGCGGCCCATGCCGGGCGAGCCCAGGCGGCCGGCGTGGCCGGGGCGGTCGCCACTGTGTGGGCGACGGGCGAGGAACCGGCGCTCGGCTGAGCCTCGCCGGACGGCACCAGCGGTGATTATCGTGATGCGCCGATGGCGCGACTCATCTGCACGTGGGCGATCGTCTCCGACGATGGGAACTGGTACTTCTCTGGCTTCCGCTGGAAGCCGCTGGTGGCGAACCCCACGACGCGCGCGCCTGCGTTCCGGTCGGCGGAGGACCAGCAGCGGCTCGACTGGATGATGGGGAAGGGGATGGCGACGAACGCCCGCATCGTTGGGAAGCGGCTGGCCGGGTTGGTGGCCGAGCACGGTTCGCTCGCCGAGGTCGAACGCCTGCTGGCGCGCGGCCTGATCGACCTGGTGCCGCCCGATCCGGACTTCCCGAGGATCGAAGGCCTGCCCACCGGCCCGCGACCGCCGTCGACGGCGAGGTGCGAGAACTGCGGTGCGCGCGGGCAGGTGGTCGGCCGGCCCTGCGAATACTGCGAGACCGTCGTCGCCGAGGCCTCCGGCTAGGGCGTCGTCCTAGGCCGCGGCGTCCCTTCTCAACGTCCGGGCACGCCGGGCTGGTCCGCCAGGTCGATCGCGATGGGCCGCGGCGGTGCCCCCAGGGTGATCGGCGCGGACTTCTGGCCGCTGCGCCTCGCCGCCGCGGCGCTCGCCAGCACCTGCGCGAAGGCCTCCTCGTGGGCGTCGACGACCACTCGCCAGTCGAACCGCTCCCGTGCCACCTGGAGCCCCCGGGCCGCCAGCCGCGCGGCCAGGCCCGGCTCGCTCCGCAGCCTCCGGACCTGGGCGACGAGCCCGGCCACGTCGTCGGGCTCGAACAGCAGCCCGTTGCGGCCGTCCTCGATGACGCTGGGGACCCCGCCAGTGCGCGCGGCGACGACTGGCACGCCGGCGGCGTTCGCCTCGCACAGCACACGGCCCATCGTCTCGACGTCGCGAACCCGCCCCCGGCCGTGAACGGATTCGCGGCTCGCGAGCACGAACGCGTCCGCGGCCCAGAAGTAGGGGTGGACCCGGTCATGCGGGATGGCACCCACGAAGGACACGTGCTCCTGGAGGCCCAGCCGCGCGGCGAGCAGGCGGCAGGCGCCCGCCATCGGGCCATCGCCCACCACCACCAGGTGCGCCTCGGGCCTCGTCCGTCTGAGCTCCGCCAGGGCGGCGAGGAGGACGTCGATGCCCTTCTTGGGCTGCAGGCGGCAGATGGTCGCGAGCAGGAACCGGTCCCTCGGGAGCCCGAGCTCCAGGCGAAGGGCGGAGACGTCCAGCTCGGGCCGCGCGAAGCGCTCCACGTCCACGCCGCCCACGACGACTCGAACGCGGCCGGCGGACGCGCCCGCGGCGGTCAGGAGGTCAGCAGTGAACTCGCTGTTGGCGAAGACCCGGTCCATCGACCGGAGCGACTCGGCCATGAGCCGGTGCCGTCGCTCCTGGAACAGCCGGTCGACGAAGGCCGGCCGGCGCAGCTTGCGGAAGGCGCCGTACAGCAGCCGCTCGACGACCTCGGCGCTGAGCAGGCGGCTGCCGCGACGAAAGGGGTAGGCGATCCACGGCCGCAGGACGTCGTTGCCGGCCGACCGGCAGACGGCCGGAAGGCCGAGAGCCGGCGCCAGCGCGCCGTAGAACACCGTGGACGCGTAGACCAGGTCCGGCCGAGACCGGCGCCCGTGCGCGGCCAGCAGGTCGATGTTGCGCCAGTGGCCGACCCGGCTGAGGACGCGCCGGACGGGGAAGGGCTGGAGCGCGTCGAAGGCCGCGGCGCGGTCGCGCTCGCGCCGGTCGACCGTCCGGTACGTGAAGACGTCCACCTCGTACCCCCGAGCGGCCAGGTACCGCGTCAGGTGGAGGGCGTGGCTCTGCATGCCGCCCAGCTTCGGCGGGAACTCGGTCAGCACCAGCAGCACGCGCACGCTTCCCGTCATCACGGCTCCTGCATGGAGGATGCCCCACCCGGCGCTGCCCGCCGCAGTGTACCTCGGCCCGTGCACCGTGTCGTGCGTAGACTGCCGGCCGATGTGCGAGCAATGGCGCGCGGGGCAGGCGGCGTGGCCGGCTGACCCGTCAGGACCGCCGGAAGGGTCGTCTATGGGGCCCTGTCGTCGTCGTCCTCGCTGTGTGCCTGGCGGCGCTGAATGCCGTGTGCGAGCTGATGGCATCGTCCCGCCTTCCACCAGGTCCTGCAGCGGGGTGAGGAACTGGCAATGTTCGACTGCGGCATGGACACCGACTACAGCACGTTGGTGCTCGTCCTCGTCTACGCAGCGCACTCCGCACATCACAATCCGATCTATGCGCAGCGCTCGATGAGCATCGCCTTTCGCGATGCCGGCGTGCCCACGCCAACCTCAGCGGCGAGGTCTGCGGCTGAGGCCGACCGACTCAGGGGCGGCGGGCGCGGACGTGCAGGAAGTACGGGATGCGGACCGCACGCGAGCCGAGGTGGGGGCCAGCCGGCCGTGGCTCGCGAACGGACTCGGTCAGCAGCCCCGCCTCCTCCAGCGCGGCGAAGTAGTCCTCCAGGGGGTGGTGCAGCGATTCGAAGGTCATGCGCAGGCCGCCCTGCTCCACCTCGTCCCGGTAGCGCCGAGTTGCGAAGTAGCCCTCCGCGAGCACGTACGCCGCGTCCGGCTCCGGGCCGGCGAACGCGCCTCCCGAGTTGATCGGGTGCACGACGGCGAGGCAGAGCCGGCCGCCCGGCTTCAGCACCCGGGCCATCTCCCGGACCGCGCCGGCCATGTCGTCCATGTCGTGCAGGCTCATGAACGCGACGACCAGGTCGGCGGCGGCGTCGGGAAAGGGCAGTCGAGACGCGTCGGCCACGAGCGTGCCCAGCGCTCCGCCGGCCGCCGCGGCGTGACGGGCCATCGTCGGGGACCGGTCCAGCGCCACCACCAGGTGGCCCCGAGCAGTCAGGTCGCGGGCCACCCGTCCGTCTCCGCAGCCGACGTCGAGGGTCAGCCGGCCGGGCGGCGGCACGGTGGCCAGGAACGCGTCTCGGTGGAAGCGCCAGTAGCTGTCGTGGCCGGGGGCGCGCGCCCAGGCCACCCAGGCGGCGGCCTCCGACTCCCAGGCATCGCCGAGGCTTCGCATCACGGAGCGATCATCCCAGCGGCGCCTGGGACGTGCGCACTGCGCGCTGTCAGCACGACATAGACGAGCGCGGGCGTGAGGACGACGGCCCAGCGCGGATAGGCCGAACGACGCCGAGGACGACCCATCCGTAACAGACCGACGCGACGACCAGCATCAGAGCAGCCAGCGCGAGCACCTGACCTCGCCGAGCTGAAAGACGTCCTGCAGCCCGGAAGCGTTCGACACCCGCGCGCCGTAGTCCGCCGCATGGTCGAGCAGGCCGCGATAGAGGAAGGTCCCGTGGAACGCCGCGCCCCAGGCATACGCCCAGGACTCGATCGCCAGCCGCAGGGAGAAAGGCAACGCGGCAGCGCCGGGTGGCCAGCCAGCTACCTGCCGGGCGGCCGGCGGCGGCGGACGATCTCCGCCGCGACGCCGACCAGCTCCGCGTTGTCCGCCGCCCGGCTGCCGTCCGGCAGGTAGAGCGTGTCCTCCAGCCCGACACGCACGTCCCAGCCCTGCTCCGCCGCGTGCTCGATGACGCGCCACGTGGCGATCCCCGAGCCGTGATAGACGCGAGGCCCCGTGATGCCCGCGTGGTCCAGGGCGGCCGTGATGACCGTGGCCTCGGCGTCCGCCCGAACCGGGTCCGGGTCCGGCGGCTCGACCAGCACCCGCACGAGGCGGTGAGCCTGGCCGCTCTCCAGCAGCGCTCCGACGTCGGCGACGGTCCAGACTCCCGCCTCGATCCCGATCCCGATCCCGTGCAGCAGCTCGCACATCTCGACGAACCCCGGCTCGGAGCAGTTGACCGAGACGAAGTCGGGGCGCTCGTACCAGGCCCGGATCCGATCACGCCTGGCCGGGTCGGCCTCGATCCAGGTGGCGGTGCTCAATCCGACCGGCACGCCCGGACACGACCGCCGGATCGCCTGCAGCGTCTGGGCGCACGCCTCGGGATCGAGCGTCTCCACGCCGTCGGCTCCTCGCGGATGCACGTGCAGCGCGCCGGCGCCGGCGCCCACCGCGCGGCCAGCGTCGGCGGCCAGCTGGCCGGCGGTCACCGGCAGCGCCTCGTGGTCGCCGGGCCTCCGCGAACCGTTCAGACAGGCCTTGATCAGCACGACGGCAGCGTACGCCCGGGCCCGGGGCCGCTCGCCTCCCGGGCGCGGCCGGGTGAGAACCTTGGCGAATGGAACAGCGCATCAGCCTGATCACCCTGGGCGTCCGCGACCTGGCCAGGGCGCGGGCCTTCTACGAGTCGATGGGCTGGACGGGGGCTGTCCAGCCCGACGACGAGGTCGTGTTCTTCCAGGCGCGCGGAATGGTCCTCTCGCTCTGGAAGCGCGAGCGGCTCGTGGAGGACGCCCGGCTGCCGGACGCCGGCGGCTTCGGGGCGGTCGCGCTCGCGTACAACGTCCGTTCCCCGGACGAGGTCGACCAGGTCATGGCCCGGGCGGAGAGGGCGGGCGCTGCGATCAACCGGCGGCCGGGCCCGACCGAGTGGGGCGGCTACTCCGGCCTGTTCGTCGACCCCGAGGGCCATCCCTGGGAGGTCGCGTACAACCCCGGCTGGCGGCTGGCAGAGGACGGCACGGTCGACCTCGGCTGAGGCGGTGTCCGTGTCGATCCGGCGGGCGTCCGTTCGTATGGAGGGTGAACGGCCGGCACCTCCGCCGCCGGCCTCGAGGAGGAACGTCATGGTGCTCAGCTCTCCCGCCTTCGAGAACGGTGAGGCGATACCGCTCAAGCACGCCAGGGCGGGAGAGAACGTGTCTCCTCCGCTGGTGTGGACGGCGGCGCCACCGGGGGCGCGGTCGTTCGCCCTTGCAGTGGTGGACGTGCACCCCGTCGCGCGAAACTATGTGCACTGGCTCGTCGCCGGCCTCGGCCCGGACGTGTCCTCGATCGCGGAGGGGGCCTCGGGCAGCCACCAGATGCCGCCCGGATCGCGGGAGCTCAAGGCGTACGTCGGCCCCTTCCCGCCGTCTGGCTCCCACGACTACGAGTTTCGCCTGTACGCGCTCGAGACGGACGCGGTCGACCTGCCCGGCAAGGTCTCGCTGGACCTGTTCACGCAGGTCGTGGAGCGGAGCAGCCTGGCCACGGCCGTGCTCGTGGGGAGGTTCACGCGAGCCGGGACGAAGGCGAACAGGGCTTGAGATCAGCCGGCGCGGCGGGCCCGCCGGTGCTGGCTCCCGTCCCTGGCCCGGCGCAGTGTTCAGCATTTTGTCGCGGTCCGGTACGGGGACCGCGAGTGCCCCTCTCCTGCGGCCGATACATTGCCGACCAGTCGTGAAAGCGCTCTCGGTCGTGCCGCGTCGCCCCGGCGGCCTTCGCGCTGGCCCCGTCCGGGGCGGGCGCCGCTCCAGGAGTTGAGATGAGCACCGACGTCGAAGAGATGGGACCGATCGACTACCTGGTCATCGAGTTCCCGGGCAGCCACATGAGCGGAGAGGGCCTGCCTCTCCTCGTCGACCTCGTCGATCGAGGGATCGTCCGGGTCCTCGACCTGGTGTTCATCAGGAAGATGCCGGACGGCTCCGTCGTTCGCATAGAGCTCTCGGGCCCCGGCACCGATGGAGCGGACCTGTCGATGTTCGAGGGCGCGTCGTCGGGACTCCTGGACCAGGGGGACATCGACGCCGCCGCGGAGGCCATCCAGCCGGGCAGCACGGCGGGCTTGATCGTCTACGAGAATCGCTGGGCGGCGCCGCTGGCGACGGCGCTTCGGCGCGGCGGTGCCCAGCTGGTGGCCAGCGGGCGCATCCCCGTCCAGGCGTTGCTGGCTGCCATCGACGCGGCGGAAGCTGCTTCGCAGCGAACCTGAGCCGACAAGGAGGAGAAGCGATGCCAGGACTGGTTCGCGGGGTCGCACGCACCGCGGCGATTGCCGGCACGGCGACGGCCGTGTCCAACCGGGTCTCTCGCCGGCAGGCGGGCCGCTGGGCGGCACAGGAGCAGCAGGCTTACGCGCAGCAGCCGCAGCAGGCCTATCCAGAACCCGCCGCGCCGGCCGATATGACCAGCCAGCTGGAACAGCTGAAGCAGCTGGGTGAGCTCAAGGACCAGGGGGTCCTCACCGAGGCGGAGTTCGAGGCGCAGAAGCAGAAGATCCTGAGCGGCTGATCCGCGGCCCCACCGCGCTCAGTCCGACCTGCCGCGCACCGCGGGCAGGAGCCTGAGCAGCAGGCCCCTGCAGCTGCTCCTGCTCGGCGCCGCTGAGGGCCGCGAAGAACTCCCGCGGCGCCGGCTCTCGGGGCACGTCGCGTCGCACCATGGGCCGATGCGCGTCCACCTCGACACCGACCTCGGCGGCGACCCGGATGACGCCTGCGCCCTGGCAATGCTCCTCGGGTGGCCCGGCGTGGAGCTCGTCGGAATCACCACCACCATCGATCCCGGCGGCCGCAGGGCGGGCTACGTCGCCCACTGCCTCCGGCTGGCCGGCCGAGAGGGCATCCCGGTGGCGGCCGGCGCCGCCGTGTCGATGACCACCCTCGAACTGGCGGAGCCGGCCGGCGAGTCCCACTGGCCTGCGATCGCGGTCCCGCGGCCCTCGCCCCCCGGCGCCGCCCTCGACCTCCTGGAACGCAGCATCGCGTCCGGGGCGACCGTCGTGGCCATCGGGCCATGCACCAACCTCGGGCTCCTGGAGATCGCCCGCCCAGGCACGCTGGGCCAGACGCCCGTCACCCTCATGGGCGGCTGGGTGCAGCCGCCGGCGCAGGGGCTGCCCGCCTGGGGGCCGGAGATGGACTGGAACGTCCAGTGGGACACCCGGGCGGCCGAGATCGTGGGCGGGGCCGCGATCGACCTGACGCTGGCCACGCTCCCGGCGACCCTTCAGGGGCACCTGCGCGCGGCCGACCTGCCCCGCCTGCGCGCTTCCGGACCGCTCGGCGAGCTGCTCGCCCGCCAGAGCGAGCTCCACGCGGTCGAGGCGGGGATGGCCGAGCTGGGCCCGGCTCATGCCGCCCTGCCGGACGACCTGCTGAACTTCCACTACGACCCGATCGCCTGTGCCGTGGCGCTGGACTGGCCGGGCGCCACGATCGAGGAGATGCGCCTCCGGCCGGTCGTCCGGGGCGGCGTGCTGCGCTTCGAGCCGGACCCGGCCGGGCGGCCCGTCCGTGTGCTGGTCGGCCTGGACGGGCCGGCGTTCACCGAGGCCTGGCTGACGGCTGTCGAGACCGCCGGCCGCCGATGACCATGGCGGAGGCGGGTGGAGGTACCACCTCTGCGGACTGACCTGGGCCGCCGGCCTATCGTTGGCGCGATGAGCCTCGACAGCCGCGACCTCGACGCCGCAGCCGTGTACCGCTTCCGCCTCCGCCTGGCGCTCGGCACCCCGAGCTCGGTGGCGCCGCCGCGGAGCGTGCGGGACGTGGTGGCCGGCATCCGGCACGCGAGCGGCCGGCTTGCGGCGCGAGCCGAGGAGGTGGCGGCGACCGCGGAGCACCTCGGCGAGCGCGGCTGGCGCACGCTGAGCGACGCGCCCACCGGCCGGGACGTGCTGGCGACGCACGGCTTCGCCGTGCCGGACGGGACGACGCTGCCAGAGGAGGTCGGGCTGGCCCGGGAGGCGAGCGCCCGCGAGGTGGCGGCCGACCTGGCCGATGCCGGGCCCCTGGCCGGCGAGCTGGAGGAGAGCCTCACCGTCCGGGTCGAGGGCCTGGACATCCCGGTCCGGCTCCGCCCGGCGCCAGAGCTGAGGTACTCGCCGCGCGAGTTCCTGGAGACCTTCTCGGTCCGTACCTGAGCTCCCGGCCGGCCGGGCCTACGTCGCAGCCGGCCGGAACTGGTCGCAGACGGGCGCCTGCGCCTCGGTGTGGTAGTTCCAGCGCCGGCACCAGGCGAGCCCGTCGAACTGCCGGCAGGACCCGCACGTCACCCTGGGGTTGGACCGGGGCAGCTTGCGCATAAGCCCCTCCGGCCGCTCGCCTGGAAACGCGTCTCGCCGTCCGGGATCGTCCACGGTGCCTCCATCGTAAGCGCCGTGCCGCCGCATCAGTGGCGGAAGTGGCGCTCTCCCGTGACCACCATCGCCCCGCCCGCCGCGTCGGCCGCGGCCACCGCCTCCGCGTCGCGCACAGAGCCGCCCGGCTGGATCACGGCGGTGGCCCCCGCCTCCAGGCACACCTGCACCCCGTCCGGGAACGGGAAGAACGCGTCGGAGGCGGCCACCGCCCCGGAGGCCCGCTCGCCGGCCCGCTTCACGGCGATCTCGGCCGCCTCGACGCGGCTCATCTGGCCGGCGCCCACGCCGACGGCGGCGAAATCGCGGGCCAGCACGATGGCGTTCGACTTCACGTGCTTGGCGGCGATCCAGGCGAACTCCAGGTGCTCCCACTCCTCCGCGGTCGGCTGGCGGCGGCTGACCACGCGGCAGGCCTGCCGGTCGAAGCCGCGCCGGTCCCAGGTCTGGGCCAGGAAGCCACCCGGCACCGACCGCACCTGGTAGCCGCGCCGGCGGACGGGGCCGACCACCAGGACGCGCAGGTTCTTGCGGGCCTCCAGCGCCCGCGCGGCCGTCTCCGACACCGACGGCGCCAGCAGGACGTCCGTCCTGATCGCGAGAACCTGGTCCGCCGTGGCCGGGTCCAGCTCCCGGTTCACCGCCACGACTCCGCCGAAGGCCGAGCGCGGGTCGCACTCGTACGCCTTCCGGTACGCCTCCGGCAGGCCGTCGGCGACGGCCAGGCCGCACGGGTTGGTGTGCTTGATGATCGCGGCGGCGGGCCGGCCGTAGTCGGACACCAGCTCGAAGGCGGCCGCGGCGTCCTGGATGTTGTTGTAGGTGAGCTCGGGGCCCTGCAGCTGCCGCGCCGAGCCCAGCCCGCCCGGGTCGCTGCCCAGCCGGTAGAACGCGGCCCGCTGGTGCGGGTTCTCGCCATATCGCAGCGGCGTCGCCAGGCTGCCGGCGACGCTCAGCTCGGCCGGGAACGAGTCCGGCTCCTCCCCGTCGGTCGCCTGCAGCCAGGCGGCGATCTGGGCGTCGTACGTGGCCGTGTGGGCGAACGCCTCGGCCGCCAGCCGCCGGCGCGTATCCGGGCTCACGCCGCCCTCCTGGAGCGCCCCCAGGACCTCGCTGTAGCGCTCGGGCCGGACCACCACGATCACGTCGGCGTGGTTCTTGGCGGCCGCCCGGACCATGGCCGGACCGCCGATGTCGATCTGCTCGAGGATCTCCGAGAATTTGGCGCCCGGCCGCGCGAGCGTCTCCGCGAACGGGTACAGGTTCACGCAGAGCAGGTCGATCAGCTTCAGGTCGTGCGCCTGGACCTCGCGCATGTGCTCGGTGAGCTCCCGCCGGGCCAGCAGGCCGGCGTGCACCCCCGGGTGCAGGGTCTTGACGCGGCCGTCCAGCAGCTCCGGGAACCCGGTCAGCTCGGACACCGGGAGCACGTCGATCGAGGCCTCCTCGAGGGCCGCCCTGGTTCGGCCCGTCGAGTACAGCTCGTAGCCCAGCCGCACCAGGCCCCGGGCGAACGCCGGCAGCCCGGCCTTGTTACTGACGGACAGAAGAGCTCGTTTCGGCAATGCGTTCGATGGCCTCCGGGAGGATTCGGTGCTCCTCGGCCTGGATGCGGGCGTGCAGGCTCTCCACGGTATCGCCGGGCAGCACCGGCACGGCGGCCTGGAGCAGGATCGGGCCGGCGTCCACGTCGTCGGTGACGAGGTGGACTGTGCAGCCGGTGACCTGGACACCATGCGTCAGCGCCAGGGCCACGGCGTCCATGGTGCCGGCGAAGGCCGGCAGCAGCGAGGGGTGGACGTTGATGACGCGGCCTTCGAACGCGGCGAGGAAGGGCGGGCTGAGGATCCGGTCGTAGCCGGCGTTCACCACCAGCTCGACGCCGCGCTCGCGCAGCCACGCGGCCATCGCCGCGTCCCGTGCCTCCAGCGACCCATGGCGGCTCTGCGGGAACTCGCCCAGCGGCAGGCCCCGCTCCCGGGCGAAGGCGGCCGCGGGGCTGCTGGGCCGGTTGCTGGCGACGGCCACCACGCGGTAGCCGCGGTCGACCAGGTTGCGCAGGTTCGTGCCCCGCCCGCTGGCCAGGACGCCCAGCCGGATGGTAGATGGCTGACTCCGAATCGTCGACGGATCTCTCGCCGCCAATTCGGAGTCAGCCATCCGCGGTCACCGCACCCGGACGCGCTGCGCGCCGGCCTGCTCGACCACGCGCCCGACCTGGGGCAGGCCGGGCAGCGGCTCGGCCGTCACCAGCACCATCCCCAGGCCCATGTTGAACGTGCCCAGCATCTCGTCGTCGGCGATCCGGCCGCGGCTGGCGATCAGCCGGAAGATCGGCGGCACCTCCCAGGTGGAGCTGTCCAGCTCGGCCGCCAGCCCGTCGGGCAGCGCCCGGTGCACGTTCCCGAGCAGGCCGCCGCCCGTGACGTGCGCCGCCGCCTTCCAGGGCAGCTCGCGCAGCTCCCGGAGATAGGAGCGGTGCGGCTCCAGCAGGACGTCGCCCAGCGGGCGGCCCAGCTCGGGGAAGACCTGGTCGAGCGCCACGTCCTCGAACACCCTGCGCACGAGCGAGAAGCCGTTCGTGTGCAGGCCGCTGGAGGGCAGGCCGACCAGCAGGTCGCCCGCGCGCACCGGCTCGCGGTCCGCCTCGGGGTCGACCAGGCCGACCACGAAGCCGACCAGGTCGTAGTCGCCGAGCGCGTACGTGCCGGGCATCTCGGCCGTCTCCCCGCCGAGCAGCGCGCAGCCGTTCTCGGCGCAGGCCCGGGTCAGCCCCGCCACCACCTCTCCGAAGACGCTCTCGTCCAACCGGCCGCTGGCGAAGTAGTCCAGGAAGAACAGCGGCCGGGCGCGGGCGGTGGCGACGTCGTTCACGCAGTGGTTGACCAGGTCCTCGCCGATCCCGCGGTGCCTGCCGTACGCGGTGGCCACCTTCGTCTTGGTGCCCACGCTGTCGGTCGAGGCGGCCAGCCGGGCGCCGCCGGGCAGCTCGTACAGGCCGGCGAACGGGCCCACGCCGGTCACGACCTCCGGGCCCTGGGTGGCCGCGATCAGCGGCCTGACCCGCTCCAGCATCCGCTCGTAGGCCTCGATGTCGACGCCGGCGGCCGCGTAGGAGAGGCCCTCGTCGCCGATCACGGGCCGGTCACGGCCAGGCCAGGCTCCTCGAACGCCATCTTGTCCATCTCGAGCTGCTGGGGCACCGGCACAGGGTACGCACCGTCGAAGCAGGCCCGGCAGAACTGGTCGATCGTGCCGTGCCCGACCGCCCGCATCATGGCGGGGATGGAGAGGTAGGCCAGGGAGTCGGCGCCGATGAACTGCCGGACCTCCTCCACCGTCCGTCCGGCCGCGATCAGCTGCTTGGTCGAGCCGATGTCGACGCCCATGAAGCAGGGGAAGCGCATCGGCGGGCTGGAGACGCGCAGGTGGACCTCGCGGGCGCCGGCGCGGCGGAGGACGTCGATGATGCGGCGGGAGCTGGTGCCGCGCACGATCGAGTCGTCGACGGCGATCACGCGCCGGCCGCGCAGGGAGCGGCGCAGCGGGTTCAGCTTGAGCACCACGCCCGCCTCGCGCAGCGACTGGTCCGGCTGGATGAACGTCCGGTTGATGTAGCGGCTCTTGATGAGGCCCTCGCGGAAGGGGATGCCCGACTCCTCTGCGTAGCCGATCGCCGCTGGCGTCCCCGAGTCGGGCACGCTGATGACCATGTCCGCCTCGACCGGCTGCTGCCTCGCCAGCTCGCGGCCCATGCGGACGCGGGCCTCCTCCAGCTCGCAGTTCTTGATGATCGAGTCGGGCCGGGCAAAGTAGATGAACTCGAACACGCACATGGCGTGCCGGCCGGACTTCTGGAACTGGACGGAGCTGAGGCCGTGGTCGTCCATGACCACCATCTCGCCGGGCTGGACCTCGCGGACGAACGTGGCGTTGACGGTGTCCAGCGCGCAGGTCTCGGAGGCGACGACGTGGGCGGGCTGGCCGCGGAGCGGGATGAAGCCGAGCGAGAGCGGCCGGAAGCCGTAGGGGTCGCGCAGGGCGATCACCGAGCTGCCGGTGACGATGGCGCAGGAGTAGGCGCCGACGACCCTGGCGAAGGCCCGGCGGATCACCTCCTCCCAGCCGGCCCCGTGGGTCCGCTCCAGCAGCCTGGCCATGACCTCGGTGTCCAGGCCCGTGTCGAAGACGGCGCCCTGCTCCTCCAGCTCGCGGCGGATGGCGTCGGAGTTGATCAGGTTGCCGTTGTGGGCGATGGCCCCGGGCCCGAGCGCCGGGTGGTGGAAGGGGACGGGGTGGGTGTTCTCGGCCCGGCTGGCGCCGGTCGTGGAGTAGCGGGTGTGGCCGATCGCGACGACGCCCTTCAGGTCCTCGATGGTGGCGGGGGAGAAGACCTGCGTGACCAGGCCCATGTCGCGGTGGAGGCGCACCTGGCGGCCGTCCCCCACGGCGATGCCGGCCGACTCCTGCCCCCGGTGCTGGAGGGAGAAGAGCCCGAAGAAGGTCAGGTTGGCCACGTCCACCTGCGAGGACGAGGACTGGATGCCGAAGATGCCGCACATGGCTCTAACCCCCTCCCCTGGGTCTCCCTCCCCCGCGAGGGGGGAGGGAGAAGACCTCATCCATTCAGTGCCGCCTCCCACGCCTGGCGCAGCTCGTCCAGCGGGACGCGCAGCTGGCGCTCGAACTCGATCGTGTCGCCGCCGCTCACCCCCAGCAGCGCCAGGTCGGCCCGGTGCCGGCCGGCGAGCTGCTGCAGCTCCGGGATCGCCCGCGACGTGGCGCTGACGACGAACCGCCCCTGCGACTCGCCGAAGAAGGCGGCGTCCAGGCGCACCTCGCCGTCGCCCCGCAGCGGGCCGCAGCGCACGCCCCGGCCGCCCAGCAGGCAGCACTCCGCCAGCGCGACCAGCATCCCGCCCTCCGCCACGTCGTGGGCGGAGCGCAGCAGCCCCGCCGCGGCCGCCTCCAGGACGAACGCCTGCGCGGCCTTCTCGCGACGCAGGTCCAGCTCCGGCGGCGGGCCCTCGACCTGGCCGTGCACCACCTTGAGGTACTCCGAGCCTCCCAGGTCGTTCCCGGTCCGCCCCACCAGCAGGACCAGGTCGCCGTCCCCGGCGAACCCCGCGCCCAGCCTCCGGTCCAGGTCCGGCAGCAGCCCGACCATGCCGATCACCGGGGTCGGGTCGATGGACCCGGCCTCCTCGGACTCGTTGTAGAGGCTGACGTTGCCGCTCACCACGGGCACGGCCAGCGCCCGGCACCCGGCAGCGATGCCGGCCACCGCCCGCTGCAGCTGCCAGTAGACCTCGGGCCGCTCCGGGTTGCCGAAGTTCAGGCAGTCGGTGACGGCGAGGGGCCGGGCGCCCGTCGCGACCAGGTTCCGGGCCGCCTCCGCCACGGCGATCTGCGCCCCCCGGTACGGGTCGAGCCGGCAGTAGCGGGCGTTGCCGTCGATCGTCAGCGCCAGCCCCAGCCTGGTTCCCGGCACGCGCAGCACCGCCGCGTCGCCCCCGGGCGGCACGACGGTCGCGTCCCCGACCATGTGGTCGTAGCGCCGGAAGACCGGCCGCCGGCTGCCCAGGTTGGGGCTGCCCAGCAGGCGCACCAGCACCGCCGCCAGGTCCGGCGGGTGGGCGAGCAGCGGCTCCAGGTTCCCGATCGCCGCCTGCTCGACGGGCGGGTGGCCCGGCAGCAGGCGGACCGGAGCCTCCGTCAGCAGCGCCACCGGCAGCCGGGCGACCTCGGCGCCGCGCTCGCGGATCGCCAGGTCGCGGTCGCCGGTGACCTCCCCGATGACCGACGCCTCCAGGTCCCACTTCGCGAAGACGCCGGCCAGGTCCCGCTCGCGGCCGCGCTCGACGACGATCAGCATCCGCTCCTGCGACTCGGAGAGCATCACCTCGTAGGGCGTCATGCCGGTCTCGCGCCGGGGCACGGCGGCCACGTCCAGCGCGGCCCCGGCGTCGGAGCGGGCGGCCACCTCCGCCACCGCGCTGGTCAGCCCGGCGGCGCCCAGGTCCTGCACGGCGACGACGCCCGGCAGCTCCAGCAGCTCCAGGCACGCTTCCAGCAGGCACTTCTCCAGGAAGGGGTTGCCGACCTGGACGGCCGGGCGCCGCTCCTCGGCCGCGCTGTCCAGCTCCAGCGAGGCGAAGGAGGCGCCGTGGATGCCGTCCCGGCCGGTCTGGGCTCCGACCAGGAGGAGCAGGTTGCCGGGACCCTGCGCCCGGGCGCGGCGAAGCCGGTCCGCCCGCACCAGGCCCACGCACATGGCGTTGACCAGCGGGTTGCCGGCGTAGCACTCCTCGAAGTAGACCTCGCCGCCCACGGTCGGGACGCCCATGCAGTTGCCGTAGCCGCCGACGCCGGCCACCACGCCCTCGAAGTGGCGGCGGCTGCCGGGGAGCGGTCCGAAGCGGAGCGAGTCCAGCAGCGCGACCGGCCGGGCGCCCATCGCCATCACGTCGCGGAGGATGCCGCCCACGCCCGTGGCCGCGCCCTGGTAGGGCTCGATCGCGCTGGGGTGGTTGTGGGACTCGACCTTGAAGACGACCGCCCAGCCCTCGCCGATGCCGACCGCCCCGGCGTTCTCGCCCGGGCCCTGGAGCACGTGGGGGCCCTCGGTGGGCAGGTCGCGGAGCAGGGGCCGCGACGTCTTGTACGAGCAGTGCTCGGACCAGAGCACGCCGAGCATCCCCAGCTCGACCTCGTTGGGCTCGCGGCCCAGGCGCTCGACGATGTCCAGGTACTCCTCGGGCGACAGCGCGACCTCGCGCAGCCTCCGCCGGTCCGGCAGGCCGATCGGGCTCATGCCAGGGTGAGCTCGGCCGCGGCTTCGGCGGCGGCGCGGAACATCAGCAGCCCGTCGGTGCCGCCCAGTTCCACCTCGGCGGCCCGCTCGGGGTGGGGCATCATGCCCAGCACGTTGCCGCGCTCGCTGACGATGCCGGCCACGTTGTGCAGCGACCCGTTCGGGTTGGCGGCCGGGACGGCCCGCCCCTCCGCGTCGCAGTAGCGCAGGACGACCTGGCCCCGCTCCTCCAGGGCCGCCAGCGTCGCCGGGTCCGCGACGTAGCCGCCCTCGCCGTGCGCGATCGGGAGGCGCAGCACCTGGCCGGCCTGGAGGCCGCCGGTGAACGGCGTGCCGGCGCGCTCGCAGCGCAGGTGCGACCACTCGCAGCGGAACTCCAGGCCGGCGTTGCGGATCAGGGCGCCGGGCAGCAGGCCGGCCTCGCAGAGGACCTGGAAGCCGTTGCAGATGCCCCAGACCAGGCCGCCCCGGGCCGCGAACTCGGCCACGCTGTCCATCACCGGCGAGAAGCGGGCGATGGCGCCCGCCCGCAGGTAGTCGCCGTAGCTGAAGCCGCCGGGCAGGATGACGCAGTCGGCGCCCCGCAGGTCGCGGTCCTTGTGCCAGAGGTAGACCAGGCCGGCGCCGAGCACGTCCTCCACGACGTGGCCGCAGTCCCGGTCGGAGTAGCTGCCCGGGAAGACGACGACGCCGAACCTCATCGGGCCTCGTCCCGGCTGGCGCCGGCACCGTCCGCCCCCCCACCCCGGCCCTTCCCCGCGAGGGGGGAGGGAGAGAAGGCGAGCTCGAACCGGTAGTCCTCGATCACCTGGTTGGCCAGCAGGCGCCGGCACATGTCGTCCACCCTGGAGCGCGCCTCCTCCTCGGACGTGCCGTCCAGGCGCACCTCGATGTACTTGCCGACGCGGACGTCGGCCACCTCGGCGAAGCCCAGCGCGTGCAGGCTCTGGCGGACCGTCACGCCCTGCGGGTCGTTCAGGACCGGCTTCGGGACGACGACGACCCTGGCGATCACCCGGCCGGCTCGCTCGCCAGGAGGGAGCGGCCGGTCAGCCGCTCGTAGGCGGTCAGGTAGCGCTCGCGGGTCTGCTCGACGACCTCGTCGGGCAGCGGCGGCGGCAGGGAGTCGCGGTCCCACCCACTCTCGCCGGTCAGCCAGTCGCGCACGAACTGCTTGTCGAAGGAGTCGGGCGCCGTGCCCACCTCGTAGGTGGCGGCGTCCCAGTAGCGCGAGCTGTCCGGGGTCAGCGCCTCGTCGATCAGCAGCAGCCGGCCGTCCAGCTGGCCGAACTCGAACTTGGTGTCGGCCAGGATCAGGCCCTGCTGCTCGGCGTGGCGGGCCGCCTCGCCATAGAGGCTGAGGCTGACGTCCCGCAGCCGGCCGGCCAGCTCGCTCCCGATCTCCTGCTCCATCCGGCCGAACGTGATGTTCTCGTCGTGGCCCACGTCGGCCTTGGTGGCCGGCGTGAAGATCGGCTCCGGCAGCTTCTCGCTCTCCCGTAAGCCGGCCGGCAGCGGCTCGCCGGCCATCGTGCCCGTCTTCCGGTACTCGGCCCACGCGCTGCCGGCCAGGTAGCCGCGGACGACGCACTCGAAGTCGAGCCGGCTGGCCCTCTTCACGACCATGCAGCGGCCGTCCAGCTCGTCCGGCAGGCCGTCGTATGCCGTCGAGAGCAGGTGGTTGTCGACGACGTCGCCGGTGCGCTCGAACCAGAAGGCCGACAGCTGGGTCAGCACGCGGCCGCGGTCCGGGATGCCGGTCGGCAGCACCCAGTCGAAGGCCGAGATGCGGTCCGTGGTGACCATCAACAGCCGTTCGTCGTCGAGCTGGTACGTGTCCCGCACCTTGCCGCGGGAGAAGAGCGGCAGGTCGATACGGGTCTCCGTCAGCGCGTGGCGGTCGTTCATGCGGCCGTCACCTCCAGGTTGAGATCGGCTCCCCCTCGGCGGGAGGGGAGGGCCGGGGCTGTGCCGCCTCGCCGTCCAGCCCGATCCGGGCGAAGGCCAGGTCGACGTGACGAAGGAACTCCGAGGGATCGAAGATGGCGTCCAGGCGGTCGCCGATCCGCGCCATCACAGACGGGTCGGCCTCCAGGTTGCCCCGGAAGCCGCCGTCGCCGGCGAGGGCGCGGAGCGCCGCCGACTGGACCAGCCGGTAGGCCTCCTCGCGCGACATCCCCGTCTCGACGAGCGCGAGCAGCGCCCGCTGCGAGTAGACGATGCCGCCGCTCGCGTCGAGGTTGCGGGCCATCTGCTCGGGCCGGACCTCGAGGCCGTCGAGCACCGCCGCCAGCTCGAGGGCCATGAAGTCGACCAGGCAGCAGGCGTCGGGGAAGACGACCCGCTCGGCCGAGCTGTGGCTGATGTCCCGCTCGTGCCACAGGGCCACGTTCTCCAGCGCCGTGGCGGCGTAGCCCCTGACCACGCGGGCCAGGCCGCACACCCGTTCGGTCCGGATGGGGTTGCGTTTGTGGGGCATGGCGGAGGAACCTTTCTGTTCGGCTCCGAACGGCTCCAGCGCCTCCGCCACCTCCGTGCGCTGGAGGTGCCGGATCTCAAGCGCGATCCGCTCCAGCGACCCGGATGCCACACCCAGAGCGTTCATGAACGAGGAATGCCGATCTCTCGCCACCACCTGCGTGCTCACCGGGTCGACGTCCAGGCCCAGCGAGCGGCAGACGTATGCCTCCACGCGCGGGTCCACGCTGGCGTGGGTGCCGACGGGCCCGCTCAGCTTGCCGGTCGCCACCTCCCGCCGCGCCGCCTCCAGCCGCCCGACCGCCCTGTCCAGGTCGGCCACCCAGCCCGCCACCTTGAACCCGAAGGTGATCGGCTCGGCGTGGATGCCGTGGGTCCGGCCCACCATGAGCGTGTCGCGGTGACGGAGCGCGAGCGCGGCCGCCGCCCCGCGCAGGCGGCGCAGGTCCTCGAGGACGACGTCCGCGCTGTCCCGCAGCTGCAGGGCGAAGGCGGTGTCGACCACGTCGGAGCTGGTCAGGCCCAGGTGCAGGTAGCGAGCCTCCGGCTGCCCGACCGACTCGCCGGCCACCGTCAGGAAGGCGATGACGTCGTGCCCGACGCGCTCCTCCACCTCGCGGACGCGCTCGACGTCGATGGTGGCGGCCCGGATCCGGGGGAGCGCCTCCGCGGGAATGCGACCGAGGGCGGCCCCGGCCTCGCAGGCCAGGACCTCGATCCGCAGCCAGAGCTCGAAGCGATGGCGGTCAGACCAGACCTCGCGGATCCGGGGAGGTGCGTAGCGCTCGATCAATGGGGAGCCGAGCTCCTGGGAACCGTGGGAGAGTACAAGCGGCCCTCACATTATAGGCATCGACGCCGGTCCAAGATGTTGTACGTCACCAGCCCCTTGGCCCCTAGATGTGGGTTCGGGCTGGCGGCCGGGGCCTGGGGTCCGAGGCGCTAAGCTGAGGTGCGCATGAGTGTGACTCGTAACCCAGCGAGGACGGTCCACGTTTGACCAGGCGAAGAAGGAGTGGGCGATGAGCTCCCTGCCGTCCCGGGAGGACGAGCAGGCGCTGGTGGAGCGCGCGAAGCGCGATCCCAACGCCTTCGGGGAGCTCTACAACCGCTACCTGCTGCAGATATATCGATTTGTGTATTCGAGAGTGCGTGATCAGACGGTGGCAGAGGACGTCACCTCAGAGGTCTTCATGAAAGCCCTCAAGAGCATCGGACGCTACCAGGACACCGGCAAGCCGTTCTCGGCGTGGCTCTACCAGATCGCCGTGAACTCCGTGGCCGACCGGTACCGCGCGGCCCGTCCCGTCGAGGACATCGACGAGCAGCGCGACCTGGCGGTGGCCGGCCCTGCCCTGGAGGAGGTGGCAGCCCAGCGGGACGAGCTGCGCCGGATCTGGTCGGTGGTCGAGACGCTGCCCAAGCAGCAGCGGATCGCCATGGTGCTCAAGTTCCAGGAGGACATGAAGATCGAGGACATCGCGGTGGCGATGGGTAAGACGCCGGGGGCGGTCAAGCTCCTCATCCATCGTGGCGTCACCCGCTGCCGGCAGACCCTGGGAGGCCCGCTGTGAGCGCCCAGCGCGATCCCGAGCTCGACGAGCTGTTCCTGGGCGAGCCAGAGCTTCTCGACCTGGCCGAGCTGATGAAGTCCGCGCCGCACCCGGCCGCGCACGTGGAGCCGACGCCGCAGTTCCGCGTCGCCCTGCGCCGCCGGCTGATGCGCGAGGCCTGGGAGCAGGCCTCCCAGCCCGAGGTCCCCTGGTACCGCCGCCTGCTGGCGCCCCGGCCGATGGCCGGCCTGGCCGCCGCGGTGGGCGTCATGCTGATCGGGCTGACCGCCCTCAGCTACCTCGAGACGCCGAGAGGTCAGCACTCGATCGTGACCGTCAGCAGCCCGCAGAACGGCTCCGAGACCGTCAGCCGGGTCACGCCCATCGAGGTCAAGTTCAACCAGCCGATGGACGCGAAGTCCGTGCAGGACGCTCTGAGCATCCAGCCCGCGACCGAGGTGCACTACGCCTGGCAGGAGAACAACACCAGGCTGGTCATCACGCCCGTCCACGAGCTGGCACCCACCACCCGCTACGAGGTGACGGTCGCGCCGCAGGCGCAGACGAAGGACCACCAGCAGCTGCCGAAGGTGGCCACGGTCTCCTTTGTGACGGCCTCGCCGCCGCCGACCCCGCCCGTGCAGCCGTCGTCGTCGCCGACGAGCACGCCCTCCAGCGTCCTGCTCAACCCGCGCGCGCTCGGCCCGGTCGGCACCCCGGCCGTCGTGAGCTGGTCGCCCGACGGCTCGAAGCTGTTCGTGGTCGACCAGGACGGGCAGCTGCAGGCCTGGGCGGTCCAGGGCACCGGCACCCCCACGGCCACCCAGGTCGCTCCCGACGGGGTGACCGCGGTCGCCAGCGCGCCGGATGGCAGCCCCGCGTACGTCCGGAAGGGCGGGGTCGTGTACGGCTCGGTGGCCGTGCCCGGCGCCCAGGCGATCGCCCTCGGCTTCCGCCAGTCCAGCCTGGTCTTCGCCACGGCCACCGACGTCCAGACGGCCAACCAGCAGCGGGTCGCCGCCTTCAAGGAGGAGGCGACGGCCGCGGTGTTCTCGCCGTCCGCGGACCGCGTGGCCTACCGCGGGACATCCGGGCTGCACGTCGTCGACCTGGCCACGCGAAAGGACACCCTGGTTGGCCCGGCCAGCGTCCTCGGCGAGTGGTCGCCCGACGGCCGCACCTTTGCGTACGCGACCGACCAGGGCGTGTTCACCACCGACGGCACGGCCCCGTCCAAGCTGCTGGACGACCCGGGCGTGACCGGCCTGAGCTGGTCGCACACCAACCAGCTGCTCATCGCCACCGGCAGCGCCGTCCAGCTCGCCAGCGCCGACGCATCGCAGCTGAGGACGCTGCAGGTCCCGCTGCTCGCCCAGCCGCTGTGGGCGCCGGGCGGCAGGGGCACGTTCGCCTACCGGCGGGCCGGCCAGGAGTGGGTGGCGCAGCTGCCCGCCGGGATGATCGGCCCGGTCAGCTCGGCGACGCCGGGCGCGACGCAGGACGACCTCGTGAGCGCCTTCATGGCGGCGCGCAAGGCCCTGCAGTCCGACCAGGCGCAGGCGTTCCTCGATCAGGCCGGCAGCGCGGCGTACGCCTCCAGGGCCACGCTGCTCTACACCGACGGTTCGCAGACGCTCAACCGGTACTACGTCCTGCTCTCGCAGCCGGGGCGGGTGGTCGTCCGGCTCGTGCTGAGCCGGGCTGGCGCCCAGGTCGCGGTGGACGAGACGCTGACGATCCAGCACGACGCGACGACCGGCCAGCAGCGGATCCACAACGTCACCCAGACCCCGCGGCCGTCGTTCGGGATGGGCCCCGAGGTGCTGAGCGTCGGGGTCGGCGGGACCCAGGTGCAGATCGCCTTCGACTCGGACCTGGCCGCGTCCACGGTGCAGGCGGGCGGGGTGAGCATCAAGGGTGTCCAGACGACGGCGGCCTACGACACCACGCACAAGACGGTGACGCTGACGATCCCGGGCGGCCTGACGCCGGGCACTGCGTACGACCTGCTGGTGACCAGCTCGCTGCAGGACGTCAACGAGCGTCCGGCGGTCCCGTACACGCTGTCGATCACGGGCCCGGCCGCGTAGGAGCGATCCCCCTCCCCCTACACTAGACGGCCGCCGTATCCGGGACCCAGGGAGGAGGGGGAGAAGGCGTGGAGGTCGTCCGCAGCCTCGTCGAGCACCGGCTGCGCAGCACGCTCGCCGTCGGCGGCGTCGGGATCGGCATCCTGGCGCTGACCCTGACGGGCGCCCTGGCCGAGCACTTCCAGGCCCAGTTCCAGGGCGGGGTCGCGTACTACAGCAGCAACATCCAGGTCACCGACGACGCCGGCGGCTACGGCGGGGTCGTCTCACTGGGCAAGATCGACGCGATCCAGCGGGTGCCCGGGGTCGCCGTCGCGCTGCCCTCGATCGCGGTCCCGGCCAGGCCCGGCGTCGCCGGCGGCGTCCCGCTCGGGCTCCCCGACACCGTCGGCTACAGCGACCCCCGGGAGCGCGCCTACTCCCGGCTCCGGACCTCGCTCGCCGCCGGCAGCCAGCTGCAGCCCAACCGCCAGGGCCAGGTCGTGCTCGGCGCCGACCTGGCCGGCGAGTTCAGGGTCAGGGTCGGCGACAGCCTCGACCTGCCGGTCCGGCCCCGCAACCCCAACCGCGACTTCGTCAACCACACGTTCAGGGTCGTTGGCATCCTCCGGAAGACCAACACGCTCCCCGACGCGGTGGCCTCGGTCAGCCTGCTCGACGCGCAGCTGCTGCTGCAGGAGAGCCTGCCGGCCTCCTTTCGCGACCGGGTCGACCCCTCGTCGCTGGCGTCGGGGATCACCGTCTACGGCAAGGCGGGCGTGAACCTGGACCTGCTCGCCGATCAGATCAGCGCCAGGGTGAGCGGCGTCACCGCGACCCGGCCCACCCAGTTCGTCCGCAGCTTCGACCGGGCAGCCCGGTTTACCGCCATCGCGGTCGGCGCGGCGCTCCTGGGCCTGCTGTTCGGCGGGCTGGTAGTGGGCAGCGCCATGCTGGCCACCGTCGTCGAGCGAGGCCCCCAGATCGCCCTCAAGATGGCCTTCGGCGCCCGAGCCTGGCACATCGCGGTCGAGCACCTGCTGGAGGCCACCACCCTGGGCCTGGCCGGCGGCCTGCTCGGCTTCGGGCTGGGCGCCGGGCTGGCCGAGCTTCTCGACCTGGCCGGACGCACGGTGTACATGGACGTCTTCCTGGTCACCGGCACGCTGGCCAAGGTCGCGCTCGGACTGGGGGCAGCGCTGGGAGCCGGGGCCGGCGTCGTGCCCGCGCTGCGGGCCACCAGGCTCGACCCGGACGTGGTGCTGCGGGCGCATTAGACGGAGAGGGCAGAGCTGGCGGCGATCGAGGTCCGCGATCTGGTCAGGACGTACCGGCAGGGACAGGCCGGCGCGGTCCAGGCCCTGGACGGGGTCACCCTGAGCGTCCAGGCCGGCGAGTTCGTCTCCCTGGTCGGCCGTTCCGGGAGCGGGAAGACCACCCTCCTGCACTGCCTGGGCCTGCTGCTGCGGCCCAGCTCCGGCCAGGTCGTCATCGACGGCATCGACACCACGGCCCTGACCGACGGGCAGCGCACCATGCTGCGGGGGCGCCGGATCGGCTTCGTCTTCCAGGACCCGAACCTGCTGGGCACGCTCACCCTGCTAGAAAACGTCCTGCTGCCGCAGCGGTACGCCGGGATCAGCAGGAGAGCCGGGCAGCGGGCCCGAGACCTCCTCGACCTGGTCGGTCTGGGCGACCAGCTGCGGCAGCGCCCGGACCAGCTCACCGCCGGCCAGGCCCAGCGGGTGGCGATCGCCCGGGCGCTGGTCAAGGAGCCCAGCCTGGTGCTCGCGGACGAGCCCACCGGCGAGGTGGACAACGAGACCTCGGACGAGCTGCTCTACCTCCTGCAGCAGGTCAACCGGATGAGCGGCATCGCCTTCGTCGTCGCCACCCACGACGTGGAGGTGGCCTCCTGCCTGGACCGGATGGTCCGCCTCCGCGACGGGCAGGTGGTCTCGGACGAGCGCCTCCGGGATCTCCGCTGAGTCGAATCCCCGACTCCCCAGTCCTTTTGTGCTTCAATACCGGCCGATCCAATGGGGGTAGTTGGAGAGCCCGTCGGGCGAGGGCCACTGGATCTAGCCCGCCTGGAGCGCTTCATGCCGCGCCGCGTCACGCGCCGCTACGTCATCGGGGGGGCGCTCGCGGCCGGCACCGGCGTCGCCGCGCTCCGGCTGCTCGGCCTCGACCGGACCATCCACCGCGTCAGGAGCGCGATCGCTCCCAGGGCGGCGGCCGACCCAGCCGGGTGGGCCTCACCACTCGCCCAGGAGACCGCTCGGATCTCCCACCTCCTGCGCCGCACCGCCTTCGGCGCCGGCCCCGACGACCTGGAGGCGGCGTTCAAGCTCGGCTACGGGAAGCTGGTCGACCAGCTGATCGAGACCCCGCCAGCGGAGCCTCCCGCAGTCCCCGGCATGAACGGGAGCTCGATCGACCTGGGCCGGCTGCAGAAGTGGTGGGTCGATCACATGCTGGCCACCCCGACGCCGTTCGCGGAGCGGATGACGCTCTTCTGGCACGGCCATTTCACCAGCGACTATCGCAAGGTCGGCACGGACCAGCCATACATCTACTGGCAGAACCTGACGTGGCGGCGGATGGCGCTCACCAACCTGGGCTCGATGCTGACCCAGGTGACGATCGACCCTGCCATGATGCGCTACCTCGACCTGGCGACCAGCACCGGCAGGAACCCCAACGAGAACTACGCGCGGGAGCTGCTGGAGCTGTTCACGATGGGAGCGGGCAGCTTCGGGGAGGGGGACGTCAGGGCGGCGGCCAGCGGGCTGGCCGGCTGGCGGCTGCCGGTCGCCTCGGACGGCTCCAGGGTGGGTGTCTTCGACCGCCGGCGCGCGTCCACGGCGACCCAGCTGACCTTCCTGGGCAGGACGGGACCGCTGGACCTGAAGGGCGTCGTCGACGGAATCCTCGCCAGCGACGCGACGGCGCCGTTCCTGGTGACCAGAGTCGTCCATCACTTCGTCTCCCCGGCCCCCGAGGCGCGGTACATCCGCCGCCTGGCCGACGAGTTTCGGACCAGCGGGTACGACCTCAAGACCCTGATGCGGAGCGTCTTCCTGAGCCCGGAGTTCATCGCCGGCCAGTCCTACCGCTCCCTGATCAAGTCCCCGGTCGAGTACATGGTCAGCGTCCTCAGGGCGCTGAAGGCCCCGCAGCTCTCCTCGCTGGTCCTGGACGCCGACGCGAGCATGGGCCAGGTCGTGTTCGATCCGCCGGACGTCGGCGGCTGGCCCAACAACGACGGCTGGATCTCGTCCAACACGGCGATGGCGCGCATCAACTTCGCCACCGCGGTCCTGGGCCGGCTGCGCGGCGTGCCCCCGGCCAGGGACGTCCACCAGCTCCACCTGGACGGGGTCCTGAGCCCTGTGACCGCGAAGCTGCTCGACCAGGCCACGGACGATCGGACGCGCTGGATGATCGTGCTGGTGGCTCCGGAATTCAATCTCAAGTAGGGGCTGGTGCGATGAGCAGGGACCAGGTCGGGATCAACGAGCTCGAGCGGCGGGACTTCCTCCAGGCGGGCCTGGTCTTCGGGACCGCGGCCGGCGCCCTGGCGGCGGGCTACGCCGCCGTCCCCGACGCGTTCGCGCGCGCCGTCTACGCGGCCAAGCAGGAGGGCGTGAAGAACGACAACGTCCTGGTCATGATCCAGCTCGCGGGCGGGAACGACCACCTGCGAACCGTGATCCCGCTGCAGGACCCCAGGCTCCACGACCTGCGCCCGATTCTGGCCGCCCAATCGGTGCCCTCGGCCCTGCCCCTCAGCGCCGACTTCGGCCTCAACCAGAACATGCCGGGGATCAAGGCGCTCTGGGACAGGGGCAAGGTCGCCATCGTCGAGGGCGTCGGCTACCCGAACCCGAGCTTCTCGCACTTCGAGTCGATCCGGGTCTGGGAGACCGGGGACCCCACCCGCCGGCAGGTCGAGGGCTGGCTGGGCAAGACGATCACGAAGAACTACGACGCCCTCGGCCACCCCCTGACCTCCTGCGCCTGCGGCACCACCAACGTCCCGGGCACGCTCCGCGACCTCCACTCCACCGTCACCGTGGTGGACAGCTACCGGACGTTCGGGTTCCAGGGCGGCGGCCGGGTGGAGACGGCGGCGGGCGCCCTCTGGAAGGGCACCCCGGGGATATACGGCGCGCTTTTCGACACCGCGATCTCGACCGCCCAGCAGACGATCGCCAGCGTCAGGGGCGCCGCCTCCCGGCAGCCCGGCGCAAAGTACACCGACAACGTCAAGCTCGTCTACCCGTCGAAGACCGAGCTGGGGGCGGCCCTCCAGCTGGCCGCGTCGCTGATCACCAGCGGCAGCGGCGTCAAGCTGCTCCACGTTACGCTGGGCGGCTTCGACACCCACCAGACCGAGCTCAACCGGCACAACGACCTGATGGGGTACCTGGACCAGTCCGTGGCCGCCTTCTACCAGGACCTGGACGCGCACGGGATGGCCGACAGGGTCCTGATCGCGACGTGGTCGGAGTTCAGCCGCCGGCCCCAGGAGAACGCCAGCGGCGGCACCGACCACGGCGCCGCGTCGGCCGTGCTCCTGATCGGGAACCCCGTTCAGGGCGGCTTCTACGGCCAGGCGCCCAGCCTCGGCAACCTGGACGGCACCGGCAACCTCAAGTACACCGTCGACTTCCGCTCCATCTACCAGGAGATCCTGAACACGCACCTGGGCGCCGACGCCCGGGAGATCCTGCGCCAGAGCTTCGATCGCGTCCCATTCCTGAAGGCGGCGGCCGGGAAGGTAGCGGCCGGGGCGTGAGACGTCTCCCGGCCTGGCTGCTCAAGGGCAGCGCCGTCTGCCTCACGGTCCTGGCCACGGTCGGCTCGGCCGCCTTCGTCGGGGGCCACGTCAAGAACCAGTCGGCCCCGCTGCGACCCTCGCTGCAGCCGCCCGGCGGCCAGGTCAACCTGGCCCCGGGCATGCGCACCACCGGGAGCGAGCCGGTCACCGAAACCCACGCCTCATGAGCTAGGGCCCGTGAACGTGGACACGTTCCTCTGGATCCTGGCGCGGGTCAGCGGGCTCAGCGCCGCCGCGGCGCTGGCGGTCTCGCTGCTGACCGGGCTGGCCCTGCGCAGCGCGGTCCTGGAGTGGCTGGCCACCAACCGGGCCCTCCGCTCCACCCACGAGTTCACCGCAATCCTCTGGGTCCCGCTGGGCCTGGCCCATCTGGCCCTCCTCGTGCTCGACGGCAGCGTCCGGACGCCGATCCGGCTGGTCGACCTGGTCGTCCCCTTCAAGGTCGCCTACGGCAGCGTCGCGGTCGGGCTGGGCACGCTCAGCTTCGACCTCCTGGTGCTGGTCGCGGTCACGGCCTGGCTGCGCCGGAGCATCCATCCCCTCGCCTGGCGCTGGATCCACCGGCTCGCCTATCTCGCCTGTGTCCTGCTCTTCCTGCACGCGCTCCTGGGAGGGAGCGACTTCAGCGCCCCGGAGGTCTCCGCCATCGCCTGGTCGGTTGCCGCCATCCTGGCCATCCTCAGCGTGGCCCGCCTCCTGTGGGGCCGCCTGTCCGCCGAAGGCCGGGAGCTGCACCGCGGGGGCTGAGCCGGCGCCCAGGCCCAGCGGCGCTGGCGAACGGCCGACCTGGAGGTCTGGCCGGAGAGGCTGGCGAGAGATTCGTCGTCCAGGGGCCCCAGATCCGGGGGCGGCGCCGAGGGGCGCAGGGAGCGGCCGCCAGGCCGTGAGCGAGCACCGCAGAAGCCAACCCCGGAGATGGGGTGCATGGGCGGCGAAGATCCGTCTGCCTCTCCGGCCGGACCTCTAGTCCCGCTCGAAGAACTCGGCGTCCGGCAGGGGGGTGCTGGGCCACTTCGAGGGGCCGCCGCCCAACTCCCTGACCACGTCGTCCAGGTCGGTGAGGCTGGCCAGCGTCAGCGGGTGGTCGGGGCCCAGCACCGCCTCGCGCACGCTGACGGCCAGCTCGAACTGGAGGCGCGCGCCCTCCAGGTCGCCCAGGCCGCGCAGCAGCCGGCCCATGTCGTGGCGGCTGGCCGCCGTCAGGGCATGGTCGGGGCCCAGCACCTCCTCGCGGACCTCCAGGGCCCGCGCCAGGTAGGCCCGGGCCCCGCTCAGGTCGCCGTAGGCGATGTGGAGGGCGCCGACGTTGGCCAGGCTGGTGGCCGTCTCCGGGTGGTCGGCGCCCAGGCCCTGCTCGCGGATCGCCAGCGCGCGCTCCAGCTGGGGCTGGGCGCCGTACAGGTCGCCGAGCTCCAGCAGCAGGGTGCCCAGGTTGTTGTGGCTGGTCGCCGTCTGCGGGTCGTACGGCCCCAGCACGCGCTGCGACACGATGAGGGCCTGCTCCAGGTACGGCTTCGCCCCGTCCAGCTCGCCGAGCTGGCGGAGCAGCATGCCCAGGTTGCTGTAGCTGGCGCCGGTGGCGGGGCTGTCGCCGCCCAGCGTGCGCTCCCGGATCTCCAGCGCCCGCTCGATGTGCTCGCGGGCGCCGGCCAGGTCGCCCTCCGCCTGGAGCAGCGTGCCCATGTTGTCCATCGCGACCGCCGTGTCCGGGTGGTCCGGCCCCAGCGTCTCCTCGGACACGCGCAGCGCGTGCTCGACGTAGGTCCGGGCGGCGGTCAGCTCGCCCATCTCCCGCAGCAGCTGGCCGACGCCGCTGATGGCCAGCAGCGTGCGCGGGTGCTCGGGGCCGAGCGTCCGCTCCAGCGCCTCCAGGGCCCGGCCGCCGTACGTGCGCGCGCCCGGCAGGTCGCCCTGCTCCTTGAGCAGCAGCCCCAGCCCGTCGAGCCGGTCGATGGTGTCCGGGTGGTCGCCGCCCAGCGAGCGCTCCGACACCTGGAGGGCCCGCTCCAGCGCCGAGCGGGCGCCGGGCAGGTCGCCCTGGTAGCGCAGGGCCCAGGCCAGGTTGGTGAGGATGACCGCCGTGTCCGGATGCCCCCAGCCGAGCGTCCCCTCCGCGAGCTGGAGCGCCCGCTCCAGCGAGGCCTGCGCGCCGGCCAGGTCGCCCTGCGCCTGCAGCAGCGAGCCCAGGCAGCTGAGCGTGTTGATCGTGCGGTGGTCGGCGGCGCCCAGCACCCCCTCGCAGATCTCCAGGGCCAGCTCGAGGTTCGCGCGGGCCCGGCGGAGGTCGCCGGCGGCCCAGAGCGAGCGGCCCAGCTCGAAGCACAGGGCGGCCGTCCGCTCGTCCTCGCCGCGCGAGCGCGCCGCCGCGGTGACGGACTCCAGGTGGGGCAGGGCCAGTAGTCGGGCATTCGCGTCGGCGGCGTCGTTGACGGCGCTGGTCCACGTGATCATCGCCGCCTCGGCCGCGGCCTGGGCCTCCTCGTCCAGCCGGGAGAAGCGCGTGAGGTCGACCAGCGAGCGGTGGAAGCGGACCAGCTCGTCGCCGTCCGCCTCCAGCAGGCCCAGCTCTACCAGCACGCCGAGGCCGGCCTCGCCGCCCGGACCGGCCGCCTCCAGCAGCAGGTCGCGGGGCAGCGCCTCACCAGGCGCGAAGCAGGCCGCGCGGGCCAGGAGCGGCAGGGCGGCCCGACCGGCCGGGTCCGAGCGCTCGAGCCAGCGGTCGGTCAGGGCAAAGGTCCGGGAGACCGGCGACGATTGCAGCGAGCGCCGGCGGCCGAACAGCTGGCGGGAGCTCCCGGGAGGGCCGGCGATGCCCGGGTCCGCCTCGACGGTCGTCGCGATCGCGCTCGCGTGCTCCAGGATGTCGCGCGAGCGAAGCAGCTCCAACAGCGAGGCGGGGCTGACCTGCGCGCGGTAGCGGTAGAGGAAGCCGCCGGCCAGGCGCAGGGCGAGCGGCAGGTCGCCGAGCTCCGCTGCGACCTGGCCGATGACGTTGGCCGACTCCTGGACGTCGGGCCGGAGCTTCCGGAGCAGGCTGACGCTCTCCTCCCGCATCAGCGGCCCGATCGGTATCGGGGTGACCCGGAGCGTGGGGTCCCAGGCCGGCTCCCGGCACGTCAGGAGGATGTGCGCCCCGCCCGTCGTGGGCAGCCACTCCCGGAGCACGTCCCCGTCGGAGCAGTCGTCGAACAGCAGCAGGCGGGGGACGTCGGCCTGCCAGGCGCGCAGGACCAGGTGGAGCTGGTCGTCCAGCGCCAGCTCCGCGAAGTCGGCCCGGAGGTCGAGGCCGCCGGCGCCGCCGCACGCGGCGACCTCCAGAGCGATCTCGGACGGGGTCGTGAAGCTGACCCAGAAGACGCCGCCGGCGAAGAAGCGGCCGAAGCGGTGGCCGAACTCGATCGCCAGCTGGGTCTTGCCCACGCCGTCCGGACCGGCGACCGCGACGGTACGACCCGTCTTCAGGGCTGCCGCGACGCGCTTCAGGTCGGCGGCCCGCCCGGTGAACAACGGGTTTCGTGCCGGGGTCATCCGCGAGCCGTCCGGCAGCGGTCCCGGCTGCGAGAGTACGTCGAGCGGCAGCTGCTGCAGCTGCGCCCGTGCGGTGTCCAGCTCGGTCTCGATGGGTATCCGGCTCCTTGCTCCCGCTGGTCGCGGCGAATGCACTATACGTTGGGGGAGCGATCTACCGCTCGACAGTCTCTCGGACCGTCCGCGCGGCCGTCTGGCGACTCGCCCCGTTGCCAAGCGGGGCCCCCTCGGAGGGGCCCTGGAGACCTCTAGAGCGGGCGCGGCCGCCTGGTGGCCGCCCTGACCACGTCCTCGACGACCGGGCCAGGCAGGCCGAGGCGGGCCGCCAGCTCGGCCATCGACTCGCCCGCCAGCCACCGGCGCACGACCTCCGCGACCGGCACGCGCGACGGCTCCAGCACCGGGCCGCCCATCGCCAGGTCCGCGTCGACCACGACCCGCGCGAGCGAGTAGCCAGGCAGCTCCAGGCTGTCCGGCCAGTGGTCGGGGCCGTAGCGGACGCGCCGCAGCTGCTCGCAGACCAGCGGCGCGAAGACGCGCTGTCCGCCCCGTACGGTGACGAGCTCGGGACCACCATCGAGGGCAAGGTGCGCGCCGCAGTCGTACAGCACCTCGGCACCGTCCGTCGCAAGCAGCTCGCTGGCCAGCGCGTGGCGCAGGCCCAGCTCGCGCTCCAGCCGCTCCAGGGCGGGACGGACGCGCTGCAGCGGCACGCCCGCGTGCCGGAACGCGCCGAGCGCCAGGCCCTCGGCCAGGCCCAGGAATGGGACGACCGGCTCGCCGCGTCCGGCGGCCAGCGAGAGCACGATCGGCCGGCCCGTCACCGGCGCCCGGCCGGGCACCTCCTGGCGGTAGCCGTGCACCCAGGCCGCGAATGTGCTGCGCGGCACGTCCAGCAGGGCCGCCGCCTCCGCGACCGTGAACAGGCCGCGGCTGACGCGCGGGTCGTCCAGGGGCAGGCTGGCGATGCGCTCGACCGTCTCCAGCGTCACCATGCAGATTCAAACATATGTTCGCAGTTGGTGTCACGTAGGCTCGCTGACATGCGAGCCGAGACCAGCGACCGCATAGGAGAGGAGCCGCTCGACCGCCGCGACCGCTGGCTCCCGCCGGGGCCCGAGGCGGTGCCCCTGGACCGGGTCGGGGCGCAGGGCTGGCACGCGCTGACCGACCTGCTGCTGCCGGTCGTCACGCTGCGCGAGGGGGCGCTGCGCCACAACCTGGACCTGATGGCCCGGTTCTGCGCGCGCAGCGGCGTGTCGCTGGCGCCGCACGGCAAGACCACGATGTCGCCCCAGCTCGTCCGCCGGCAGCTCGACGCGGGCGCCTGGGCCGTGACGGCCGCGTCGCCGGCCCAGGCCCGGCTGTTCCGGGCCTTCGGCGTGCAGCGGGTGGTGATCGCCAACCAGGTCGTCGATCCGGTCGGGCTGCGCTGGCTCCGGGAGGAGCTGGCCGCGCACCCCGAGGCGTGGCTCTGCTGCCTGGTCGACTCGGAGCGCGGGGTCGAGCTGATGGACCGCGGCCTGGAGGGTGCCCCGGTCCGCCTCCCGGTGCTGCTGGAGATGGGGATGACGCGGGGCCGGGCCGGCTGCCGGACGCCCGGCGAGGCCGCGCGGGTGGCGGCGGCGGTCGGCGCCAGCCGGTCCCTCCGCCTGGCCGGCGTCGAGTGCTTCGAGGGCATCCGGCACGAGGCGGACGCCGACGTCGAGGGCCTGCTCGCCGGCGTCCGGGAGGTGGCCTCGTCGCTGATCCGGTCGGGCGCGTTCGCCGGCTCGGAGGAGGTGCTGGTGACAGCCGGCGGCAGCCTGCTCTTCGACCGGGTCGTGCACCACCTGGCCGGCGGCTGGGACGCGGGCCCGCCGGTCCGGGTCCTGCTCCGCAGCGGCTGCTACCTCACGCACGACCACGGCGACTACGAGCGGGGGTCGCCGTTCGGCACCCGCCTGCCCGAGTGGGAGCCGCTGCGCCAGGCGCTCGAGGGGTGGGGCCTGGTGCACTCCCGGCCCGAGCCGGACCTGGCCATCCTCGGCTTCGGCAAGCGGGACGTCTCCTACGACGTGGCGCTGCCCCGCCCGCTGTGGGTCCGGGACCGGGCCGGCGCGACGCGGGCCGCGGCGGGGCTGGAGGTGTTCAGGCTCAACGACCAGCACGCCTACCTGCGGCTGCCGGCCGGCGACCCGCTGGCCGCCGGCGACCTGGTCGGCTGCGGCCTCGCCCACCCGTGCACGGTGTTCGACAAGTGGCGCTCGATGCCGGTCGTCGACGACGACTACCGGGTGGTGGGAGCGATCCGCACCTGCTTCTGAGCGGCCGCCCGCCAGTCGCGCAGGGCCGCGAGCAGGCGGGCGTTGTCCTCGGCCGTGCGAACCGTGAGGCGGAGGTGGCCGGGCAGCAGGGGGTGGTCGGCGTAGTTGCGCACCACGATCCCGCGCGCCTCCAGCCACTGCGCCGCCGAGTGGGCCGCGGCGGGGCTCGCCCAGCCCGTGAGCAGGAAGTTCGTAACGGACGGAAGGACGCGCGCACCCAGGGCGGTCAGGCCGGCGGCAAGCGGCTCCCGCTGCTCGACGGTGCGGCGGACGTTCTCGTGCATCGCGGGCAGGTCCCGCAGGGCGGCCGCGCCGAGCCGGGCGGTCACCCGGGACACGCTGTTGGGCGGCCGCACCCGGTTCAGCAGCTCGATGACCTCGCGCTGCGCCACGGCCCAGCCCAGGCGCATGCCGGCCATGCCGAACGCCTTGGACATCGTGCGCACGACCACCAGGTTGGGGTAGCGCGGCACGAGCGCGGTCGCCGACCAGCCGGCGAACTCGGCGTACGCCTCGTCCACGACGACGACGCAGGGCGCCGCCGAGAGCAGCTCCTCGACGTCGGCGGGATCCGCCGCGTTGCCGGTCGGGCTGTTGGGGTTGCAGTACCAGAGCAGCTTGGCGCCGGCGGCCGCGCTCACCAGGGCCTGGACGTCGGGCGAGTAGTCGTGGCGGAGGGGCACCCGGCGGACCGTGGCGCCCATCTGCTCGCTGACGATCGCGTACATGGGGTAGGTCGGCGCCGGGATGACCACCGGGTCGCCGTTGTCCAGGAAGGTCTTGGAGACGACGTCCAGGACCTCGTCGGCGCCCGCCCCCACCACGACGTGGTCCGCCGGCACCCCGCAGTAGCCGCCGAACAGCGGCGCCAGCTCGGCGTAGCCCGTGTCGAAGTACTCGTTGGGCAGGCGCTCCAGGCGGGCGGTCTCCATGGCCGAGTCCCAGGCGGCGGGCGGGTAGGGCGACGTGTTGAGGTCGAACCGGAGCACGTCCTCGAGCCGCAGCCCGTGGCGGGCGGCCACCTCCTCGCTGGACAGCTCCCAGGCGTAGGCGTCCAGCTCCAGGACGGTCCGGCGGGCCAGGCGGCGGACGGCATCCGCGTCGGCGTGCAGCACCCCGCGAGTGTAGAGGGAGCGCGCATCATGTCTCATATGCGGGTGGCGGTGCTCGACGACGTCCACGGCAACCTGCCGGCGCTGGAGGCGGCCCTCGGGGCCGCCGAGGCCGAGGCGCCGGACCTCCTCGTCTTCGGCGGCGACGTGGCGGCGGGCCCGATGCCGGTGGACACCATCGAGCGGCTGGCCGGCCTCGCCGGCCGGGCGCGCTTCGTCAGGGGCAACGCCGACCGCGCGATGGTCGAGGTCTTCGACGGCCGGCGGGAGCCGTCGCCGTTCGACGGCTGGGCCGCCGCCCGGTTGGACAGGGCGCATCGCGACTTCCTGGCCTCGTTCGAGGCGGCCGTCGAGGTGGAGGTGGACGGTCTGGGCCCGGTCTGCTTCTGCCACGCCGTGCCGGCCGACGACGACCGGCCGCTCGTCACCGCCGCGACGCCCGAGCAGGTGGTGGTGGAGGCGTTCGCCGGCACCGCCGCCCCCGTCGTGGTGGCCGGCCACGTGCACATGCAGTTCGACCGCCGGGCGGGCGGCCGGCGGTGGGTGAACGCGGGCAGCGTCGGGATGCCCTACGCGGCCCGCCCCGGCGCCTACTGGGCGCTGCTGGGCCCGGACGTGAGCCTGCGCCGCACCGACTACGACGTCGAGGCGGCGGCGGCCGCCATCAGGGCCACGGGCCACGCCCCGTGGGTGGACATGGCCGCAGGGCTCGTCCAGCCGCACACGGAAGACGAGGCGATCGAGGTGTTCGAGCGGGCCGCCGGCCGCCGGTAGAGGTCCGGCCGGAAAGGCAGGCGGTTCTTCGCCGCCCATGCACCCCATCTCCGGGGTTGGCTTCTGCGGTGCTCTTTTCCCGGCCTGGCGGCCGCTCCCTGCGCTCCTCGGCGCCGCCCCCGGATCTGGGGCACCTGGACGACGAATCTCTCGCCAGCCTTTCCGGCCGGACCCCTAGCCTTGATCTCATGACGATGGACGGCGCCGGCGTGCTCGCCTGGTGCCGGGCGCGCCCGGGCGCCACCGAGGAGCGTCCCTTCGGGCCGGACGTGCTGGTCTTCAAGGTCGCGGGCAAGATGTTCGCGGCGTGCCCGGCGGAGGCGTTCCCCACCCACGTGAGCCTCAAGTGCGACCCGGCGTTCGCCGAGCACCTGCGGGCCGAGCACGCCGCGATCACGGCCGCCTACCACATGTCGAAGCGGCACTGGAACTCCGTCCGGCTGGACGGGAGCCTGCCCGACGGCCTCGTGGAGGACCTGCTGGGACACTCGTACACGCTGGTGGTGGACGGGCTGCCCCGGAAGGTCCGCGAGGCGCTGCGGGCGAGCGACCCCGCTCTGGGGTAGCCGGAGGGGACGCGGCGGGCCGGCCCGGCCGGCCGGAGACGACGACGGCCGGCGGCCTGGCTCAGGCCAGCCCGCCCTGGCCACGCCGGCAACGTGGCCGGCCCGCTATGCATCGCCCACCGCCCGGGCGCTACCCTCTTGCGGCTATGCGCCCGGACCCCGAGCTCGTGAGCGCTCTCCGCGCGGCGGTCGAGCGCGACCCGGACTCGGTGCCTCTCAGGCTCCATCTGGCGGACATGCTGCTGGCCGCCGGGGCGGCGACCGAGGCGCTGAAGCACTACGCCGCCGCCCTGGGCCGGGACCCGTCCAACGCGGATGCGCTCAGCGGTGCGCAGCGAGCCGCCGAGGCCGCGGGCGGGGCGGCGGGCGACGGGGCGCAGGCCGGCGGGGCGGACGGGCAGGGCG
>JBKPCH010000032.1:0-14920 GCA_046727275.1 Candidatus Dormiibacterota bacterium
CCCAGCGCGCAGGCGGGCCCCGCGGCGTCCAGGATCTTGCGATAGTCCACCTTCTGGCGCCAGCACCACAGGTACGCGCCCACCAGGGCACCGAAGATGCCGCCCCACTGGCTGATGCCGCCCTCGTTGACGTAGACGATCCTCAGCCAGGCGCCGACGAACTGCTGGTAGTTCTCCCACACGTACAGGAGCCGCGCGCCGACCAGCCCGGCCAGCACCATCCAGAGCGCCATGTCCCAGACGGCCTCCGGCCGGATGCCGTCGCGCTGGAGCAGGACCTGCCCGACCCTGACGGCGGCCAGGATGCCGAGGACGCTGAAGACGCCGTGCCAGGTCACCAGGAAGGGACCCACCTGGAAGAGGTTGGGATCGAGGTCGATGACGATCGTTCCGAGCATCACCCGAGCACTCTACGCATACGGTCCAGGGCTACGCCCTTCGACAGCAGGGCGAGCGTGTCGTGGAGCGGCGGCGCCACCCTGCCGGCGACCGACTGCCGGATGATGCCGTAGAACCTGCCCTTGCTCCAGCCGCGCGCCTCCAGGACCTGCTCCAGCGCCGCCTCGATCGCGTCCGGCTCCCACTCCGTGGCCTCCAGCCGCTCCAGCGCGGCCTGCAGCATCTCCCGCTGCCCGTCCTTCAGCTCGGGCGCGTCCGGCTCCTGGCCGAGGAAGGCGAGCAGCCCCCTCGCGTCGGCGAGGGTCGTGATCCGCTCCTTGAGGGCGGGGGCCGCCTGGCGCACCAGCTCCGGCGGCAGCTCCGGCAGGAACGGCTCCAGGCGGCGGGCCAGCTCGTCGTCGGACAGCGCCCGGATGTGCTGGCCGTTGATCCAGTTCAGCTTGTCCCAGTCGAACATCGCGTTCGAGCGCTGGACGCGCCCGATGTCGAAGGCCTCGACCAGCTGGTCGAAGCTGAAGATCTCCTGCTCGGTGCCCGGGTTCCAGCCCAGCAGCGCCAGGTAGTTGACCAGCGCCTCCGGCAGGTAGCCGCGCTCCCGGTACAGGCCCAGCCGCGTCTCCGGATGCAGCCGCTTGCTCAGCTTCTTGCCGTCCTTGCCCACGATGACCGGGAAGTGCGCGAAGGCCACCGGCGCCGGCAGCCCGAGGGCGGCCGCGAACATCACCTGGTAGGGCGTGTTGGGCACGTGCTCCTCGCCGCGGAAGACGTGTGTGATCCCCATCAGCGCGTCGTCGATCGGGTTGGCGAAGTTGTAGGTCGGCCACCCGTTCGACTTGACGATCACCGGGTCGCCGAGGACCGCGTTGTCGAACTCCAGGTCGCCCCTGACCAGGTCCGAGAAGGCGGTCCTGCCCTGGGGCACCAGGAAGCGCACGGCGAACGACGTCCTGCCTGCCGGCGGGCTGGTCAGGCAACGCCGCGAGTAGCGGTACGGCCGGCCCTCGGCCCGCGCCGCCTGCCGCTCCGCCTCGATCTCCTCCGGCGTGCAGTAGCAGCGGTAGGCCGCGCCCGACGCCAGCAGGCGGGCCGCCTGCTCCCGGTAGATGTCGAGGCGCTCGCTCTGGCGGTAGGGCCCGAGCGGGCCGCCCACGTCCGGGCCCTCGTCCCAGTCCAGGCCGAGCCAGCGCAGGCCGTCGTACAGGCCCTCCTCGTACTCCGGGCGGTTGCGCTCCAGGTCGGTGTCCTCGAGCCGCAGCACGAAGGCCCCGCCGGAGCCCCGGGCGAACAGCAGGTTGAACAGCGCGGTCCTGGCGCTCCCCAGGTGGACGTAGCCGGTCGGGCTGGGGGCGAAGCGCACCCGAACGGGTCGCTCTGGCACCTGCACATACTACGCAGCGTGGCCGGGCTCCTCCTGCTGAACGGCGGCGACGAGTTCCGTCCCGGCAACGAGCCGCAGGACCGCGAGCTGGTGGCCGCGGCCGGCCCCGGGCCGCGGTACGTCGTGGCCACCGCCGCCCGCCGGCAGCGGCCGGAGCTGGCCGTGGCCACCGCCCGCGCCTGGTTCGCGGGCCTCGGCGTGGAGCTGGAGGAGCTGCCCGTCTACACGCGCGGTGACGCGGCCTCGGCCGAGCTGGCCGAGCGGGCCGCAGGCGCGGGCCTGGTCTACCTCACCGGCGGCGACCCGGGCCTCCTGGCCAGCACGCTGGGCGGCACCCGCGTGTGGGAGGCGGTGGAGCGGGCCTGGCGGGAGGGCGCCGCCCTCGCCGGCTCGTCCGCGGGCGCGATGGCGCTGTGCGAGTGGACGCTGGTGATGGCGCGCTGGCCCCGGCACGAGCAGCGCCGGCCCCGGCCGGCGCTGGGCCTGGTGCCGGGCACGGCGGTCCTGCCCCACTATGAGCGGATGGGCAGCCGCTGGGCGGTGGACGGCGCCCCGCCGGGACTGACGCTCCTGGGGATCGACGAGCGCACGGCGGCCGTCTGGGACGGCGCCGGCTGGCACGCGGCCGGCGAGGCGGCGGTGGTCGTCATCGCCGGCGGGCGCACCGCCCGCTTCGAGGACGGGGCCCGAGTCGAGGGCGTTCCGGCGCCCGGGGGCGCTGCGTAGGTGCGGGGAGGCTACCTCCGGCTGGAGGGACTGCAGGTCCACCACGTCTACGGCGGCCGGGGTGCGCCGCCCCTGCTGTTCGTCCACGGCCTCGGCTCCGCCGGCTACCTGGAGTGGCGGTTCAACCTGCCCGTCCTGGCCCGCTCGCACAGGGTGTTCGCCCCCGACCTGCCCGGCTTCGGGCGGAGCGAGAAGCCGGAGGCGGGCTACGGCATCCCGCTGTTCGCGCGCGTGATCGAGCGCTACATCCGGGCCCGCCGGCTGAAGCCGGTGCTGGTGGGCGCGTCGCTGGGCGGCCGGGTGGCGCTGGAGGTGGCGCTCAGCAGCCCGGAGTCCGTGCAGCGCCTGGTCCTCGTGAACTCCCTCGGCGTGGTCCGGCCCAACGTGCAGCCCTTCTACCCGCTGGTCGCGCTGCCCGGCGTGGGGGAGGGCCTGCTCCGCGCCCTGCGCGAGGCGCTGCACCGGCTGCCCGCCGGCGCCATCCGGCGGGGCGCCCGCCGCTACCTGGGCATCCGGGGCGACATCGAGCGGGTGCTGGACGAGCCCTACCTGGCCAGGCTCCGCGAGATGCACGCGGACGAGGCCTTTCCCCGCGCCTACGCGGCGACGGTCCGGGCGATCGCCCACCCCGACTCCTACCGCTCCGACTCGCTGCTCGCGCGCCTGGCCGAGACAGGCCTGCCCGTGCTGCTGATCTGGGGCGAGGGCGACCGGCTGCTGCCGCTGGCCCGGGCGCGGCTGGCTCACCAGAAGCTGCCGGGCGCCCGGCTGGAGGTCATCGAGGGCGCCGGGCACGCGCCCCAGGCAGAGCGGCCGGAGGAGTTCAACCGGGCGCTGGAGCGCTTCCTCGCCACCTGACGGCCCGCGTCATCCCGTCTACCGCGGGCCCGACTACCGAGCCGCTCTGGCGGCAGGCCCGGCGGACCCGCTGGTCCACCTGGATCCCTGGCGGCCGCCCTGGCCCTACCGGGCGGCGGTGGTGCTGCTGCACTGGCTGGTGCCGAGGCTCTTCCGGTTCCACCTGGCCGGCCTGGAGCACCTGCCCGAGCCGCCCTACATCATCGCCAGCAACCACCAGGCCTGGTTCGACACGGTCTTCCTGCTGGCCGCCTTCCCGCCGCGGCCGATGATCTACACGATGGCCCGGCGGGACACGGTGTTCAACCGGGCCTGGAAGCGGCGCCTGATGCCGCGGTTCGGCGTGTTCCCGATCACGCCCAGCCGGGGCGAGCTGGACGAGCGCGGCGTGACGACCGTCTACCAGGTGCTGGCCCGCGGCGGCGTCGTCCTGATCTTCCCCGAGGGCCGCTACTCGCGCGGCGCCAACCTGCGCCCGCTCAAGAAGGGGGTCGCCCACTTCGCGCTGCAGGCGGGCGTGCCCATCTGCCCGGTGGCGCTGTCGGGGCTGGACCGCCTGCGCCTCTTCGGCCGCGTGGAGGTCTCCATCGGCCCCCCGATCCGGCCCGACCCGCCCGCCTGGTGGACCTTCAACCGCCGGGTCCAGCGGATGCTCGACCGGGTGCGCCGGGCGATCACGCACGCCTTCGCGCGGCCGCGCGAGCGGCGTCCCTGGCGCACCCGACTGGCCGCCCTGCTGCGCCGGCGACCGCGGTGGCGGCCGCGGTGGCGCCGGAGGAACTCCGGGCGCGACACGCCACCCGGCGCCGTTTAGCATCCAGTCATAGACCACCTCGTGATCGGCGCCCGAGGCTTCGCCGGCCGGCACGCCGTCACCGCGCTGGCCGGTCACCTGCACGTGCGCGGCGCGGAGCCCGGGGACGACCTGGCGGAGGCCATGCGCGGGGTCGACGTCGTCCACCTCGCCGTCGAGCTGTACTCGCCCTTCAAGCGGCTGCGCTGGACGGGCGAGCGGAGGCCCCACCCCTTCCTGGCGCAGGTCGTGGAGGCGGCGCGCCTGGCGGGCGTCAGGCGGATCGTGCATCTCTCCTCGGCCGCCGCGTGCCGTCCGAACCGCGCCTGGCGCGTCTCCGAGCGCACCCGCTCGCGCCCGGAGCACACGTACGGGCGCCTGCTCGCGCGCGACGAGGCCTGGCTCCGCCAGCTCGGCGACCCGGAGGTGGTCGTGCTCCGCCCCGCCCAGCTGTTCGGTCCCGGCGAGCCGCTGCTCGGCCGCCTGCTCCACGCCCTGGCGGCCGGCCGGGTGCGGCTGCCGGGGGGCGGCCGCGCGCGGCGGACCTTCCTGGCCGGCCCCGACCTGGGCCAGGCGTTCGCGGCGGCCGCCCTGCGCGGCGAGCCGTACGCCGCCTATCTCTGCGGCGGCTTCGAGGGCTGCTGGGCCGACCTGCTGGGTGCCGCGGGCGCCCTGCTGCGCCTGCGCGGCCGGGTGGGCCACGGCTCCTACGCGCTGGCCCACCTGGCGGCCGCCGCCCACCTGCCCCGCAGCGGCAGGGCCAGGATGTGCTGGCCCACCCCGCTCCTGGTCGAGGTCATCGGGCGGCGCTGGCTCGTCGACGACGGCTGGAGCAGGCGCGAGCTGAGCTGGGAGCCGGGGGTGCGGACGTTCCCGGAGGGCCTGACGGGGCTGGCCGACTGGTGGTACCGGGAGGTGGCGGGGCCGGCCGTGCCGCCGGTGGCCGAGGCCGGCCCCGGGACGCCGAGCCAGGTCTGACCGGGAGCCGCGCTGCGCGGCGTCTAGCAAGGGCTTCGCCCGAGCGTGTGAGGCACCGTCAGGTCACGACGAGGCAGGTGATCGTCTTGAACACGCCGTCGATCTTCTGGATCTTCTCGACGATCAGCTCGCCCACCGCGTTGACGTCGGGTGCCTCGCAGACTGCTATGACGTCGTACTCACCCGTGATCGCGTCGGCGGCCGTGATGCCCCTTTGACCCTGCATCTTCCTGGCGACTTCCAGCGCCCTGCCCGGTGAAGCATTGATGAGGACATATGCCTTCATTTGGCACCCCTTGGGTGTGAATGCCTGTGCGTCGCGAACAGCGTAACCGGATTTCTGCGACACGAACGACCGTGCACAGAAGCGCCCGGTACGATTGGCCCATGAGCGACGACGCCGACCTGCTGCCGGCCCGCGAACGGGCGCGGGTGCGCAGCCGGGACCGGAAGGTCCGCGGGCCCAGGGTCGTCGTGGACAACCCGGGGCTCAGGCAGCTGACGCTGCACCTGGCCGAGCGCCGCCGGGCGGCGCGGGCGGCCGGTGCTGCCCAGCCGGGCCGGCCCCCGCGTCCGAAGAAGAGGACCCGCCGCCGTCGCTGACCGCGCTCCGGATCAGGCCGGGGTCGCGATGATCGCCCGCTTGTGGGTGCCGGTGCCCACCAGGACGTCGCCGTCCTCTCCGGTGCACTCGACGGCGAAGTGGAGGTGCGTTCCGCTCACCTCCTCCAGGCGGGCGGTGACGACCACCGCGTCGCCGGTCGTGGCCGGCGCGAGGTGGCGGACGCAGACCTCGTAGCCCACGGTCGTGTGGCCCGGGGGCAGGCTGTCCTCCACGGCCGCGTGGGCGGCCAGCTCCATCAGGAGGATCATCGAGGGCGTCGAGAACAGGCCGGCGCCGCCACCCACGTGCTGCGTCAGCAGGGAGTCGTCGACCACCCGTTCGACGGTGCCTTCGAGGCCGGGCTTGACGGTGTCGAAGCTCATGGCCATCGACGTACATTTTCCTCGATGACCACTTCCAAGGTGCGCCGTGCCATATTCCCCGCAGCAGGGCTTGCGACGCGCTTCCTGCCGGTGACCAAGGCCCAGTCCAAGTACGTCCTGCCGCTCATCGACAAGCCGACCATCCAGTACGCGGTGGAGGAGGCGATCGCCTCGGGCCTGGAGCAGGTGATCATGGTGACCGGCGGCGGCAACTCCGTCATCCAGGAGCACTTCGACCGCTCCCGGGAGCTGGAGTTCTACCTGGAGGAGCGGGGCAAGCACGAGCTGCTGCGCGTCCTCGCCGAGGTCGACCGGCTCAGCGACGAGATCGACATCACGTACATGCAGCAGAAGGACCCCCTGGGCCTGGGCCACGCCGTGTGGACGGCCCGCCGCCTGGTCGAGGGCGAGGCCTGCGCCGTGCTGCTGGCCGACGACGTGATCCTCGGCGGCGAGCCCTGCCTGCGCCAGCTCATGGCCGCCCACGCCCGGACCGGCGGGGCGACGGTGCTGGCCGTGCGCCGGGTCGCCCGGGACCAGATCAGCCGCTACGGCATCATCGCGACCGGCTCCTCGGACGGCCGCCTGCACGAGGTGGTGGACATGGTCGAGAAGCCGCCGGTCGACGAGGCGCCGAGCGACCTGGCCATCTTCGGCCGCTACGTGCTCACCCCCGACGTGTTCGAGGCCCTGAGCGCCACGGAGCCGGGCGCGGGCAAGGAGATCCAGCTGACCGACGCCATCCGGAAGACCCTGCCGGGCGGCCGGGTCTTCGCCTACGAGTTCGAGGGCGACTACTACGACACCGGCACTGTGCCCGGCTATCTGAGGGCCAACCTGGCGCTGGCGCTCAAGCGACCCGACCTCAAGGACGCGATGTTGGGCGTCGTGAGAGAGCTGATCGGCACGTCCGAGACCAGCCGCATTTAGGTCTGGATTTTCGTCAGGGGCGGGTATAATCTGTTGACGCTCTGATGGGCCTGTGCTTCCGTCTCCGGCAGGACTTGCAGCTATGGCAGTGTCTGGAAAGCGACGCTTTGACGATGACAGGGTCGTGCGTTACGAGACCGCCGAGAAGAACTTCGAGGTGGAGGTAGCACGGACCCTCAGCAAATGGTGCGTCACTGTGTATCAGCTGCCGGACAGGGCGATCATTGCGCAGGACTTCTTCCCGGAGCGCTGGAAGGCGCTCGCCCGCGCGCAGGACTTCGTTCGCCTCCTGAACCAGCGCAAGCGCGACGGCGAGGCGGCCCACCGGGAGCCGGAGCTGTAGGAGCCCCACCTCCCTGGCGGCGTCCCGCCCCGGCGCGCTAGACTCGCCGTCCGTGAGCTGGTCCTTCGTCCGCCAGGAATGGGGCGCCTTCAGCTTCGTCGTGACGGTCTTCGCCGGCGTCATCATCGTCCCGCTCGCCCTCCTCCTGGGCAAGTAGCCCGCGCCGAACCGCCGGGCCCGTCCGTGCGTCCCCCTGCCCGCTTCCACCCCGGCCCAGGCGGGGCCGGCAGCCGCTTCCCCAGCGCGACCGCGGAAGCCGCGACCCGCGTTCTTTGGTGGAAGAATGGTGCGACAGGTGCTTGACCAGGAGATGATCGGCCGCGTGGGCCGGGTGACCGGCCTGATCGGCCCGGGCCGGCTGGGGGAGGTCATGGTCGCGGTCCGCGGAGGCAGCGAGGCCTTCAACGCGTACGCCTCCGACCCCCAGGAGACAATCGGCAAGGGCACCCGGATCGTCGTCGTCGAGTACTTCCCGCCGCGCACCGTGGTTGTCAGCCCGACCTGACGGGCAAGGGGAAGATTTGTCATGGCAGGACTCCTGTCGTTCGCCGGCGGCGCCATCCTCGGGACGATCGTGGTCGCGATCCTCGCGGGCATCCTCCTGTTGATGCTCTTCCGCGCCACGTGGCGGATCGCCGAGCCGAACGAGGCGCTCATCATCTCCGGCCGCGGCCATCGCACGAAGGGCGTCGAGCAGCACCTGGGGTTCAAGATCATCACGGGCAGGGGCACGGTGGTGGTGCCGCTCATCCAGGCGGTGCGCCGCCTGTCACTCGACCTGCGCGAGACAGACCTGCAGATCGACTGCGTCACGCACCAGGGCATCCCGCTGCGCGTGCGCGGGGTCGTGATCTACAAGGTCGGGGACGACCTGGTCTCGATCGCCAACGCTGCACGCCGGTTCCTGGACCAGCAGGGCCAGATGGACCAGCGCGTCCACAACCTGTTCGCCGGCCACCTGCGCGCCATCATCGGCAACATGACGGTCGAGGAGATGATCCGCGACCGGGAGAAGCTGACCGGGCTCACTCGCGAGCACGCCGGCACCGAGATGGAGAAGCTGGGCCTGATCGTCGACTCCATGCAGATCCAGGAGATCCTGGACCCAACGGGGTACATCCAGAACCTGGCCCTGCCCCACGCCGCGGCCGTCGAGCGGGAGGCCCGCATCGCCAGGGCCCAGTTCGACCGCGAGGCCACGGAGAAGGAGCAGGAGGCCGAGGCGCAGAAGGCGCAGGCCCGCCGCGACGCACAGATCCGGCAGGCCGGCTACCAGGCCGAGATCGACCAGGCGGCGGCCCAGGCGCGTCAGGCCGGCCCGCTCTCGGAGGCGACCGCCCGCCAGAAGGTGGTCGTGGAGGAGACGCACATTGCCGAGCTGGAGGCCGAGCGGAAGGAGAAGCAGCTGCAGGTCGAGGTCCGCAAGCCCGCAGACGCCAGGGCCTACGAGCAGGTCACGCTGGCGCGCGCTGCGCGTGAGGCCCACATCCACGAGGCGGAGGCCCGGGCCAAGGAGATCGAGCTGCAGGCGTCGGCCGACGCGGCCCGGGTCAAATTGGCGGCGGGCGCCCAGTCGGAGCGCGTGAAGCTGGAGGCGGACGCCTCCTCGACGCAGACCCGGCTGCTCGGCGAGGCGGAGGCCGTCGCGACCGAGGCCAGGGGCCGCGCCGACGGCGAGGCCATCCGCGCGCGAGGCATGGCGGAGGCCGATTCGATCAAGGCCAGGGGCGAGGCGCTGGCCGGGAACCAGGACGCGGTCATCGGCCAGCAGCTGGCGGAGAAGTGGCCGCAGATCGTCGAGGCCGCCGCGAAGCCGTTCGGCGACATCGACCAGATGATCGTCCTGAACGGGGCGCAGGGCATCTCCGACGCGCTGGCCCAGGCTCTCAGCCAGGGGGTGGCGGGCATGCAGATGGCCCGGCGCCTGCTCAGCGATCCGAAGGTCGCGACCGAGCCGGCGGCCAACGGCGCCCGGCCGGCGGACGGCGACGTGAGGGCCGAAACCGGGCGCGTGTGAGCTTCTCGTCGGAGCTGCTGCTGTTCCTGCGCCGCCTCTTCGGCGGCGTGCCGGCCGGGGGCGAGGGCCCGCGGGAGGCGCTGGACCTCGCCTACCGGCAGCAGCTGGAGCTCCAGGCGAAGATGCGGCGGGCGGTGGCGGATGTCGTCACCGCCCGCAAGCGCATCGAGCTGCAGGCGCGGCAGCTGGAGGTGACGGCCGGCCGGCTGGAGGAGCAGGCTCGGACGGCGCTGGAGGCGGGCCACCAGGAGGCGGCCCGGGACGCGCTGACCCGGCGGGCGGCGATCAGGGCCGAGCTGGAGGAGCTGGGCCGGCACACCTCGACGCTGGCCGGCGAGGAGCGGGGGCTGGTGGCGGCCTCCAGGCGGCTGGACCTGCAGCTCCAGCAGCTCCGGGTCCGCCGCGACGCGCTCCAGGCGAGCTACGTGGCGGCCCGGGCGAGGGCCGAGCTGAGCCAGGCGCTGGCCGCCCTCGGCCGCGAGGACTCCGGGCTGGTGCGGGCCCTGGACCGGGCGGAGGAGCGGGTAGCGGATACGCGGGCGCGCGCTCGCGCGCTGGAGGCGGGCACGGACCTGGACCCGAGCAGGGCGGAGGCGGAGGCGAACCGGGAGCTCGCCCGCATGGAGGAGGAGCTGCTGTGGGGGCCCCAATCCCGGGAGGAGTAGGCCCTCTCTTCCCTCCCCCGCGAGGGGGGAGGGGATGCAAGGGGGGAGCAAGCTCCCCCCTTCCGAAACCCCCCTCTTTGTCTGGGACGTTGGGGGCGCCTTCGGCGCATCCCTTCGGGCCGGGGCGCGACGCCTGGAGGGCAGGGAAGACGGACTCAGTCGCTCGGGCGAAGCCCATTCCTACGCGCCGCGTCTCCTCCGCCCTTCTGTTCTCGCGGGGGAGGGTCAGGGGGTGGGGCCGCCCACCAGCCGCCGGTAGTCCTCCGGCGTGTCCACATCCACCGGGTGGCGGGCGTCCTCGGACACGGGCAGGGCCGCCACCAGCTCCGGCCGCGCCCGGATCAGGGCCCGGCAGCCGACGTCCCCCTCCAGCTCCGCCAGGTCGCCCCACAGCTCCCGGCGCAGCACCACGGGCGGGTGCAGCAGGCCGCCGAAGCTGAGCGCGGCCGCCGGCAGGCCGGAGCGCGCCTGCAGGTCGAGCAGCTCGTCCAGGAGCGCGACCGAGACGGCCGGCTGGTCGCCGAGGATCACGACCGCCCTGTCCACGCCGGGGCCGAGGGCGGCCAGGCCGGCCCGCAGAGAGGAGCTCATCCCCGAGGCGTGGTCGGGGTTGACGACGGCCCGGGCCTGGCCGAGGGCCACGGCGGCCGTGATCGCCTCCGCGTTCGCGCCCAGGACGACGACCACCTCGTCCAGCCTGGAGGCGCAGGCTCGGGCCACGACGCCCTCCAGCAGCGGCCGCCCGTCGACGGGCAGGAGCTGCTTGGGCCGGCCCATCCGCCGCGAGGAGCCGGCCGCCAGGACCACCCCGGCGCTGCTCACGTCGGGGCCGGCTGGCCGGTGTAGCGGGCCGGCTCCTCCAGGAAGCGGTCCCGGCACCGCTCGCTGCAGAAGTAGGCCGGACCGGCGGCCAGCGCAACCTGCCAGGCCGCTGGCGCGACCTCCACGGCCATCCCGCAGACCGGGTCCGTCGCGAAGCCGGCGGGCTGCGGGGCGGCCGTCGGGGCCCGGCCGAGCCGGTCCGCGACCACCTCTGCCAGGGCGAACAGCGCGATCTCCTCCTGGCCGCCCGCGCGCGTATCGCCAGCGGGGGCGTGCACGCGCCGCAGCGCGGCCTCGTCCAGCCCGCGGCTCCGCAGCGCCTCCCGGACGGCCCCGGCCCGGCGGTCGCTGGCCACCAGCGCCACGCGCACGTCGGGATAGGCCAGGGCCGCCTCCAGGGCGTCCTCGTCGTAGTGGCCCATGGTGGCCACGACGGCCCACGTGTCGGCTCCCGGCGAGGCGGCGGCGAGGTCCAGGCTGGGCAGCACCAGGTCGGCCGGGAAGTCCTCCGGCCGGGCGCCGGGATGCACGGCGCACGTCCGGAAGCCCACGTGACCGGCCAGCGAGAGCAGGGTGCGGGCGGCCGGGCTGGCGCCGAAGACGAGCAGCAGCGGGCGCGGCAGCCGCGGCTCCACGAAGACGTCGAGGGAGCCGCCGCTCGGGCAGGTCGTGGAGAGCCGCAGCTCGCCGGGCCGGCGCTCCTCGCCGGGCGCGGCCGCTCCCAGGATGCGGACCAGCCGGGGCGTGCCCTCGGCGAGCGCCCGCAGCGCCTCGCGCCGGACCACGGGCTCCGAGCAGCTGCCGCCGACCCAGCCCCACAGCCGGCCATCGGCCGTGACCACCGCCTTGTCCCCCGGCCGGGCCGACGTCGGCGCCTCGCAGCCGACCACCGTCGCCAGCACGCAGGGGGTGCCGGCGGCGGCGTACTCGGCCAGCAGCGGGATGATGTCCTCGCCTATTCGCCCACCCCCCTGGACCGCAGGGCGGCCCAGACCCTGTCGGAGGTGACCGGCATGTCGATGTTGGTGATGCCGTGCGGCGACAGCGCATCGATCACGGCGTTCACGTACGCGGCCGGGGAGCCGACGGTGGCCGACTCGCCGACGCCCTTGGCGCCCAGCGGGTGGTGGGGGGACGGCGTCACGGTGGCGTGGCACTCGAAGCTGGGCGTCTCCCAGGCGGTCGGCAGCAGATAGTCCATGAAGTTGGAGCCGATGCAGTTGCCGTCCTCGTCGAACGTGATCTGCTCCGTGAACGCGATGCCGAAGCCCTCCGTCAGGCCGCCGTGGATCTGGCCCTCCACGATCATCGGGTTGATCCGCACCCCGCAGTCGTCGACGGCCACCACCTTCCGGACCTTGACCACGCCGGTGCCCCGGTCCACGTCCACGACGACCGCGTACGTGCCAAACGGGAACGTCATGTTGGGCGGGTCGTAGTAGGTGACGCCCTCCAGGCCGGCCTCCATCCCGTCGGGCAGGTTGGTGTACGCGGCCAGCGAGAGCTCCTGGATGGTCTTCGCCCGGTCGGGCGAGCCCCGCACCGAGAAGCGGTCCCGCTCCCAGACCAGGTCCTCCTCCGACACCTCCAGGAGGTGGGCGGCCAGCGCGCGCGCCTTCTCCCGCAGCTTGCGGCTGACCACGGCGGTGGCGGCGCCGGCGGTGGGCGTGGACCTGGAGGCGTACGTGCCCAGCCCGTACGGCGTGTTGTCCGTGTCACCGTGCTGGACCTCGACGTCCGCCGCGGGGATGCCCAGCTCCGAGGCCACGATCTGGGCGAACGTCGTCTCGTGGCCCTGGCCCTGGGTCTTGACGCCCAGCTTGAGCACGGCCTTGCCCGTCGGGTGCACGCGCAGTTCGGCCGAGTCGAACATGCGAAGGCCGAGGATGTCGAACTGCTTGCCGGGCCCTGCCCCGACCACCTCGGTGAAGCTGGCCAGCCCGATCCCCATCAGCTCGCCGCGCTCCCGCCGCTCCGCCTGCTCGCGCAGCAGGTCGCGGTAGCCGACCTTCTCCAGGGCGAGGTTCATGGCGGCCGGGTAGTCCCCGCTGTCGTACTCCCAGCCGGTCGCCGAGTGGTAGGGGAAGGCCTCTGGCGGGATGAAGTTGCGGAGCCGGAGCTCGGCCTGGTCGACGCCCAGCTCGAGCGCGGCGTTGGTGACCAGCCGCTCTATCAGGTAGGAGGCCTCGGTGACGCGGAACGAGCAGCGGTAGGCCACGCCTCCCGGCGCCTTGTTGGTGTAGTAGCCGTCCGCCGTGACGTGCGCGGCAGGGATGTCGTACGAGCCGGTCACGATGTGGAACAGGCCGGCCTTGAACTTGCTCGGCTGCGCGTCAGCGAAGAACGCGCCGTTGTCGCTGTCCAGGTGGGCGCGGAGCGCCAGCATCCTTCCCTCGGCGTCCAGCGCCAGCTCGCCCCGCATGTGGAAGTCGCGCGCGAAGCCGGTCGAGATCAGGTTCTCGTTGCGGTCCTCGACCCACTTGACCGGCCGCCCGATCAGGAGGGAGGCCGCCGTGGCGACGACGTAGCCCGGGTAGACCGGCACCTTGTTGCCGAAGCCGCCGCCGATGTCCGGCGCGATGACCCGGATCTGGTGCTCCGGCAGCCCGGCCACCATCGCGAACACCGTCCGGATCGCGTGCGGCGCCTGCGAGGTCATGTACAGCGTGGCCTTGCCGGTGACGGGGTCCACGTCGGCGAGGATGCCGCACGTCTCCAGCGGCGCCGGGTGCGAGCGCGGGTAGTGCGTGGAGAGGCTGACGACCCGGTCCGCCCGGGCGAAGGCGGCGTCCGTCGCCGCCTGGTCGCCGGCCTCCCAGTGGTAGATGTGGTTGTCCCGCTGGCCCTCCTTGTCGTCGCGGATCACCGGGGCGCCCGGCTCTCGTGCCTGCTGCGGGCTGGTGATGGCGGGCAGGACCTCGTAGTCGACCTGGACCAGGCCCACCGCGTCCTCGGCCGCGTACCTGCTCTCGGCGACGACGGCCGCCACCTCCTGGCCCTGGAAGCGCACCTTGTCCGTGGCCAGCACCGCCTGCGTGTCGCCGCTCAGTGTGGGCATCCAGGCCAGGCCGTGCTGCGCCATCAGGTCGCCAGTCACGACCGCAACGACCCCGGGCGCGGCGCTCGCCGCCGACGTGTCGATGGAGCGGATGCGGGCGTGCGCGTGCGGGCTGCGCAGGATGACCATGTGCAGCATGCCGGGGAGCGCGAAGTCGTCCAGGTACCTGCCGCGGCCGCGCAGGAAGCGGGCGTCCTCCTTGCGCTTGATGGACTCGCCGATGCCGCCGTGCGGCTTCGCCTCGACGCTCATTCGGCACCTCCCGGCGCGACGGCCGCCTCCTCCGGCGCCGGCGCCTCGGCGCGCGCGGCGCGCAGCGCGGCGGCCCGCTGGACCGACCTGACGATGTTGACGTACCCCGTGCAGCGGCAGACGTTGCCGCTGATGGCCCAGCGGATGTCCGCCTCGCTGGGCTCCGGGTTGCGCTCCAGCAGCGCTGCGGAGACGAGCAGCATCCCGGGCGTGCAGTAGCCGCACTGCAGGCCGTGCTCCTCGTGGAAGCCGGCCTGCACCGGGTCCAGCTCGGCGCCCTGGGCCAGCCCCTCGACGGTTGTCAGCTGGTGCCCGTCGGCCTGGACCGCCAGCATGGTGCAGGACTTGACGGGCTCGCCGTCCAGCAGCACCGTGCAGGCGCCGCAGCTGCTCGTGTCGCAGCCCACGTGCGTGCCGGTCAGCCGCAGGTTCTCGCGGATGAAGTCGACCAGGAGCAGCCGGGGCTCGACGTCGGCGCTGTGCTCCTGCCCGTTCACGGTCGTCGTGAGCCTCATCCCTGCTCTCCCTCCCGCCGGGCCCCGGCGAGCGCCCGGCGCAGGCCCCGCTGGACGAACACCCGGACCACGTCCCGCTTGTAGTCGGCGCTGCCCCGGATGTCGTCGCGGGGCTCGGCCGCGCCCGCGGCCAGCCGGGCCGCCTCGGCGACCAGCTCGTCGGTGGGCCTGTCTCTTATACACATCTGACGCTGCCGAC
>JBKPCH010000033.1:0-10664 GCA_046727275.1 Candidatus Dormiibacterota bacterium
CCGGCACCCTGGACCCGGCCGACGTCGTGCGCGCCGTCCGCGAGGTGGCCGGCGACGAGGTCACGGTGGTCGGGGACCCGGGCACCCCCACTCCCTACCTCGCCGCCGGCTGGCACGTCTCCCGGCCGGGCCGGCGCCTGCTGCTGCCCCGCGGCCACGGGCCGATGGGCTACGCCCACCCGGCCGCGACCGGCGCGGCGCTGGCGGCCGGCGGCCCGGTGGTCGCGTTCGTGACGGACGGCAGCCTGCTGATGGCGGCGGGCGCCCTGGAAACGGCCGCCCGGCTGGCGCTGCCGGTCACGTACGTCCAGCTCAGCAACGGCTCGCTGGGCTGGATCAAGGCTCTCCAGCACCTGTACCTGGGCGGCCGCGCCTTCGGCACGGACATCACGCGGGTGGACGCGGCCGCGGTCGCCCGGGCCTTCGGGCTGGAGGCGCGGACGGCCGCGAGCCTGGAGGAGGTGGCCGCCGCGGTGCGCCGGGGCCTGGCCGGCGGCCGCCCCGGCCTGGTCGACGTCCCCGTCCCGGACGAGCACGAGCTGATCCCGCCGGTCGCGCCGTGGGAGCGCCTGGCGGCGGGCGGGGACCCGACCCGGCCGGCGTACTGAATCCGCCCATCGGAACCCTCCCCCCTTGCGGGGGAGGGCAGGGTGGGGGTGGGGTCGTGTCTGCACGACCGCCCCGGACGCCTCACCATACGGGTGTCGCCGGCTGGTCCTCCCCCCCACCCCAACCCTCCCCCGCGAGGGGGGAGGGAGACTGATCTCAGGTTGCGCCTGCTGCTCGCTCGGTCAGGCGCTCTCCGGGCGGACGCCGAGGTAGCCGAGCGCCAGGCCGGCCAGGGCGACCACGGCGCCGATCACCAGCCACAGTCGCTGGCCGGTCATGAAGCTGCCGGCGACCACTCCGACCCCCTGCAGCACCCACAGCAGACCGATCAGGAGCATGATCACACCGGGGACCAGGAACGGCAGGCGAACCTTCACGGGGAAACCTCCTGTCTCATCGCCGGGGCCGGGCGCGGGCCCGCGGGCCGCCCCAGGATATGGATATCGGGCGCCGAACGTCCGTATTCAGCGCACCAATTGGGCGCTAGAATCCAGGCAGGTCAAGCCAGTGGCCCGACGTTTCGGGCCAGGAGGTGGTTTCATGCTTGGTACGCGTCCCCTGAGAGGTGCAGCCGCCTTTGCGGCGCTCGCTCTCCTCGCGCTGGCAGCATGCGCCCCGGGACAAGCTTCGAGCAGCAAGACAGGTGGGACCGTCCACGTCCTCGGCACGTGGGGCGGGAGCGAGCAGGACTCGTTCATGGCCATGGTCAAGCCCTTCGAGGACAAGACGGGGATCAAGGTCGAGTACGAGGGCACGCGCGACCTCAACGCCGTCCTGACCACCCGCGTCCAGGCCGGCAACCCGCCCGAGCTGGCCGGCCTGCCCGGCCCCGGCCAGATGGCCCAGTTCGCCAAGGCGGGCAAGCTGGTGGCGCTCGACAACATCCTGGACATGAGCGCCATGAGCCAGCAGTACGCGTCGGACTGGATCAAGCTCGGCCAGGTCGACTCCAGCGGCACGATCGGCTCCGGCAAGACGTACGCCATCTTCATCAAGACCGCGATGAAGGGCCTGGTCTGGTACGACCCCAAGAACTTCAGCGCCAAGGGCTACCAGGTGCCCACCACCTGGTCGGGGCTCACCTCCCTGAGCCAGCAGATCTCCTCCGGCGGCACCACGCCGTGGTCCATCGGGCTGGAGAGCGGGTCCGCCTCCGGCTGGCCCGGCAGCGACTGGGTGAAGGAGATCGTCCTCAGCCAGTCGGGCGGCTCGGTCTACGACAAGTGGTGGCAGGGCAAGCAGAAGTGGACCTCGCCCGAGATCAAGCAGGCCTGGCAGACCTGGGGCCAGCAGATCCTGGGGCCCAACGAGTCCTACGCCTACGGCGGCAAGCAGTACATGCTGTCGACCAACTTCGGCGACGCCGGCCAGCCGCTCTTCCAGAGCCCGCCCAAGGCCTACCTGCACAACCAGGGCTCGTTCATCACCGACTTCTTCAGCAAGTACAACACCGCGCCGAAGGCCGGTGAGGACTTCAAGTTCTTCGGCCTGCCCGACATCAACACCGCGTACACCGGCTCCCGCGTGGTGGCGGGCGACCAGATGGGGATGTTCAAGGACACCGACCAGGCCCGGCAGCTCATCAAGTACCTGACCACCGCCGACGCCCAGGCGATCTGGGTGAAGCGCGGCGGCGCCATCTCGCCCAACAAGAACGTCCCGGTGAGCGACTACCCGGACGACCTGTCGCGCAGCATCGGCCAGCTCATACTCGACACGAAGACCCCCAAGTTCGACGCCGGCGACCTCATGCCGAACGCGATGCAGGCCGACTACTGGAAGGCCGTCCTGGACTACGTCAACAACCCATCCCAGCTCGACCAGATCCTGTCGAGGCTCGACACGACGCAGGCGGACGCCTACAAGTAGGTTCGAGCCGTGGACATCAGCCAGCTTCTGACCGTTCAGCTGCCGACGCTGATCGCAGTGGTCGTCGGCGTGCCCGCCGTGCTGGTGGGCTACATCGTCGGTCTGGAGTTCCTGGTGCGGCGCCTCCCGGAGGAGGCCCGCCCAGGGGTCCGGCCGTGGATCTGGGTGGCCCCGGCGCTGCTGTTCGTGACGGTGTTCCTGGTCTACCCGGCCATCGACACCGTGCGGATCAGCTTTCTCGACCGGACGAGCACCGCCTTCATCGGCCTGGACAACTACCGGGCGGTGCTCAGCGACTTCCCCAATAGCGAGGGCTGGATCTCGATTCGCAACAACATCTTCTGGCTGGTGCTCTACACGGGATTCGCCCTCTTCTTCGGCGTGATCTTGGCCGTACTCCTCGACCGGGTGCGGTACGAGACCATCGTCAAGTCCCTGATCTTCATGCCGATGGCCATCTCCGCGGTGGCCCTCGGCGTGATCTGGAAGTTCATGTACAGCTACCAGCCGCCCGGCGTGCCGCAGACGGGGACGATGAACGCCATCGTCACCGCCCTGTTCCACGCCCAGCCCATCACGTGGCTGCAGGATCAGCGCATCAACAACTTCGCGCTGATCCTGGCGGCGATCTGGGGCATCACCGGCTTCAGCATGGTCATCCTGTCCGCCGCCCTGAAGGGCATCCCGGTGGAGCTGCTGGAGGCGGCCCGCGTCGACGGCGCCGGGGAGCTGACCGTCTTCCGGCGCGTCATCTTCCCGCTGCTGATGCCGACGATCACGGTGGTCGGGACGACGCTCGTGATCTTCGCGCTCAAGGCCTTCGACGTCGTCTACGTCATGACGCAGGGCAACTACAAGACCAACGTCCTCGCCAACTACGCGTACTTCCTGCTGTTCAACTTCGCCAACCCGGGACGCTCCGGCGCGGTCGCCGTCATCCTGCTGATCGCGGTGATCCCGGTGCTGATCTTCAACCTGCGCCAGATGCGCAACGTGGAGGCAAGACGATGAGCATCGCCGGCGAGCGGGTAACCGCCGCCCCCCAGATCGAGGCGGCGCGGTTCTCACCCGAGTGGGTGGCGCAGCGGCTCTCCGGCGTGGCCCTCCACGTGGCCGTGATCGGGTTGACGCTCGCCTGGCTCGTGCCGACGGTCGGCCTGCTGGTCAGCTCGTTCCGGCCCCAGTCCGCGCTCACCGTCAGCGGCTGGTGGACGGCGCTGGCGCCGCCGTTCCAGTTCACGCTCGAGAACTACTCGAAGGTGCTGAGCACCAGCAACCTGGGCAACAGCTTCTTCAACAGCTTCATGATCTCCATCCCGGCGACGGTGATCCCGGCGACGCTGGCCGCCTTCGGGGCCTACGCGTTCACGTGGATGCGCTTCCCGGGCCGGAACTGGCTGTTCCTGGCCCTGGTCGGCCTCCTCGTGGTGCCCCTGCAGGTCACCTTCATCCCGCTGCTGAGCCTGATGAAGGACCTCGGCATCAACGGCACGTTCCTGGGCATCTGGCTCGCCCACACGGGCTACGGCCTGCCGTTCGCGATCTACCTGCTGGCCAACTTCTTCCGCGCGCTGCCGGCCGACCTCTTCGAGTCGGCCGAGATCGACGGCGCCGGCACGCTGACCGTCTTCTTCCGGATCGTCCTGCCGCTGTCGGTGCCGGCCATCGCCTCGCTGATCATCTTCCAGTTCCTGTGGGTCTGGAACGACCTGCTGGTCGCCCTCATCTACCTGGGCGGGACGCCCGAGGTCGCGCCCCTGACGGTGACCGTCACGGGCCTCGTCAACTCGCTGGGCCAGGGCTACCACCTGCTCACGGCGGCCGCGTTCTTCTCCATGATCGTGCCGCTGATCGTCTTCTTCAGCCTGCAGCGCTACTTCGTGCGCGGCATCCTGGCCGGGTCTGTGAAGGGGTAGTCGAGAGAGAGATGGCATCAGTCACCTACGACCACGTCGTCAAGCGGTACACGCCGGAAGTGACGGTGGTGCGCGACTTCAACGTGGAGATCCAGGACAAGGAGTTCATGATCCTGGTCGGGCCGTCCGGCTGCGGCAAGTCGACGGCGCTCCGGATGCTGGCTGGCCTGGAGTCCATCACGGAGGGACAGATCCGGATCGGCGACCGCGTCGTGAACCGCATCCCCGCGCGCGACCGCGACATCGCCATGGTCTTCCAGTCCTACGCGCTGTACCCGCACATGTCGGTGTTCGACAACATGGCCTTCCCGCTCCAGATGAAGCGCATGTCGAAGCGCGACATCGAGCAGCGGGTCAAGAACGCCGCCCGCATCCTCGGCCTGGAGGCCTTCCTGCAGCGCAAGCCGCGGGCCCTGTCGGGTGGCCAGCGGCAGCGCGTCGCCCTCGGGCGGGCGATCGTGCGCAACCCGCAGGTGTTCCTCCTCGACGAGCCGCTGTCCAACCTCGACGCCAAGCTTCGCGGCCAGACCCGCATCGAGCTGCAGAAGCTGCACCGCGACCTGGGCACCACGTTCCTCTACGTCACCCACGACCAGGTCGAGGCCATGACCATGGGCGACCGCATCGCGATCATGAACCTGGGCGTCGTCCAGCAGGTGGGGACGCCGGACGAGATCTACGACCACCCGGCCAACCTGTTCGTGGCCGGCTTCATCGGCAGCCCGACCATGAACTTCGTCCCCGTCACGGTCCAGAACGGCGGGACCGCCAAGGCGTCCGGCTTCGAGCTCACGCTGCCGAAGGCCGTGGCGTGCGAGAAGGGCACGCTGGGGTTCCGGCCCGAGGCGCTGACGGACCGCGTCCAGAACGGCTCCTCGCTCGAGATGAAGGTCGACGTGGTGGAGCGGCTGGGCTCGGACCAGTTCCTCTACGGCCAGGTCGGCAGCGACGCGGTGACCGCCCGGATCGACCCGCGGATCAAGGTGACGCCGGGCGACAAGGTCCGGCTCGGCCTGGACACCCACGCCCTGCACCTGTTCGACTCCGAGACGGAGAAGGCGATGCTCTGACGCCTGTAGGGGCGACGGGCAGCCAACCTGTTAAGGCCGCCCCTACAGCGTCCGCTTCATCTCCAGGCGGTACGAGTAGCGCTCGGGGTTCAGGTAGTTCACCGCGTACTCCACGGGCGCGTCGTTCTGGTCGAAGTAGACCCGGTCGATGCGCAGCACCGGGACCCGGGGCGCCACATCGATCATGTCCGCCACCTCGGCCGGCGCCGTGTCGACCGTGATGTCCTGCCTCGCCAGCACGATCGGCGGCTCCAGGATGCCGTCCAGCAACTCCAGCACGGTCGTCCGCCTGCGCGCGCCCACCGTCCGCAGGAGGCGCACGCGGGACAGCCGCCTTCCCACCGCCGCCGGCATCGAGATCACGATGAAGGCGTACGGCAGCCCGCCGTGCAGCCGGCGCGCACGCACCTCCATGACGCTCTCGGTCGACAGCTTCTCCGCGGCCCGTCCGAACGGCCGCTCCGCGACGTGCAGCGGCGTCACCAGCTCCAGCTCGGTCTCCTTCGACTGAGCCAGCAGGTCGTCGAAGGAGCCCATCGAGCGCGCGTATGGCCCTGGCGGGACCGGGAAGGTGCCCCGGCCGGGGATGCGCCGCACCACACCCTCTGCTACGAGATCCTGATACGCGCGCCGTACCGTCTGACGACTCAGCCCATGTCTGGTGCTGAGCTCGGCCTCGGTCGGGAGCTGTGTGTCGGCGCCGCCTCGCTCAATGGCCGTCCTTAGCTGGTCGGCGAGCTCTCTGTACGCTGGCTTGGGGCGCCCTTGCTTGCGCATTGGGCACAAAGAGTAACGATCCGGCGGCGTCTGTGCAGCGTCAGCCCGGAACCTGCTCGCCGCGCGCCGTCAGCGCCTTCGCTATGCGTCCCGGGGCGGTCGCGCAAACACGACGAAACGCGTCCCAATCCCACATCGTGAGAAAAGACTCGGCTGCCTTCCGTCCGTTGTCGTACAACAGCTGTCGCGTCGCCTTGTCGATATCGAAGTCCTCCGACGGCACTCCTGGTGTGGGCACGAATATCGTGCGGCGGGCGACACAGGGGTCGGCCAGGTGGATCCGGTCGTTTCCGAACACGGTGGTGTCGAGAACGGCCAGGGCCAGACCGAGCGTGTCCGTGACACGGTGGCGCAGCGTCCCCGGCGGGAGCGTGGCGTTCAGCTGGATGCCGAACGTCGGCCAGCGCGACGGCCGCCCGTCAGCGCGGTCGAAGATCTCGACAGGAAAGTCCGAGACCACGCCCCCGTCCACCATGAGCGACACATTGGAAGACGGCGGCGCCCAGCGCAGACGGACCGGCTTGTAGAAGAACACGACCGACGCGGACGCGCGGACGGCGTCCGCGACCAGCTGCCGGTCGGGGTCCAGGCCGTAGTCCGCGTAGTCCCAGGGCAGCCGCACGAGCTGCCCGCGGGACACGTCGGCGACGATCACCACGAGCCGGTACTGCTTCTCGGGCCGGAGGTCGCTGTCGGGGTCGGGCGGCAGGCGCAGGTCGCCGAACGTCTCCACGCCCGTCTCACGCTTCAGCGCGTCGTGGATCCAGTTCCGCATGTAGTCGCCGTTGTAGACGCCCTGGGACAGCAGGAGGGAGAGGGCCCGGCCGGGCAGGCCGAGCCGGGCGACGCCGGCGGGGTCCGCGAAGCGCCGGTAGTCCACGGTGTCCATCAGGTCCCGGAGCCGCGACGTTGGGACGCCGGCCGCCAGGCCGGCGGCGACGATCGAGCCGCCGGAGGAGCCCGCGGCGCGATGGAACCTGAAGCCGTGCTCCTCGAGCACGGAGGCGGCGCCGACCTCGGCGATCGCCTTGACCCCACCCCCCTCGAGCACGATGTCGAGGTTCAACGGGTCACCACCGGGTGTGCGCACGAAAGCGACGGCCGGCCCGCGAACGGACCGGCCGCACCCCCCAAGGTGTGCTGTCTCGAGGCGACGAAAGGCAGCCGGCAGCGCATGGCCATGGCCTACCCTCGCCTGGGGTTCCGAAGCCCCGCCGACAGGCCTCCCCCTTGACCTGTCCAGCCCTCTTCGACAAGTTCCAGACTATCTGGTGCGATGCGAGGCGTCAATGGGGTGCGCGGCCGCGCTCCAGCCTGCGAGTCACCGCCTGGAGCGCGATCTCCAGGCGCCGGTAGCGCTCCACCTCCGCCTCCAGCTGGCGGATCCGCTCCTGCAGCTGGCGGATCTCGACCCGGAGGCGGTCGGCCTCGGTGATCTCGGCCTGGTCGCCCAGGATCACCCAGTCCGCCGGCTTGAGCGGCGGCCGCTCGCCGTCCGCCCAGCGCGTCTGCAGCGTGCCCCGGCTGCTCTTGCCGAACACGCCGTACAGCGCCCGCATCTCCGCGGGCGAGGGCACGCGCTCGCCCGACTTGATCGCCATCAGGTCGGTCAGCCGCCACCCCATCAGGCGGCAGAGGGCCTCGTCGTCGATGGCGGCGTGGCGCTGCGCGGTCTCGATTCTCTCCGGGAGCCTGCGCACCTCTTTCGTCTCGAGATCACGCATGCCCTTGATACGGGCGACCGACATCGGCTACTAGTTTGCCAAACCGCGCGTGCACAGAGCGACCGGGGAGCGCCCCTGTCCGTGTGCGGACGCGCTGTCAGGCGAGCGGGTCACGGCGCAGCTCCTCGAAGTCGCGGACGCGAGCGGCCAGTTCCCCTGGATCGACCAGTCCGCGCTCCAGAACAAGTGACTCGAACGCGTCCAGCCAGCTGTCGTAGTACCGCGACGAGCCGTCTCCCAGACGCTCCACCAGCCGCTGCCGAAACTCGTCCCACGCGTAGACGCCCCTGTCGCGCAATGCGACGGCCATCCCGAAGGCGCGCCCCTCCCACGGCGCCTCGAAGACGAGCTCGCCATTCCGCCTGGGCAGCGCGGCGGCCCCCTCCAGGCCGGCGACGCCGCGGTCGACCGGCTCGCTCACCGCGACGCCGCCTCTGTCCCGGCCGCCACCCGGGGCAGGGCGACGCCGATCATGCAGTCTCGCGTCACCAGGCCTGCCAGCCGCTCCTCGCTCCAGCCCTCCGTGCCCGCGGGCCGGAGCGGCAGGACCATGTAGCGGAGGTCGGAGCTGCTGTCCCAGACGTTCACGGTCACGGTCTCGGGGAGCTCCAGCCCGAACTCGCGCAGGACCGCCCGCGGCTCGCTCACGGCCCGCGAGCGGTACGCCGGCGACTTGTACCAGGTCGGGGGCAGCCCGAGCACCGCCCACGGGTAGCAGGAGCACAGCGTGCACACGACCAGGTTGTGGACCTCGGGCGTGTCCTCCCGCACGACCAGGTCGCCGGCCGGCGGGCCGCCCGGGCCCAGCTCCGCGACGGCGGCGGCCGCGCCGGCGAGCAGCCGGCGGCGGAACTCCGCGTCCACCCAGGCCCGGGCGATGACGCGTGCGCCGATCATGGGGCCGATGTCGTGCTCGTAGGCGGACACGATGCGGTCGACGTCCTCGGCGGTCAGCACCCCCTTCTCGCGCAGCAGGGACTCCAGCGCCAGGGCGCGCGCCTCGACGCCGGACGGCGGCGCCGGGTGGTGGCCATGGCCGTGATGGTGATGGTCGTGGTCGTGCTGCTCGCTCATCGCTCCGGCACCGCTTTCATCAGGTAGCTCTCCCACAGGTCGACGCAGACGACGTCGTTGGACGCCTCCTCGCCCCACAGCTCGCCGGCGGTGAACTGGACGGCGTACACCGGCTCCCAGTGCCGGCCGGCGCGGTGGGCGTTCGTGTCGGGCAGCAGGAACGGGCCGTGCGCCGACCGGACCACGCCGCGCCGGCCGCGGGCGTACCGGGGCAGCCTGGTGTGTCCGCGGGGGTGCATCCTGCGGGTGACCACCGCGTCGCCGGGGGCGAACCTGGGCCGCAGTGGAGGCCGGTCGTCGGGCGGCCGCTCCCGCGGCGGGGCGGGAGCGACAGCGGCCCGGCCGGCGGCCAGCTCCTCGCGAGTGACGACCCCGTTCTCGACCAGGACCGTCTCCAGCGCCGTCAGCCAGCGCTCGTAGTAGCTGGCGTCCAGGTAGCGGGCGGGCGGCATCCGCTCGATGGCGTGGCGGAACTCGTCCAGGTGGTAGTAGCGCCCGCGCGTGCGCAGCTGCATCGCGAGCACGCTGGCCTCCCACGGGGCGTGGAAGAGCGGCTCGTCGCGCTCCGCACTCACGGGCCCGAACCCGTGCATGCCCCCCATGTCGTGCACTCCGTCCACAGCGACGATTATCGGACCGGCAGACGGCATCCCGCGCGGCGCCCCCAGGGGCGTCAGGTGACCACACGGGCCGCGGTCTTCACCGACGGGGTTGACGCGTCGCCGGCCGGGCCGTAGCCTCGGGCCCGCCCCCGTGGTTGGGCGGGGCCCACGTCCGCCCGATCGTCCGCGCGGCCCCAGCGGCGACCGGCGTGTGCGGCGGCGCCGGTTGCGTCTGCGCCGGAATCGGTGTAGCCTGCGGCGCAGTCGTTCGCGTCCACTTGAGGCTCGTCCCTGGTTACGTCTCTGCCATGAGTCTGCAGCTCTTGATGTCGGCGCTCACCTCGCCGGTCAACATCAACATCCCCACGATCGACCTGACGACCGTACTCGTACGGCTGATCGCCGTGCTCCCCCTCGTCGGCGGCTTCCTGCTGGCCAGGGAGGGCCGCGGCAACCTGCTGTGGGAGATCCTGGCGGTCCTCCTGCTGGTCCTGGCCACCGTGATGCCCACCGAGCCGAGCCTGGAGAGCCTGCCCAGCGTCCTGAACTCGTTCCTCGGCCGCACGCCGGTCGCCCTCCTCCTCATCGGGCTGGCGTTCGTGCGGGACGGCGGCGTCAAGATGATCGTCGGTCTGGGTCTGATCCTCCTCTCGGGCTTCGTCCTGCTGCCCAAGTAAAGGGCGTCAGCCCGTCCCTTTCATCGACAGCCCCAGGCGGCGGCGGTCCAGGTCCACGCTCGGCACCCTGACCGTCACCCGGTCGCCGACGCGCACCACCTCGGCCGGGTCGCGCACGAACCGGTCCGCCAGCTCCGAGACATGGACCAGGCCATCCTGGTGCACGCCGACGTCCACGAACGCGCCGAACGCCGTGACGTTGGTGACCACGCCCTGCAGCACCATGCCCGCGCGCACGTCCTCCAGGCTCCGCAGGTCGTCGCGGAAGGCAGGCGGCGTGAAGTCGCCGCGCGGGTCGCGGCCCGGCCGCTCCAGCTCGGCAACGATGTCGCGCAGCGTCGGCTCG
>JBKPCH010000034.1:0-9907 GCA_046727275.1 Candidatus Dormiibacterota bacterium
GCCATGTAGCGGTCCGCCATCGCGACGTACCGCTCGACCTGCCGGTCCAGCTCGGGGACGCCGTAGCGCCGGCCGCGGACGGCGATCATCGCGAAGCGGCCGCCCCGGAAGTACGGGACCAGGTTCTCCAGCGCGACCGGGGGGTCACCGCGCGCCATCAGGCCCGCCTCCCCGCCGCAGCGGCTACGGCGACGAGCTCCTCGTCCGCCGGCCGGTCCGTGAAGTCCTCGCCCACGTACCGGAACGCCAGCGACCAGTCCGGCAGGACCAGGAAGAGCGCCGGCTTCGCGATGCCCTTCTCGGCCGCGTTGAGGACTCCCCAGGGCTCGATCACCAGTGCTTCAGGATCGCTCAGGACCGGGAACGGCAGCAGCAGCTTGTCGACCATGGCCCGGTTCTGGTCGACGGTGTCCACGGAGATGGCGGCCACCCGCAGGCCAGCTCGCTCGAAGGTCTCCCAGTTCCGTGCGTACGAGGCCAACTGCCCGTTGCAGTAGGGTCACCAGTCGCCCCGGAAGAAGACCAGGAGGACCGGCCCTTCCGCCAGGCGCTCGCCGAGACGCCACGGTCGCCCCCGGTCGTCGGTGAGCTCGAAGTCAGTCGCCCTTTCCACGGCACTCCTCCTCGCCTTCAGCAATCGAGCGCAACCGCCGCCTGTTCCCGTCGCCATCATCCGCCGTGGGCGTGCGGCTGCGGCCTCTGGGCTGACGCCGGACAGATCCATGCGTCTCCTGCGGGCGGCGTCGGAGGACGAGGTGGTGGCGGCCTTCCCGCTGGGCGGAGGCCGGCGACACCGGGAGGTATCGAGCCTCGATCCTGGAGCGTTTGCAGCCAGGCAGGTGACCGACGCCTTCGAGGCGCCGGAGACCCGGCGTCAGTGTCGCAGGGTGTAAGACGGCACGGTGGTGAGGTCGATGTCGGTGTCGGGCCAGCGGCGCCGGAGCCGGTCTGCCGCGCGGCGAGCCCAGCCGGCGAGGTGGAGGTGAACGCCGAAGCGGGCCGCAACGGCCGCGGCGGTCTCGAGCGTCGACACCATCTGGAGGCGGCTGCCGTCCCCCGGCCGGCGACCGTCGAGCAGGGCGAGCCGCCCGAGGCGGAACAGCGCGTAGATGAGGGCGGCCGAGGTGACACCCCTGCCGTAGCGCCGGTCGTCGGTGGCCTCGGGAATCGCGTCGCTGACGGCGGCGCGGTAGGCGTCCTCGGTGGCGTCGGTCGACGGGTCGGCGACCGTGATCCACATCGGCCCGGGCACGTACAGGCAGGCGATGTCGCACAGGGCGTGGCGGAAGCCGGCGAACTCGAAGTCGATGAGCTTGCCGTCGGCTCCGTCGGCCGAGAGGAAGTTGTTGGTACCGGCATCGCCGTTGGAGAAGGCCCGGAACGGCCCCGGCTCGGTCAGCTCCTGGATGGAGCTGGCGACGTCGGCCTCAACGCCGATCGTCAGCGCGACGCCGAGGGAGTCGGCGAGAGCGAGAACGTCGGGCCAGGGAGTGAAGAAACGCTGGCGTTCGATGAGGGGGTCGACAGGCCCATGCTGGCGGCGGCGCTGGTAGTACCGCTCGTCCTTGCCGGCGGTGGCGGCGTGGAGCCGTCCGGTGGCCGCTGCGAACTGGACGAGGCCGGCTGCCGCGGCCGGTTCGGGCGGCTGAGAGGCGAGAAGGGCCGCGAGCGGGGCTCGGGGTGCGAGGTCTTCCAGGACCAGCACCGAAGCGGGGAGGTCAGCGGCGAGGATGCGCGGGGCCAGGTGCAGACCGAGATCGGCGAGAAACTGGAGGGCGACGTACTCGGTGAGCTGCTGCGCCGGGTCGGTCCTGAGTCCGTCGGGATGGTCGCGCAGCCACTTCACGATCACCGTCGAAGGCGGGCTGGAGGCCCGCTCCGCCCGGAGCACCGCCCACGGCCCGAGCACGCGCCAGCTGACGACCTCGGCCGGCCCGAACGCATCGCCCAGCAGCTGTTCGATCGCGGTGTCGCCTGCCAGAAACTTGGGACCACCTGGAGGCAGTTCTTGCCAGAAACAAGGGACCGGCTGATGGGGTGGTTTGCCAGAAAGTAGGGACCACCCGATAGCCGGAGCCCAACGGGCCCTTCCGGAGGTGTGGTAGGGCAGCGCCTCAACTTGCGACGAGGAGGCGCTGCCGTTGTACCGGGAGGTTCCCATGGTGGAGGTTCGTGAGGTCCTCCGGCTGTGGCTGAAAGGCCACGGCTATCGGAGGATCGCCGAGTTGGTGCAGGCGGACCGCAAGACGGTTCGTCGCTACGTGGAGGCTGGGCAAGGTGCCGGCCTGGAACGCGGGGGTGGTGACGAGCTGCTGACCGACGAGCTGCTGGGGGCGATGGCCGAGCAGCTCCAGACCGGGAGGCCGCGGCATCTGGTCGGTGAGGCCTGGCGGGAGTTGGAGGCGGAGCGTGAGTTCCTGGCCAAGAAGCTGGATGCCGGGCTTCGGCTGACCAAGGTGCACGACCTGCTGGCCCGGCGGGGGGTGCTGGTGCCGTACCGAACGCTGCACCGCTTCTGTGCGGCCGAGCTGGAGTTCGGCCGGCAGGGGAAGACGGTGCGGGTGGCGGACGGCGAGCCGGGCAAGGAGCTGCAGGTCGACTTCGGGCGGATGGGCCTGCTCGGGGACGGGCCGGAGGGCCGGCGGCGGCTGTGCTGGGGGCTGATCTTCACTGCCTGCTACAGCCGGCACCAGTTCTGCTGGCTCAGCTTCCGACAGACGATGCCCGAGGTCATCGAGGGCTTCGAGCAGGCCTGGCGCTTCTTCGGGGGCGTGTTCGGGGTGATCATCCCGGACTCGCTGAAGGCGATCGTGATCGAGGCCGATCCCATCGCGCCGCGCTTCAACCAGGGCTTCCTGGAGTACGCCCAGGCCCGCGGCTTCGAGATCGACCCGGCTCGGGTGCGGCGGCCAACCGACAAGCCACGCGTGGAACGGGTCGTGAACTACGTCCGCGAGTCGGGCTTCCGCGGCGAGGACTTCCGGGGCCTCGACGAGGGCCGGCGGTGGATGGCCAACTGGTGTCGCGGGGTGGCCGGGGTGCGCGTTCACGGCACCACCCAGCGGCGACCGCTGGAGGTGTTCGAGCAGGAGGAGAAGCCGCACCTGCTGGCCTGCCCCGAGCGCTTCTACGAGCTGCCGCTGTACGCGGAGCCCAAGGTCGCCCGCGACTACCACATCGAGGTCGCCCGCGCCCTCTACTCGGTGCCCGAGCGCTTCATCGGCGAGCACGTGTGGGTGCGCGCCGACCGCGAGCTGGTCAAGGTCTACCACCGCGGTCAGCTCATCAAGGTCCATCCCCGGATGCAGCCGGGCCAGCGCTCCACCGACCCCCTGGATCTGCCCCAGCACAAGCGCGCCTACGCGATGCGCGACGTCGAGTACCTCAAGCGCGTCGCCGCCGGCCACGGCGAGGCGGTGGGCGCGTACGCCGCCAAGCTGCTCGACAGCTCCCTGCCCTGGACCCGCATGCGCCAGGTCTACTGCCTGCTCGGGCTGGTCCGCCGCTACGGGGAGGACCGGGTCGAGCGGGCCTGCCAGCGGGCGCTCGAGGTCGACGCCATCAACGTCCGCACCGTGCAGCGCGTGCTCGAACGTGCCGCCGAGGAGGCCGCGGCGGTGACGCCACCGCTCGCCGATGTGCTCCCGCTCCGCTTCGCCCGCTCCCCCCAGGAGTTCGGGGTTCTCGAGGAGACCCGGCCATGACTGACGCCTTCTCGCCCGAGCTGCGCAAGGCCCTCCGCCAGCTCAAGCTCACGCCGGTCCTCGACACCCTGCCCGAGCGGCTGGTCCTGGCCCGCCAGCGCAACCTGCCCCACCAGGACTTCCTGGAGCTGGTCCTGGCCGACGAGATCTCGCGTCGGGACCGGCTGGCGGCCGAGCGCCGTGCTCGCGTCGCCCACCTCGACCCCACCATGGTCCTGGAGGCCTGGGACGAGAGCACCCCGGCCCGCTTCAACCGCCAGCTCTGGAGCGAGCTCTGCTCTCTGCGCTTCCTGGAGGACGCCTCCAGCGTCCTCATCCTGGGCCCGGTCGGGGTCGGCAAGACCATGCTCGCCAACTGCCTCGGCCACATCGCCACCCGCCGCCAGCACTCGGTGCTCATGTTCCGCAGCGAGCGCCTGCTCAAGCGCCTGAAGGCGGCCCGCCTCGAGGGCACCTACGACCAGGAGCTGCGACGCCTGATCCGCGTCGATTTACTCGTCCTTGATGACTTCGGCCTCCACCCGCTCGACATGGACGCCACCCAGGACGTCTACGAGGTCGTCGTCGAGCGTCACCGACGCGCCAGCCTGGTCGTGGTCTCCAACCGCGAGCCCCAGGAGTGGCTCCCCACCATGGCCGACCCGCTGCTCGCCCAGAGCGCCATCGACCGCCTCCTCAACTCGGCCTACGAGCTGGTCCTGGACGGCGAGTCCTACCGGCGCCGCCAGAAGCCCACTCGGGGTCCGCGGGAGACGACGCGGTGACCGAGCACACGGTCGTCGCGTTCGGCGCCGACCTCGAGCCCGTCTATCCTCGCGGTCCCTTCGACAAGGAGCCTCGCGTCTGCATAGGCCGCGACCTGCATCGCGACCTGCGCCGCAGGCTCCTGCTCCAGGCCCTCGACGGCATCGAGCAGGGGGCCTGGGACCACGAGATCCTCGACTGGCTCTCCATGTGGGAGCCTTCCACCCTGGTCACCATCGCCGGCTGGATCTGGCGGGCCAGGATGGCCTCCACCGACAGTCCCGCTGTTACGGAACCTGGTCCGCACGGCGATGCCTAGGCGTCCGCGAACTCGCCACACCGACCCGGTGCCCTGGATCGTCTGCCCCGAGTGCGGCTTCCACGCCTTCACTCAAGCGGCCGCCGGCCGGCCCCGCCGCACCTGCTCGGACGCCTGCCGCCAGGCCGCCTACCGGCGTCGCCGCCGCCAACGCCACGACCAGCAGTCGCCGGTCCCAGAAGTCACCGACGACTGCTGAGAACCATCCCTACAGGACGCGGCCGCGCCGCGTCCTGTAGGGCGCCCCGGTCCGTGCCCACCGGGCCGCGGGGTGGGGCCAACGAGTGGGGCCAGTCCAGCGTCCCCATCCAGCGACGCGCCGCCACCTGCCACGCCGGCCCGTCTGCCTCAGCCAGCAACGAAGGGCTGTGGAAAGTGCCGCCCTGTGGACAGCCCCGACCACGTCCAGCTCGGGGCCACGTCCGACCTTCGGGCCTGCCCACAGCGCTTGGACAACCCCACGAGGTTGCCCACACTTCCCACAGCCCCGGCGGCGGATTGAGAGAACCCCTTGACGGCGCCCCTCCGCAACCGCTACAACCTCCTGGCGTCGCGCCGGCGAGAGCCCGAGGTGGTCCCTAGTTTGTGGCAAAGGGGTGGTCCCATCCTCGTGGCAAGCGACAATCGCGGCGTGCGTCGGCCGCCACGGGCGGCGCTCGGCTGCAACGCGGGGCCGAGGCCGCCTCCTGGTCATGAGTCTCTGAGTGTGACCGCCTCGAAGCGGATCGGCAGCCCGGCGAATCACGTGGAGCGCGGCGCTGCAGCGCGGCGGACCAATGCCTGGTCCCGAGACCTGGCATGATCGGTGACGAGGAGTGCTGCTTCTTGCGGTCCGTGCACATGAATGGCCCGGCTACTTTCCGAATGGACCGGCGATCCGTGATCAAGACGAGTCGCACCCAACAGGGCCTCTACCTGATGCTGCGGGGCCTCCCGCCCAGATGAGCGCGCTGCTCATGACGATCGGAGAGCTCTCGCGGCGGACGGGGGTGTCGATCAAGGTGCTGCGCCGCTTCGAGGGCATGGGCCTGATCTACACGGCTGGCCGCAGCGCGGCCAACTACCGTCTGTTCGACGAATCCGCCCTCTGGTGCGTGCAGGTGATCGTCGGACTGCGCTCCCTCGGCCTCACCGTCCGGGAGATCGGCGACCTGGCCGGCGTCTACCTCGGCCAGCCGGACCGGCCCATCGGGCCCCATCTCGCCGAGCGGCTGCAGGCCGTGCGGGCCCGCATCGACGCCCGAATGGCCGAGCTCGAGCGGCTGCGCCGGAGCATCGATGAATTCGAGGCCCTGCACCGAGCAGCGCTGGCCGGCGCCGCGGGCTCGGACTTTCGCGCCGCCGATCCGAGGCACCGGGCGCCCGTCGCTTGACCCTCCCCCCGGGGGGAGACGTTACGGTCGGCCCGGAGGTGAATGTCAGGTTGGCAAGCCCGATCAGGGACCTCACGCGCGCACGTGGCATCGGCGTCATCGGCACCGCCGCCCGATTGATCATCGGGGTGGCACTCGTGGGCAGCGTGGTCCGGGGCGACGTGGCCTCGGGATTCCGGCTCGGCCCATGGGCCCTCGGCCTGATCGGATTCCCCGCCTTGCTGCTGGCCGGGCAGTGGCTGCGCTCACGCCGCGACCCGGCCCGCTTCCAGGCCACCGGCGCCGCCGCGACCACGCTCAACATGCTCGTCGTCGCGGCCCTCTACCTCACCCCGTGGTACGCCCCGGCGTTCTCGATCACGAGCGACGCGGCGGTCGTGTTCTACGGGGCCTCGATGCTGCTCGCGGCGGTGCGAGGCTATGCAGGATGCGAGGTGCTGGCCGCTTCCAACTGGCTGCTCGGCCGCGACGACCAGGTCGGCTGCCTGGTGTTCTCGCCTGTCGACCACCTCGAGCGGCGCTTCACCTGAGCCGGACTGTACGAGGTCGCTCGGCGGGACGGGACGGATCGTCTGCGCACTCAGATGGTGGGCGTCGTTGTACCGTTCGACCCTCCACGAGGCGCCCTCGGCGCGCCAGATGGTCAGCCAAGTGTGGTCGGGGTCGAGGCGGGCGCTCGTCCCGGGGCGTGGGATGTCGAACGTGACCAGGATCGAGACCACGACGAATCCGGCGTGCGTGACGGCAACGACCGTGTCCGCTGGGAAGCGGTCCGCGAGGCGCTGCAGCGTGGCGTGGCGACCCACATCGAGCGCGACATCGTCGAGATCGAGTCCATCGAGCGCTGGGTCGACCGGGTGTCGGATGAAGGCCTGCGGCACGGAGACCGCGACTTCGTGCGAAGACGGCTGGAAATGCGCCGGCAGCGCCGCGGCTATTGAGTAGGGTGCGGCTCTCCTGGAGGGACCGCGCGATCCGTCCGTGCTTCAACTCCCTCGGGCGGACATCGCGTCCCCCTTGCCCTGGGGAGCCGCGGTTCAGGAGAACTGGCGGAGCTGTTGCCACACGCTCGCGAGAGGAGCCTTCAGCGGGCAGAACGTGACCGGCGCGCCCTGCTCCAGACCCTTGACGTCGTACGGCACCGTGAGTCGCCCGACGAGCTCCGGCGATGCGCACATCCACTCCACGTCCGACGGCTCGTAGTCCACCATGAGCGCGCTGGTGGCGGTCACGTGCGGCGGCAGCCAGTACCAGTCGCTCAGCTGGGGGCTGACGACAGCGGGCAGGCGTCCCGAGTAACCGTACACCTGCACCGCGCCCGGCACGCCGTAGTAGCGCGAGACGATCACCGTGTCGGAGCGATCCGCCGCCGGCAGGCCGTCGTAGAAGCCCGCCACCTGGCGCGCGATTTGGTCCCAGCCCACCGAGTCGGCGAACACCTCCGACTTCGCGTCGAGGCCGGTCGCATGGAGCCGGCTCGCCGGGGTGATCGGGATGGTGAGATGGAAGAGCAGGACGAACTGGAGCGCGCAGGCGACCACGATTGCGGTCTCCAGCCCGAGGCGCGCCCGCCGGCCGAGTTGGGAGATGGCAACGAGGCCTTGAACCATGACGATCGGAATGGTCCCCGCGGCGTAGTAGCCCTTGCCGGAGAAGAGGAAGAGGACGAGCGGCACGGCGCAGCAGATCGCGAGCGGACGCAGCCGCGGGCTGCGGAGCAGGGAGACCATGCCCGCGACCCAGAGTGGCAGCAGCAGGGCCAGCTCCAGGCCCAGCACCTCGAGGTAGGAGGCCACGCCGCCGCCCCGAGAGATGCCCCCGCCGTGGTTGGCGAGGTACGCGAGCGAGGGAAACCCGTTGACGACCTGCCATGCGAGGTTGGGCGCCCAAATGAGTAGCGCGATTCCGGCGGTTAGCCACGGGTCGACCGTCCGTAGCCGGGCCCGCAGCGCGGGCGCGAGGAGGACCGCGACAACCATGCCGGCTACGAGCCCGGCGATCGTGTACTTCACCTCGAGCCCGACCCCGAGCGTCACGCCGAGGGCGATCCAGTGCCACCGCCGTCCGTTGACGACGACGCAGAGGAACCAGTACATCGCGACCATCCAGGTCACCTGGTCGAACGTCACCGTCTGGAAGATCCAGTTCGCCGCGAGCAGGTACGGCGACGCGATCCCGATCACGAGGGCGACGGCCTGGACCGGCAGCGAGGCACCCAGCCGGCGGGCGTACGCGCCGAACAGCACGACGAGAAGCCCGCTCAGCACCGACGGAAGCACGCGGAGGGTCCAGGGGGTCACTCCGAGGATCGCCGTCTCCAGCCGCGCGAGGAGCGGGACGACCGGCGGGAAGTCGACGTAGCCGAGTGCGAGGTGGTTCCCGCTGTCGAGGTAGTAGAGCTCGTCGGTGTGGAAGCCCAGGTTGCCGCTGGTCGCCAGGTGAAGGGCGATGACGGCCGCCGCCGCGAACCCGAAGAGCAGCGCATCGGTGACCAAGCGGCGTTTACCGGACGGGTCGTTCACGCCGGCAAAGGTACTCCGGTCTCCGGACCGACAAGCGGGGGTTGGCCCATCACTGCGCTGTTGGTTCGGGTCGCCAGCGAGCAGCGGCGGTGGTGCCGGCGAGGTGTAGCTGAAGCGGGGACGCTCCCCGTTGGAAGGTTGTCCACACCGACCACGGAGGCGCCGCATTGCACACGATACTCCCTGCCACCGCCGACCGCGTTCAGCACCAGTCCTCGCCGGCCTTCGCCGCCTCCCGCCATCGGTTCGAGAGGATCGTGGGCTGGCTGGATGGGACGGATGCGGGCCAGCTCGCCCACGGCGAACTGGAGGAGCGCCTGGACGTGGAGGGCCGGGAGCTGCTCCGCCAGATGCTCCAGGACCACCTGGACCTGCGAGCGCAGCGGGAGCCACGCCTGGAGGCGGTGGTAGGCGCCGACGGAGTGGCCAGGCGCAGTGTGGAGACCGGCCATGAGCGTGGGCTGCTGAGCGTATTCGGCAAGGTCGAGGTCACTCGCCTGGCCTACCGCCGGCGGGGTCACGCCAACCTGCACCCTACCGATTCGGACCTGAACCTGCCGGTCGAGCTGCACTCCCACGGCCTGCGCCGGCTGGCGGTCCTGGAGGGGGCGCGCGGCTCCTTCGACGACGTCCGGGAGGCGGTCAGTCGGCCTCCCAGCGCCTCACGCTCGCTGCATGACCGGCGTCACTCCAGGAGAGCCGCACCCTATTGAGTAAGGCGTCCGGAGAGTAAGGCGTCGACTTCATGGGTCAGGGTGCTGGGCGATCGCGCGGATGCGCGGCTCCATCTGCGCAACCATGCGAGGGGTGAACGCCTCGCTCACGACCACCCGGTAGAGGTGGTGCCGCGGCAGGTCCATCGACACCATGCTCGCCTCCAGGGCGTCACTTTGGGGCATCTGGTACTCCGTCGCGCCCACGGATGAGAAGCGCTGGTGGTCGGTCAGCACGCCCTCCACGTCGGCGTGCCCGAAGACGTGCCAGACGCCCGACTCGGCATGCCGGATCGGCGCCTCACCGGCCATGCCGTCGAGCCATGGTCCTGCCCTTGGTATCGACAGCACCTGGTGCTACAGGGTGCTTCCAATGGCACCCATCCGGCACACCCTTGACATCATTGTCGGACTATGCATACACTCTATGCATAGTGAGTAGGTGCTGTTGGCCGATCGATGTCACTTAGATACGGCGTCCTCGGCCTCCTGTCCGAGCAGCCACTCCACGGCTACCAGGTCAGGAGCCGCT
>JBKPCH010000035.1:0-15471 GCA_046727275.1 Candidatus Dormiibacterota bacterium
GGGCAGCAGCTCGCGCCGGCCCCCGCGGGCCTCGCGCAGCGGGGCGTCTCCCGGCAGTCTGGCCAGGCGCCGGGCGGCGGCGACCGCCTGCTCCAGGCCGCCCAGCTCGTCGACGAGCCCGCGTTCGAAGGCCTGGCTGCCGGTCCAGACGCGGCCGCCCGCGACCGGCTCGATCGCCTCGGCGGGCCGGCCCCGGCCGGCCGCCACCCGCGCCAGGAACAGCCGGTAGGAGCGCTCGATCATCTCCCGCAGCCTGGTCCGCTCGGCGTCGGTGAACGGCCGCTCCGCGGTCCACATGGCCGCGTGCTCGCCGCGCTGCACCTGCTCGCGCCGGAAGAGCAGGCGGTCGAACAGGCCGCCGGTCACCAGCTTGCCCGCGAGCACGCCGATCGAGCCGGTCACGGTGCCGGGGTGCGCGAAGACCCTTCTCGCGGCCGTCGTCACGTAGTAGCCGCCCGAGGCGGCGACGGGCCCCATGGCCGCCACCAGCGGCTTGCGGCGGGCCAGGTCGGCCAGGGCGGCGGCCATCGCCTCGGAGGCGGTCGCCGACCCGCCCGGCGAGCTGACCCAGAGGACGACCGCCCCGACCCGCCGGTCGCCCGCCAGCGCCCGCGCCTGCTCGACCACGGTCAGGTCGCCGCACTGGTCCTGGAACAGCAGCGGGGGCGCCAGCGGCGGCTGGAAGGGCGCCCGCCGGCTGCGCCCGTCCACGATCGTGCCCTCCACCCGGAGCAGGCCCACGACGCGGCCCGGCCGGACCGGCCGCGGTGCCGGCAGCGCGCGGCGGGCGGCGCGCCAGGGCCGGATGGGGCCTCCCAGCCGCCCGGGCAGGTCCTCCTCCGAGACCAGGCCGTCCACAGTCCCGGCCGCCGCGGCCTCCTCGTCCGTGAACGGGGAGAGGTCGATCAGCCTGCGGGCGTCCGCCTCCTCCAGCCGGCGGCCGGCGGCGATTGTGGCCTGGACCTCGGCGAAGACGCCGTCGGCCAGCCAGTCCGCCATCTCCCGGGACTCCGGCGTGAAGCCGGTGCGGGTCAGCATGTCGCCGGCCGTCTTGTACGGCGAGATGGCCACGACGTCGGCCTGCAGGCCGGCGCGGCCCAGCGCGTCGGCCAGGAAGAGGTACTCCCGGGCGATCCCCAGCGGGGCGACGCCGCCGCCCGGCTGGAGCAGGATCTCGTCGGCCGCGCAGGCGACCTGGTAGGTGGCGAGCGTGTAGTTGGGCGCCCAGCACGTGACCCGGACGTCGGCCTCGCGCAGGGCCTGGAGGAGCCGGCGGAGCGCGTCGACCTGGGCCTGGCTCAGGTCCATCGGGCGGAGGTGCAGCAGCACGCCCCTGACCGTGGGCTCCGCGGCGACGGCGCGGAGCTGCGCGGCCAGCACCGGCAGGCCGGGCGGAGGGCCGCCGCCCACGAACCGGCGCCAGAACGGCTGGCGCGGCGGCGACGGCTCCGACGGCGCGGACTCGATGAGGAACGACACGCGCGCCGGCGCCCGGCGGGTGCGCCGCATGGCCTCCCGGAGCCACCACAGCGCCGCGCGGACGAGCCAGGCGGGGTACGCGAGCACGTGGGTCAGGTCGCGCCGGCGGGGGAGCGTGAGCGATTCGCGCGCCGCCACCAGACCCACAGCAGCCACAGGCCGACGGCGGCGTCGATGGCGAGGAAGCTCCAGCTGAAGAACGTGAAGAGGTGGACCTGCTCCTGCGTCGGCTGGGGCAGGCGGCCGAGGGCGAGGAGCTGCTCCTGCATGCCGTTCGCCGTCAGCAGGAAGACCAGGATCGCCGCCAGGCCACCGGAGGCGTCCCAGAAGGCGTGCAGCAGGGACACCACCAGGTACCAGCCGACCAGCGCACCGGTGATGCGCAGCCGGCCGCCGCGGGCCGTGCTGAACAGGACGCCGCCCAGGATGCCGGTCCACAGCCCGTGGCCGACCGGCGTCAGGATGCCGCGCAGGATCTCGGTCTCGACCAGGTTGGCCAGCGAGAGGCCGTGGATCGTGAACAGCGAGTTGAACGCGTAGCCGGCTGTCTCGAACGCCGCGAAGCCGAAGCCGACGGCGGCGCCCAGCACGATGCCGTCGGCCGTGTAGAAGGCGGTCAGCCGGCGGGCGACCCACCAGAGGGCGATCAGCTTGGAGGCCTCCTCGACCAGGCCGACCCCGACGAACGTGAGCAGGGAGCCGTTGCCGGCGAAGGGGACCTCCAGCAGGGAGGCCAGGAGCACGCCCAGCACCCCGCCGTAGATGAAGCCGACGAAGATCGTGTGCTCGGTGAGCGTGTCCGAGGCCCGGTGCTCGAACGCGTACGCCACGAACGTGACCGGGACCAGGAAGCTGCCCAGCAGGATGACCGTCGGCACCAGGTTGGAGTTGAGGGTGAGGAAGGTGACGATGGTGGCCGCCACCCACAGCGCGAGGCCGCCGAGGAACATGCGGAGCCAGGCGCGCTGGTGGCGGGTGCGGCTGGAGCTGACGTCGCCCAGCATCACCCGGACCCCGGGGCCGGCTGGCTCGGCTTCCTGCGGATCTGCATGGCCATCCTCTCGCTCCCTCTGCTCGGTCCGCGCACGGGCGGGACCCTCGCTACCCTTCCATCATGTCGCGCCGGGCGCCGTGGCACCCGGTCGGGAATTACAACACGCTTACCCGAGGCTTACATCGGCGGTGGATTCGGCGCCCCGCCGCCCCTACCTTGGCTCCTCGTGCGCCACCGCTCGCTCCCCTGGCTGGCCTTCGGTCTGTACATGGCGCTGAGCACGGCGCTGCTGATCGTCCTGGGCATCCCTATCGGGCCGGACCGCTACTTCGTCGTCCTGCTGCTGCCGGTGCTGCTCGTCCGGCGCGCCCGGCGCTTCCTGCTGGACTGGGCCCCGTTCCTGCTGCTGCTGTTCTCGTACGAGTTCCTGCGGGGCCTGGCCGGCCGTGTCGGCACCGTCCACTACCTGACGGCGATCAGGTTCGACTCCTTCGTGTTCGGCACGCCGCCGAGCGTCACGCTCCAGCAGCGGTTCGCCCACGCGGGCTCGCTGGCCGTGTGGGACAGCCTCTTCGCGGTGGTCTACCTGCTCCACTTCGTCATGCCGCTGAGCTTCGCCTACCTGTTGTGGCTGCGGAGCCACGAGCAGTTCACGCGCTTCACCGGTGCGTTCCTGCTGCTCTCCTACGCCGCGCTGGTGACGTTCCTCCTCTACCCGGCGGCGCCGCCCTGGCTGGCCAGCCAGGCCGGCTATCTACCCGAGGTGCACGAGCGCGTCGGCACGGTGCTCTCGGCGTTCCCCCAGCGGTTCCACCTGCCGACGGTGTACCAGCTGTTCGACCCCAACCAGGTGGCCGCGGTGCCCTCGCTGCACGCCGCCTACCCGCTGCTCATCCTCCTCTTCGCGTGCCGGTTCTTCGGCCTCCGGGGCCTGGTGGTGCTGCCCTTCGTGGCCAGCGTGTGGCTGGCGATCGTGTACATGGGCGAGCACTACGTCTTCGACATCGTGGTCGGGGCGCTGTACAGCGTGGGCGCGTTCGCGATCGCCGAGTTCCTGCTGCCCCGGGTCTGGCGCGGCGCGCGGTCCGCGGCGGGGCCGGCGGACACGCCCGACGCGGCTGCGGCTTGACGGAACGCCCCTCCGCCGGTACGCTCTTCCGTCGGAGCCACGCCATTGAAGTGCGGAATCACTATCGAGCTCGAACTTCTGAGGGTGAAGTCTGCCCTCGAGGAGACCGCACATTGAGTAGGTTCGGCTAGCTCCCACCACCACACGAACGCTTCCGGACCGTGCGGTCTCCCGCACGGTCCTTTTCTTTTGCCCGGTTTCAGCGGCGTTCGCGAGGAGGTGAACAGTTCATGAGTCAACCGGCCGTCGAGGTCCTCGGCCTGACGAAGCGGTTCCGCCGCTCCGGCGGCCGGCCGGCCGGGCGGGCGGGCGCCTGGTGGCGCCGCCGCCGGACGGACCTGGTCGCCCTCCACCCGCTCGACCTGCGGCTGGAGCGCGGCGGCGTGACCGGCGTCATCGGGCCCAACGGCAGCGGCAAGTCCACGCTGGTGCGGATCCTGGCCACCCTGGTGCTGCCCGACGCCGGCCGGGCCCGGGTGTTCGGCCACGACGTCGTGCGGGAGTCGATGGCGGTGAGGCGGCACATCAACCGGGTGTCGGTCGAGGCCGCGTTCTTCAAGGAGCTGAGCGCCTGGGAGAACCTGCTCTACGCCGCCCGCATCTACGGCACGGCCGGCGGCGGCCTGCGCCGTCGCGTGGAGGCGGCGCTGCGGCGCTTCGGCCTGCCCGCCGACACGATCGACCGGCCGCTGCGGCAGCTGTCCCGGGGCCAGCAGCAGAAGGTGGCCATCGCCCGGAGCGTCCTGACCACGCCCTCGCTGCTCCTGATGGACGAGCCGACCACCGGCCTGGACCCACGGTCCAAGCGCGAGGTCCAGCGGCTCGTCGTCGAGCTGCGCGGCGAGTCGGTGACCACGCTGCTCTGCACGCACGACATGGAGGAGGCGGAGGCGCTGTGCGACCGCGTCCTCCTGATGGATCGCGGCCGGGTGCTGGCGGACGGCCCGCCGAGCGCCCTGGGCCGCCTGGAGGACCTCTTCTTCGAGCTCTCCGGACGCGGCCTGGAGGACGCGGACGACGAGGAGGAGTCGAGGGAGGCGGAGCTGGAGGAGTCGAAGACATGCTGACCGTGAGGGTGCGGGCCGAGGCGCACGCACTGTTCGGCTTCGTGGAGCGGCAGAAGAACCTGATCAGGCGCTACTGGCTGTGGGAGGTCGTGTGGCTCGTCTACAGCCTGGTCGGCGTCCTGAGCATCGGATACCTCGCGGCCGGCCTGGGCAGCCTGGGGGGCGCCGCGCCCGGCACGCAGACGCTGCAGCGCGCCCAGCTGTACCTGCTGATCGGGGCGCTCCTGTGGGCCTACCTGTCGGCGGTGTTCGTGGAGATCTCCTTCTCGGTGATGTGGGAGCGCTGGGAGGGGACGATCGAGTACACCTTCATGGCGCCGGTCCGCAGGCTGACCCACCTGCTGGGCATCTGCGCGTTCGCGATCGTCTACGGCCTGCTCCGGACGCTGGCCGTGCTGGTCATCGCGCTGGCGCTGTTCCACCTGGACCTGCGCGGCGCCGACTTCGGCGCGGCGGTCGTGGTGCTGGCGGTGTCGACCCTGCCGCTGGTGGGGCTGGGCATCCTGGCGTCGGTGCTGCCGCTGCTCTCCCCGGAGCGGGGTGAGCAGATGACGGTCGCCGTGCAGGGCGTGCTCCTGCTGGCCTCGGGCGTCTACTACCCGGTCACCGTGCTGCCCAGCGCCCTGCGGATGCTGGCGTTGGTGTCGCCGCTGACGTACACGCTGCACGGGATCCGGGCGACGCTGATCGGCGGGAGCGGGCTGGCCGGCGTGGCCGGCGACCTGGCGGCCCTCGCCGTGATGGGCGTGCTGCTGCTGCCGCTGGGCGTGGCGGCGTTCGCCTGGGCGGAGCGCCGGGCCAAGCGCCTGGGCCTGCTGAAGCGGGTCGGGTAGGACCGGCGGGCGGGCGCCGCGGCGCCGGTCCGCCGGCCTGGCCGGCGCTCCTGCCGTACTTCCGGGACCCCATTCGAGGCGAGAGAGGTCTCTCCGGTACGGCAAACCCGGCCGGCGACCGGCCGGCGCTGCGCTTACCATTCCCCACGATGGAGCGCGCGAGCGGGGGGCAGGCCGTCGTCCTCGGGACCGCCCTGGTCCTGACCGGGGTCGGCTACATCCTCTACGAGATCTTCACCCGCTGGTTCCTGACCATCGACATCGCCCACTACGGCTGGCCGGTGTTCGTGATCGTGCCCGGGCTGGTGCTGATAGGCGTCGGCGGCACCACCGAGGACGTCAGCGCGCTCTGCATCCCGGGCGCGGTCGTGACCATGGCCGGCCTGGTGCTGATGATCCAGAACATCTTCGACCTCTTCTCGACCTGGTCCTACGCCTGGACCCTGGTGGTGCCCGGCGGGGTCGGCATCGGCATGTGGCTGCAGGGGCTGGCGATCGACTCGCCGGGACTGCGCGCCGCGGGCGCCCGCACCCTGGGCACCGGCTTCATCCTCTTCCTGCTCGCGGCCGTCTTCTTCGAGGGCGTGGCCCACGTCAGCGGCCGGGACTTCGGCTTCTTCGGGCGGGTCCTCTTCCCCATCCTGATCATCGTGGTCGGCATCGTCGTGATGGTCCGCCGGCAGATGCCCGCCTCGAGATAGGAAAAACCGGCCCGTCTAGTCAGGGAACCACAGAAGTACGCTCCAGTCCTTGTGGGCAGCCCACTATCCTACCGTTCCGAGTCGGTCTAACATCGCATTTGGAAAGCACCCTCTTCGCGACGTGAGCCCTCGCCTTCGGGCGGGGGCTCCGGCTTTTCAGGGGCCTCCGGCGCGGCCGCCCGCTCGCGCGGCGGCCGGCGAGGCTTTTGGAGGATCATTGCGCGCATGACCGTCAAGATCTATTACGACGGCGACTGCCCGCCCACCCTGGACGAGAAGGTCGCCATCCTCGGCTACGGATCGCAGGGCCACGCGCACGCGCAGAACCTGAAGGACAGCGGCGTGGACGTCCGCGTCGGGCTGTACCCCGGCAGCCGCTCCCGCGCCAAGGCCGAGCGCCATGGCCTCCGCGTGGTCGACGTGCCCGACGCGGTCAGGGAGGCCGACATCGTGATGGTGCTGACGCCGGACGTCGGCCAGGCCCGCCTCTACCGCGAGTGCATCGAGCCCAACCTGCGCCCCGGCATGATGCTGATGTTCGCCCACGGCTTCTCGATCCACTTCGGCCAGGTCGACCCGCCGGGCACGGTCGACGTCACGATGATCGCCCCCAAGGCGCCGGGCCACCTGGTCCGCAGCACGTACCTGGAGGGCACCGGCACCCCCGCCCTGATGGCCATCCACCGGAATGCCACCGGCCGCGCCACGGAGCGGACCCTGGCCTACGCGCGGGCGCTCGGGGCCGGCAAGGCCGGCGTCCTGACGACGACGTTTAAGGACGAGACCGAGACCGACCTGTTCGGCGAGCAGAGCGTGCTCTGCGGCGGCGTCAGCGCCCTGATCACCGCCGGCTTCGAGACGCTGACGGAGGCCGGCTACCCGCCCGAGCTGGCGTACTTCGAGTGCCTGCACGAGATGAAGCTGATCGTGGACCTGATGTACCGCGGCGGCCTCGGCTTCATGCGCTACTCGGTGTCCGACACGGCGGAGTACGGCGACTACGTGTCCGGGCCGCGCGTGATCGACGACCGGGTCAAGCAGTCGATGAAGCAGATCCTCGCCGAGATCCAGGACGGCAGCTTCGCCGAGCGGTGGATCGACGAGAACGAGAAGGGCCGCGCCAACTTCCTGCGGATGCGCCAGGAGCACGCGGACCACGAGCTGGAGACGGTGGGCGCCGACCTGCGGGGCATGATGTCCTGGCTCCAGCCCCGGAGCGAGGACGACTGACCGCTCCCGTGAAGCAGACGACCACCCTGCTGGAGGGCTCGCACCCCACGCGGACGGCCGTCCGTGTGGGCTACCAGGGCGAGCCCGGCGCCTACTCCGAGGAGGCGCTCCTCACCCTCTTCCCGGGAGCCAGCGCGATCGGCCACCGCACCTTCACGATGGCCGTCGACGCCCTGCTGCGGGAGGAGGTCGAACTCGACGTGATCCCGGTCGAGAACACCCTCGGCGGGATCGTCCAGGAGGCCAACGACCTGCTCTGGGAGCGGCGCGGGCTGCGCCTGGTCCGCGAGCACGTCCACCCCGTCCGGCACTGCCTCGTGGGGCTCCCGGGGGCGCCGGTCCGCCGGGCCATCTCTCACCCGCAGGCCCTCGCCCAGACCCGCCGCTACCTCGAGGCCCACGGCATCGAGCCGCTCCCCCACCACGACACGGCGGGGGCCGCCCGCGACCTGTCCGAGCACCCGGAGCCGGGGCTCGCCGCCGTCGCCAGCGCCGCGGCGGCGCGGCGCTACGGCCTGCACGTGCTGGCGGAGGGCATCCAGGACGATGACAGCAACCAGACGCGCTTCGTCGTCGTGGAGCGGGGCGAGCCGGCCAGGCCGGGCCAGGCGGACCCGGGCGGCAAGTGCTCGCTGTGCTTCGTCGCCGGGCACCACCCGGGCAGCCTTGTGGCGGCCCTGCAGTGCCTCTCCGAGCGCGGCGTGAACCTGACCCGCCTGGAGGCCCGGCCGATTCCGGACAAGCCGTTCGAGTACCGGTTCTTCCTCGACTTCCAGGTGGCCGTTCCGGCCGTGGCGGAGGAGGCGCTGCGCGCCCTCGAGGCGTCGACGCACGAGGTCCGGCTCTTCGGCACCTACCCCGCTTTCGCGTAGGCTCTCCATCCATGAGCCAGATGACGCCCATTTGCTTCAAGTGCGGCGCCGAGCTGGACCCGGAGGCCATCTACTGCCCGGTGTGCGGCCGCCTGCAGCGCTCCATGGTGGTGCGGGCGAGGGACCCCGGCTCGCAGGGGGCGCCGCCGCCGGCGCCCCCCGCGCCGCCGCCCCCGGCCCGGCCGCCGGAGGGGCAGATCATCCAGTTCTATCCAGGTCGGGACGCGCCCCCGGCGGACCAGGGCCCGCGGCACCCCGAGCAGACCCAGCAGCATCCCGACCCGCATCCGGACCAGCCCGACGCAGCCGAGCCCGGCCCCGGCCAGCAGCCACCCGAACAGGACTGGCAGGGCGCCCAGGCGACCGGCACCGGCGAGCCTGCGGCAGACGAGGTCTATGCCCAGTGGGCGCAGCCCGAGACGCCCGAGGCGCCGCCCTACGAGGGCGGCGGCCACGACCAGCAGGGCTACCAGCAGCCCGGCTACGACCAGCAGTGGCACGAGCAGGAGGGATACGGCCAGCCGGAGCAGCCGGGCGGCTACGGGCACCCCGGCTACGACCAGCCCGAGCCGGAGCAGGGCGCCGACGAGCAGCCCGGCTACGGGACGCCGCAGCCGGAGCAGGGCGCCGACGAGCAGCCCGGCTACGGGACGCCGCAGCCCGAGCAGGGCGCCTACGAGCAGCCCGGCTACGGGCAGCCGCCGGGCAGCCAGCCGCCGGGCAGCCAGCCGCCGGGCGGCCAGCCAGCCTACGGTGCCGGCCAGCAGGGCTATACGCCCGACTACTCCCAGCCCGACTACGGCAGGCAGGGCTACGACCAGCCGCCCTACGGCCAGCAGGGATACGGGTCCCAGCCGTACGGGACGCAGGGCGGCTACGACCAGTCGTACGACTCCGGCCGCAACCCGGCCTACCCCGGGCCGTCGGCGCCCTACCTGCCGGATCAGCCAGGCCGGCCGAACCGGACCAGGCTGATCGCGATCGGCGTCGCCGTCCTGCTTGGCCTGTTCCTCCTCAGCTTCGCGACCGCCCGCCTCCTGGCCGGCGGCTCGGGCACCAGCACGGGCTCGGGCACGTCCCAGAGCGGCGGCAGCGGCGGCTCGGCGGCGGCCACCCCGCCGCCCGGCCCGAGCGCAACGCCGGCGGCGACGCCCACCCCCGGGCCCACCACGGGCGCAGGCGGGAGCGCCACCTGGCAGACGGTCACCCGCGACATCCCCAGCCAGTGCTCGACCCGGCAGGGCTGCCCGGTGACCGCCACGCTCAAGAACACCGGCGGCAGGGGCGGCGGGACCGTGACCATCACCCTGACGGACGACGGCGGCAACCCGATCGCCACCTTCACCGGGCCTATCCCGGTCACCGACCCCGGCCAGACGGTCCAGGTCTCCGGCTTCGCGAACAGCGACCAGCTGGGCCCCTACCTGCGCGGCGGCGGGCTGGTCCACATCAAGTCGGTGGACGTCACCGGCGGCTGAGCCCCGGCGTCCGCCGGGCCGGCCGCCGTCGTTGACATCGGGCTGACCCTCCGTATACTCGGTATGCCAAGGGGACCGGGAAGCCGCTGACGGGTGCGCGCACTGGGCGCGGACCCGAAGGGACGGGAAGGGGGGATTGACTGTGGACCCAACGGGTATTCCCACAGTGTCCGCGCGGTCGCGCAACGGCGTGCCAGCCGGCGATGCGACCGGGCTGCTGGCACCACCGAGGGGCAGGGCGCAGCCCGCCCGAGACCCGCGACGACCACGCCGGGTCCGCCGCGACGGCAAGTTCCTGACGCTGGGCGGCGGGCCGTTCCGCATCCGGGGCGCCACCTACGGCACGTTCCTGCCCCGGGACGACGGGGAGCTCGTGCCGGCGCCAGCGACCGTGCGCTCGGACTTCGAGGCCATGGCCCGGCTCGGCCTGAACGCCGTCCGGGTCTACACCCCGCCGCCGGGCGACGTCCTGGAGCAGGCGGCGGAGGCGGGCCTGCGCCTCGTCGTGGGCCTCGACTACCCGGACTGGCAGAACGAGCCCGCGCCCGGCCGGGCGGCCCGGAGGCGCGTCCTGGACGGGGGCCGCCGGGCCGTCGACGCGGCGCTGGAGCGCTGCGCCGGCCGCGCCGAGGTCCTTGCGATCGCAGTCGGCAACGAGGTGCCCGGCGACATCGTCCGCCTCCACGGCCCGGCCGCCGTCGAGGACACGCTGGGCCGGCTGGTCGAGGAGGTCCACCGCGGCGACCCCGAGCTCCTCGTGACGTACTGCAACTACCCGACGACGGAGTACCTCGAGGTGCCGGGCCAGGACCTGCTCTGCTTCAACGTCTTCCTCGAGAGCAGGGAGCGGTTCCGGTCGTACCTCCGGCACCTGCAGGTCATGGCGGGCGACCGGCCGGTGGTCCTCACGGAGCTGGGCCTCGCGGCCGGCCTGCACGGCGAGAGCGCGCAGGAGAGCGCCCTGGCCTGGCAGCTCGCGGTCGTGGACGAGTGCGGCTGCGCCGGAGCGGCCGTGTTCTCCTGGACCGACGAGTGGGCCGTCGCGGGCCGGCCCGTGGAGGGCTGGGGCTTCGGCATCACGGACGTCCGCCGGCGCTGGAAGCCCGCCGCCGGGGTCGTCCGCCGGTGGGCGGCCTCCGAGGTGCGCGACCTGATGCCGAGCTGGCCGTCCGTCTCGGTGGTCGTCTGCGCCTACAACGCGGAGGCCACCCTGCAGGAGTGCCTGGCCTCGCTCCACGCCTGCGAGTACCCGGCGCTGGAGGTGATCGTCTGCGACGACGGGTCGACGGACCGGACGGCCGAGATCGCCGCCGCCTTCCCGTTCCGGCTGCTGCGGCTGCAGCACGTGGGCCTGAGCGCCGCGCGCAACGCCGGCATCTCGGCCGCGCTGGGCGAGATCGTCGCCTTCCTGGACGCCGACGCCACCTGCCACCCGGAGTGGCCCTACCACCTGGCGCTGAGCCTGGAGGAGGACCGCGTGCAGGCGACGGGCGGCCCCAACCTCCCGTTCCGCGGCGCGGGCCTGGTCGAGCGGGCAGTGGCGCTCGCCCCCGGGAACCCGGTCGAGGTCCTGGTCTCGGACGCCAGGGCCGAGCACATCCCCGGCTGCAACATGGCCTACCGGAAGGAGGCGCTGCTGGAGGTCGGCGGCTTCGACCCGGTCTACCGGACCGCCGGCGACGACGTCGACGTCTGCTGGAAGCTGCTGGACCGCGGGCACGAGATCGGCTTCGCGGCCGCGGCCCAGGTCCGCCACCACCGGCGGTCGGCGGTCGCGGGCTTCCTGCGCCAGCAGGTGGGCTACGGCCGCGCCGAGCGCATCGTCTGGCGCCGCCACCGGCACCGCTTCAACCGCCTCGGCCAGGCGCGGTGGGCCGGGTTCATCTACGGCGCCCCGGCGCTGCTGCCGCGCCTCCTCCGCCCCGTCGTGTACCACGGCACCTACGGCCTCGCGCCGTTCCAGGGGATCGTGCGGCGCCGGGCCGAGGGGGTGGTCGGCTACGCCGCCGCCCTGCTGCCGCTGGCCGCGCCGGTCGCCGCCGCCGGGCTGCTGCTGGCGGCGTTCTCGCCCTGGTGGCTGCTGGTGCCGGGCGTGACGCTGGCTCTCCTGGCGGCCTTCTACGGCGCGACGGCCGCGGCGATCAGGCCGGACCCCGACGAGCCCAACCCGCTCGCCCTCCGCCTGCTGGCCGCGTTCCTCCACGTCGCCCAGCCGCTCGCCCGGGCCTGGGGCCGGCTGGGCCGGGGCCCCGCGGACGAGCTGCCGAGCACGCCGCCGCCGCCCTGGACAGGGGACCGGGCCACCTGGCTCGTGCACCTGGAGCGGGACCTGATCCGGCTCCGCTGCGCCGTGCGCAGCGGGCCGGCGGACAGCCCCTGGGACCTGGCCGTGTGGGTGGGGCCGACCATGAGGTGCCGCGTGACGACCGCCGTGGCCTGGCGCTGGTACCCGTGCCACAGCCGGCGCTACGGGCTGCGGCCGGGCGGGCTGCTCGCGGTGGCGATCGGGGCGGCGCTGGCGGCGGTGGCGCCCGACGCCGGCCTGGCGCTGCTGGCCACCGTCGGCCTCGCGGCCGCCGCGGAGACGTTCCTCCTGCACGTCCTGGTCGGCCGCGCGCTGGCCAGCTCGAGCGCCGGCGTGCGCTGGGAGCGGCAGCAGCCTGCCGGCACGCACGAGGAGGGGGTCTGAGGCATGGACGACCGCCCCCGCCGCTACTCGAACCTGGTCCTGGGCCGGCGGATCCTGGCCCAGGCCGCCCCGCAGACCGGCTACCTGCTCGCCATCTTCGCGGTCGACGCGCTGGCGACGCCGCTCGTGCTGCTCAACCCTATCCCGCTGCAGATCGCCGTCGACAGCATCCTGGGCAGCCACCCGCTGCCGGCCGTCCTCCAGGCCGCGCTCCCACCCGGCCTGGACCACCGCACGCCGGCGCTGCTGCTCCTGGTCGCCAGCCTGCAGGTCCTGGTGGTGCTGGCGGGCCGGCTGCAGGAGCTGGTGGCCCACGTGCTGCGCAGCCGGACGGGCGAGCTGATGACCCTGCGCCTGCGCGAGCAGCTCTTCGCCCACGCCCAGCGGCTCTCGCTCACCACGCACGACCGGCGGGGCAGCGCCGACTCCATCTACCGCATCGAGTACGACGCGGCGGCGGTCAACTACCTGACCGTCTACGCGCTTCTCTCCACCGCCGCCGCGGCGGTGACGCTCGGGGCCACGTTCGTTGTCATCGCCCGCATCGACTGGCCGCTCGCCGTCGTCGCCCTTGCGGTGACCCCGTTCCTGGTGGTCCTCTCCGCCACCTACGACCGGCGCATGCGCCCCCACTACCGCGCCGTGAAGGAGGTCGAGAGCGGGTCGCTCGGCATCGTCCAGGAGGTCCTGGCGGCGCTGCGGGTGGTAAAGGCGTTCGGGCGCGAGGGCTGGGAGGGCCGGCGCTTCACGGCCCAGTCCCGGCGGGGCGTACGGGCGCGGACGGGCCAGGCGGTGGCCGAGGGCGTCTTCGGCCTCCTGGTCAACGGGGCGATCGCCGTGGGCACGGCCACGGTGCTCTACCTCGGCATCACCGGCGTGGAGGCGGGCAGGCTGACGCTGGGCGAGCTGCTGGTCGTCCTCTCCTACCTGGCTCAGCTGTACTCGCCCCTGGAGACGGTGACCACGGAGCTGGCCGGCATGCAGGCGTCGCTGGCCAGCGCGGAGCGCGCGTTCGAGCTGCTGGACGAGCTGCCCGAGGTGGCGGAGCGCCCGGGCGCCCGCCGCCTGGCCCGGGCCCGGGGCGAGGTGGAGTTCCGGGACGTCTCCTTCTCGTATGACGGCGCCCACCCGGTCCTCCACGGCGTCTCCTTCCGGGTCGAGCCCGGACGCTGGCTGGGCATCTCCGGTCCCACCGGGGCCGGCAAGACGACGCTCGTCGGCCTGCTGGCGCGGTTCTACGACCCGACCGGCGGGGAGGTGCTCCTCGACGGCGTGGACCTGCGCGCCTACCAGCTGGAGGACCTCCGCCGGCAGCTCACGATCGTCCTCCAGGAGCCGACGCTGTTCTCCTGCAGCATCGCGGAGAACATCGCGTACGGACGTCCGAACTCCACGCGGGCGGAGATCGAGGCGGCGGCCGCGGCGGCGGGCGCGCACGACTTCGTGTCGGCCCTGCCCGAGGGCTACGACACGGCGGCCGGGGAGCGCGGGATGCTGCTGTCGGGCGGCGAGCGCCAGCGCATCGGGCTGGCCCGCGCCTTCCTGCGCGACACGCCGGTGCTGCTCCTCGACGAGCCGACCAGCTCCGTGGACGTGGGCACCGAGGCCGGGATCATGCAGGCGATGGAGCGGCTGCTGGCCGGCCGCACCGCGCTGATGATCGCCCATCGCCTGGCGACGCTCGACATCTGCGACGACCGGCTGGAGCTGGACGGGGGACGGGTGCTCCGGCTCGAGCCGGCCGCCGCTGGGGGGAGGGGGGATCGATGACGGGACGCGGACGCCTCCGGATCGTGGTGCTGGGCATGATGGGGCGGCTGCCCTTCGGCGGCCACTCCTGGGTCTTCGTCAACTGGCTGCGCGGGTTCCAGCGGCTGGGCCACGACGTCTGGTACGTCGAGGACGACAGCGCCTGGCCCTACGACCCCGAGCAGGACACGGTCACGGACGACTGCTCGTACGCCATCTGCCACGTGGCCGAGTCGATGGAGCGGATCGGCCTCCGGGACAGGTGGGCGTTCCGCCTCGCCGACCGGCGCGGCGCCTGCTGGGGCCTCTCCGAGCGCCGGCTGAACGACCTGTACCGCTCGTGCGACCTGCTCGTGAACCTGGAGGGCGGGACCCTCCTGCGCGAGGAGCACCTGCGCGCCCCGCTGCGGGTCTACGTGGAGACGGACCCGGTCGGGGCCGAGCTGGAGGTCGCGGCGGGCCGGAAGGACGACCCCTTCGCCGGGCACCAGCAGGTCGCCACCTACGGCGAGAACTTCGGCGCCCCCGACTGCGGGGTGCCGCTGCCCGGCCGGCGCTTCCTGAAGACCCGGCAGGCGGTCGACCTGGACCTGTGGCCGTTGGCCTTCGACCCGGGCGCGCGCTTCTTCACCACGATCGGCAACTACCGGCAGGAGGGCAGCGACGCGGAGCTCGACGGCGAGACGTACTACTGGAGCAAGCACGTCGAGTGGGAGAAGCTGATGGGCCTCCCCCGCCTCACGGCGCAGCCGTTCGAGCTCGGCATGATGCCGGCCGAGCCGGACCGCAGCCGGCTGCTGGCGCACGGCTGGCGACTGCGGGACCCGTTCCGGCTGTCGCTGGACGTCTTCGGCGCGTACCAGGAGTTCATCCGCTGCTCGCGCGCCGAGTTCACGGTGGCCAAGGACATGAACGTCCGGCTGCGCAGCGGCTGGTTCAGCGAGCGGGACGCCTGCTACCTGGCCTCCGGCAAGCCGGTGGTCGCCCAGGACACCGGCTTCAGCAGCGTCTACCCCTGCGGCGAGGGGCTGTTCGCGTTCACGACGTGCGCCGAGGCCCTGGAGGCGATCGAGGCGATCAACGCCGACTACGAGCGCCACTGCCGGGCGGCGCGGGCGGTGGCGGAAGAGCACTTCGAGGCGGCCGGCGTGGCCGGCCGCCTGCTCCGCGACCTGGGGGTGGCGTGAGATGAGGATGCAGCTCTGTACCCTCCCCCCTTGCGGGGGAGGGCAGGGTGGGGGGGGGGGGCT
>JBKPCH010000036.1:0-7492 GCA_046727275.1 Candidatus Dormiibacterota bacterium
GCAACAGCATGCTCTGAACCTCGTTCGGTTGGCGTTCGAGCATCTCGGCCATCAGGTACTCCCCAATCGCCCTGTCGGTGCCCGAGAACTCAGCCACGAAACGCTCCGGATCCGGGTGACCGCTGAGCGAGATCACCGCCAGGCGCAGGCCAGCCGCCCAACCCTCCGTGCGCTGGTACAACGCAGCCAGCCCGCCGTCGGACAAACTGATCCTGGATCCAGCGAGAAGTTCGCGCGTCTCGCTCTCGGTGAACCGCAAATCGCCGGCCCGGATCTCGGCGACCTCGTCGGCAAGCCTGAGCCGGTGCAGCCTGATCGGCGGATCCTGGCGAGACGACAACACTACCCGCGCAGAGCTCGGCAGAATCGCGAGCAAATGCTCGAGCCGCGCGAGGGCGTCAGCCGACCTCAGCTCGTGCAGATCGTCGATGATCAGCACGACTGGTTCGACCTGCTCGACAAGCTCCGAAAGCACTCGGTCGACCAGCTGATCGGCTTCCAACGCAGCGGTCGCCGCAGGTTGCGTCTCAGGATCGATCGACCGCGCCGCGCTACGGATCGCGTCCAGGACGACGCCCCAGAACCGCTGCGCATCATGCTGGTCGAGGTCCACGGATACGAACGCGACGCGGCGAAGGTTGGTCGAGCGGTCAGCCCACGCGCGTAACAGCGAGGTCTTCCCACTTCCCGGCGGCGCCGAGACGATCGTCACCCGCTTGGACACGGCGCGATCCAACGTCTGGAGAAGAGCATCCCGGTCCAGCAGGCCCCGAGCGACCGAAACGTCTCTTGAGATCGGCTGCTGCGGGTGCTGCCCGCGCTGCGTTGTCGCCAAGCTGGTCATGCTCTCCCGACGGTCGAGTACTTCGATCAGGTTACGTCGTCGAACGACCACTTGACGAGGGCCTGAACCATCGCCCTTTCGCCTTCGCTCCTCACCGACAGGCGCGAGCCCCGCGAGCTGCGGGACCGACAGGGGCGGGCTCGCCCGGACCCTCGCCACGCCCCCGTCCGGCATTTGCCGTATGGGGCCACGCCGGTCCAGGCTAGCTGGCTGCAACGAGCCGGATCAGGTTCACCCCGGCGAGCGCGCCGCCGAGCTGCTGCATGGCGCCGCCCGTGATCAGGGTCCCGAGGTCGATCGTAAAGGAAGCCCACGTCCTCAAACGATCCCGCAGTCGGAGGTGGTCGACTACCAGCTTGCCAAGGCGCGGCGGCTGGCGGAGATCGCGTGGCGGGGCCGGTCGACGCGGACGGAGGGCACGGTGGCGGCCACGCGAGCCAGCTGGCGGAGCTGGAGGGCCGGTAGGCGACGTCGATCGAGGGGGACCACCACGCGGCGTGGGGCTGGGGGAGGGGTACCGCTGTCATCGCTGGCACGAACTCCCGCTGACCGAGCGCCCGCTGCGAGCGTGCCTGGCGGCCTGCTGGTCGGTGCCGACTGGCATGGTGGCTGCCGGCGGGATCGCCCTGGGATCGGCCAGCTGGTCCGTCCGCTGGCTCATCGAGCCCATCGTCGTCCTGGTCCTGGTGCTGCTCCTCGGCGCTAGTCCAGGCTGAGCTCCAGCGGCTGGAGGAACTCCGGGGGCTAACCGGCAGGCGAAGGCAGCAGGCCGTGGAGCGCATCGGGCGCGGCCGGCACGGAGGGTCAGCGGATAAGGGCGAGGAGCGTTGTCCGGCATGCGCGTCGGGGAATCACGCCGCCTGGGTCAGGGCCGGCGAGGTCCTGGAGGGGTTGGCCACGGAGGACGGCCTGCGGGCCTACCTGGCTAAAGAGGGCGTCTGCCGCGACCGCCTGCTGATGATGGTGAGGCGGGCACCCGACCAGGTCGTGGACTGGCTGCTCGAGGAGGCGCAGCGTCGGATCGCGGACTTGATGGTCGGTCTCGAGCTCTACTACATCCCGCCCGAAGACCAGGGCGCAGATCTCATTCATGAAGAGGCCCTGCGGCAGGCGTGGAGGCGCGAGCTGCGGTAATTCTGGACCGATGTGGACGCTTGGCCGCCGGAGTCTTCGACGCCCATGACGAATGGCACCGCACCTGACGAGCCGCTGCCAGCCCGCCCCCAGAAGCCAAGCGCCACTGGATTCTCGACCGTCCTGCCGTGGCGGTCGGCTCTCGCCCGCGCGCCCCCTCCCTCGTCTTGGGACGAGGCTCGGCACCTCGCGGAGACAGACCTCCGCGATCGCATCCCGCGCAGACCTCACGGCGGCCCTCGCCGGCGCCCAGCCGTAGCGGCCCGGCGGACAGAGTGATTGGCGGCGCGGTTCATCATGACCGCGCCCGTCTCAGCAGGGGCGAAGGCAGCCGCTCGTCAAGTGCTCAAGACCGCCCCACACGCTCGACTGCGGAACGCGTCCACCCCTCCTCGCCGGCCAGCGATACCCGAGCCGCCCGCTGGGCCTCCGGACCCGCCGTTTTGTGATGCTGACAACTGAATGTTATCAGTGGACAGCGGCAATGCCAGGAGAGTGGCTAGCGTCGCTATCCAATCCGAACTCGAAAATGGCTCCGGAGCACGGATTCGAACCGTGAACCTTGCGGTTAACAGCCGCCTGCTCTACCGTTGAGCTACTCCGGAGCGGCGCTGAACGATTCTACCGGGTGCAGCCCGGCTGTACCGCGGCGCCGGCCGGCCCTTCAGCTCAGGCTGGCGTCCGGTCGATCAGGTCGGTGAGACCGCCCTCGAACTTGCGCAGCAGCAGGTGAACGTCGAGGAGCTCGTCGCCCGTGACCGGCACGGTCCGGTCCACGTAGGGCACCCGCTCCGTCCATTCGGTCCCGCACTCGCACCGGTGGTACCGGTAGCTTCCTGAGTGGGAACGGTAGTTGACCACCCTCGCCGTCCGCGCGGGGCGGCCGCACCTGCAAGCGTCGCTGTCGGGGCTCCGCTGGAACCTTTTCACCGCTCTCCCCACCATGAGATTGCGGCTCATACGCCAGTTGCGCTACGTAAAGGTATCACAAAGAATGGCAGCTCTTCTTGTGCCGCCCATACAAATGAGAACCCCGAGCATACAGCCGGTCGCGCGGCCGGCCCGGGGTCTCAGCGCCGGTTGAGCGCCTCCAGCAGGCCCTCCACGTCTCGCAGCCGGCCCGCCCTCGCGGCGTCCCGCAGGCTCTGGAACTGAGAGAGCGTGTCCACGAAGCCGTTGCCGACGTCGTACCCGTGCTCGAACAGCAGCTGCCGGCCCCGGCCATCGCTCCGCTCCATCACCTCACGGATCGTCGAGTCCCAGGTGAACTCAGCCACCTGCCGGCTTCTGCTCCGTCAGCACGACCCGGTGCCCGTGCCAGCGCTCGGGCACCCACGGCGGCCGCTCGCCCTCGTACGTGACCTCAAGCACCCACGTGCCGTTGTCCAGCGCCGGCTGTGCGCCGAGCTTGCCCTTGTAGCCGGCCTGCCTGATCGCCTGCAGGAGCGGCACGCTGTAGAGCGTCAGCACCGACGGCAGACGAATCGTGCTGAGACGGCCGCCTTCGCTGGAGCCGTCGACGCCGCTGGTCTGAGAGCCCACGAAGTACGGGCGGTTCGAGATCAATGCCCCGTCAGGATACCCGTCCATTCGGGCCCCTCGCTGCGGACGGACGCCCTGATGCGTGGCCTCTCAGCGGACCGCGGCCACGATGGCCGTCGCCGCCCGCTGGTAGCCCAGCCGGCCCGTGTCCAGGACCATGTGGTAGTGGCCGGCATCGAGCCAGTCGTGGTTATACACCTGCCGCACGTACGCCCGGCGGTTGGCGTCGACCTGCTTGATCCGCCGCCGCGCCTCCTCCTCGCCGAGGCCGAGGCTCTCGCGCAGAACGCCGCTGCGATGGTGCTCCGAGCCGCGCAGGAGCACGTGCAGGGCGCGCCGGTGGTCCTGGAGCAGGAAGGCCGCACCGCGGCCGACGATGACCGCGTTGTCCGTCCGCGCCGCCTCCCTGATCACCTCCTGGGTGATCTGCAGCACGGCCCGGCGGGTGTCGAAGGCGGGGTCGTTGTAGGGCGGCGTCCAGGCCGTCGCCTCGGGCGGGGCCGCGAACTCGATCGAGGCGCTGCCCAGGGCCTGCAGGACCCGGTTCATGAAGCTGCCGGGCACCTCCTCGTGCTTCTCGACCTCGTCCGGGGGCAGCTCCAGCCGGCGCGCCACCTCCGCGAAGATCTTGCCGTCGACCAGCTCGGCGCCCAGCCGCTCGGCCACCATGCCGCCGACGGTCTCGCCCCCGGCCCCATACATCCGGCCGATCGTGACGACTGGCATACGGGGGAGGCCGGCCCGAGCTACTCGAGGTAGTCGCGCAGCTTCTTGGAGCGCGAGGGGTGGCGCAGCTTGCGCAGCGCCTTCGCCTCGATCTGGCGAATCCGCTCGCGGGTGACGCCGAAGCGCTTGCCGACCTCCTCCAGCGTCCGCTGGTGGCCGTCGATCAGCCCGAACCGGAGCTGGAGGACGCGGCGCTCGCGGGGCGTCAGCGTGTCGAGGATGTCCTCGACCTCGTTGTGGAGCATCGTCAGCGACGCGGCGTCGGACGGGGAGATCGCCTCCTTGTCCTCGACGAAGTCGCCGAGGTGGGAGTCCTCCTCCTCGCCGATCGGCGTCTCCAGCGACACCGGGTCCTGCGAGACCTTGATGATCTCCCGGACCTTGTCGGCGGTGATGCCCATCTCCTCCGCCACCTCCTCGTCGCTGGGCTCCCGGCCCAGCTCCTGGAGCAGGCGGCGCTGGACGCGCACCAGCTTGTTGATCGTCTCCACCATGTGGACGGGGATGCGGATGGTGCGGGCCTGGTCCGCGATGGCCCGCGTGATGGCCTGCCGGATCCACCACGTCGCGTACGTCGAGAACTTGTAGCCCTTGTGGTAGTCGAACTTCTCGACCGCCCGGATCAGGCCCATGTTGCCCTCCTGGATCAGGTCCAGGAAGGACATACCCCGGCCGATGTACTTCTTCGCGATCGACACGACCAGGCGCAGGTTGGCCTCGGTGAGGCGCTGCTTGGCGACGTCGGAGCCGCCCTCGATGGCCTTGGCCAGCTCGACCTCGTCGGCGGCCGTGAGCAGGCTGACGCGACCGATCTCCTTGAGGTACATGCGGACGGGGTCGTCCAGGGAGACCGAGTCCATCATCTCGATCTCCATCTGCATGTCGTCGTCCGCGTCCTCCTTGTCCTCGAACTCGCCTGCGGAGTCGGAGACCTCGATCCCCATCTCCTTGAAGGCCGCGAAGACGCGGAACATCTGCTCGGGCTCGGTGGTCTCCAGGTCCGGGAAGCCGTCCAAAACGTCGTCGGGCGTCAGGTAGCCCTGTTCCTTTCCCTTGACGATCAGGACCTCGGCCTGGCTGATCAGCAGATCCTCCAGCCTCGGCTCCGCCTTTTCTCTGGTCTTAGCCAACCTTCATCTCCAACCCCGGAATCAACTACCCTCTCGGAGCTCGTTCAGTTGCGACTGGAGGATCTCGACCTGGGCGCGGTCTCCGCGCCGCTCGGCCGAGCTGAGGCCGTCCGCGATCGCCAGGACCCGCCGGCGCCTCGCCTCCCTGCGAATGCGCCGGATGAGCTCATCGACGACCTCGTTCCGGGTTCCCGACGGGGGCGGCGGGGATGCCCAGGCTCGGCGGACGAGGCTCTGCACCTCGGCCGGCATGCCGTCGAGCTCGCCGCTGAGCCCCTCCGACCCGCCTCGCTCCAGTGCTTCCGCCATCCGCAGGTACGCGGTCCGATCTTCATCCGCGAGATCCGCAGGATCGAGGATACCGAGAACCCGTTCGAGCGCCTCCGGGCGGGCGGCCAGCACCCGGAGCAGGTAATCGACATTGACCGAGAGTTTGTTCCCCGGCGGAGTGGGGGACAAACCGCCGCCGGGGGCCGGGGCCGCCGCGGGACGGGCGGCCGCGGCCGGCCCCGGCCTCCTCGGCGTCGCCGGCTGCACCGCGAGCAGGTGCCGGGGATCGACGTCGAACAGCCGGCCGGCGAGCTCGGCGTAGGAGACCTGCTGCGCCGGGTCCTCGCGCACCATGCCGAGCACCTCCCGGATCCGCCCGACGCCCACCTCGCGATCGGCCGGGCTCTGCGAGTTGAGCCCGGCGATCCGGTCCCGGATCATCGCCTCCAGGCCCGGCAGGGCATTCGCCAGCACGTCTTCCCAGCGGCCGCCGGCGCGCAGGAACTCGTCCGGGTCCTTGGCGTCGCCCTCCAGGCGGGCGATGCGGACGCGCACCCGGTGCTGGTGGGCCAGCTCAACCGCGCGCTCGGCGGCCGACCGGCCCGCGCGGTCGTTGTCGAACACCAGCACCACCTCGTCCGTGAACCGCCTGAGCAGTGCCAGCTGCTCCGGGGTCAGCGCGGTGCCGGAGCTGGCGATCGCGTTGCCGACACCGTGCTGGTGGGCCACGATCACGTCGAACTGGCCCTCCATCAGGACCGCGTGCCCGCGCTCCTCGATCCCCGGACGGGCCAGGTCCAGCCCGAACAGCACCCGGCCCTTCACGTACGCCGCCGTCTCGGAGGTGTTCACGTACTTGCGCGGCTCCCCCTCCAGGACGGTCCGGCCCGTGAACGCCACCGGCTGGCCGCGCTCGTCCCGGATCGGGACCATCAGCCGCTGCTGGAAGAAGTCCTGGCCGCCGCCGCGTCGGACCAGGCCGGCCGCGACGGCGTCGGCCATCGAGTGGCTGCGCTTGCGCAGGAACGTGGCGAAGCTGCCGCCACCCGGGGCGTAGCCCAGGCCGAACCGCCGCGCGGTCGCCTCGTCCACCCGGCGCCGCTCCAGCAGCTGCCGGCCCGGCTCGCCGGCCGGCATGGTGTGCAGGACGTACTCGTAATACTGGGCGGCCAGCCGGTTCAGCTCGACCAGCCGGCGCCGGAGCTGCGCGCGCTCCATGGCCGCCCCCGACCGCTCGGGCAGCTCGACGCCGGCCATGTCGGCGAGGATGCGCAGGGCGCCGGGGAAGTCCACCTTTTCGATCTGTTCCACGAAGTCAAACATGTCGCCGCCCTTCTCGCAGCCGAAGCAGTACCAGGACTGCTTCTGCTCGTTCACGTGGAAGCTGGGCGTCTTCTCCTGGTGGAACGGGCAGAGGCCCTTGAGCTCACGGCCCTCTTTTCGGAGCCGCACGTGCTGCTGGACCACGTCCACCAGGTTGAGCCGCGACCGCACCTGGTCGCGTGCGTCGTCCGATGGCAGCGGCCGCATGATTCCACGAAGTATTACCAAGCATCGACCACCATTGCCGGGCACCGGTGCCCCAGTGCGACGGCCGGCTGGACCGCCGCGAGCCCTGGCCCGGGCGAACGGAAAGGACCCGTGCCGGCCCTCCATCCAGAATGGCCCCCCCGCCCGGGGGTCGCTGACAGGGCTGCTCGTCACGATGGCGGGGTTCCGGCTGGGGCGTCAAGACGAGTGGTTAACGCCGGCCAGGTTGGGGCCACGCGCCGCCGTGGCGGCGGGCGGGGCTGGCCGGACGGGCGGGGCTGGCCGGACGGGCGGGGCTGGCCGGACGGGCGTGGGC
>JBKPCH010000037.1:0-8298 GCA_046727275.1 Candidatus Dormiibacterota bacterium
CTCCTCGGCCGCCGCCAGCAGTGCCGGCGGCAGCAGGCGCCGGCAGGGGGCCATCGAGTCGTCGACCCGACGCTGCCAGTCGGGCACGGCCGCGACCCCCAGGCGCTCCCGGATCGCCGCGGCCGCCGCGGCCAGCGTGACCGCCCGCTCGGGCTCCGCGCCGGCAGCCGCCAGCCGGGCGAGGCCTTCCAGGCGGTGGGCGACGCTGCCGGCGTCGCCCAGCCGGGCCAGGATGCCGATGCTGGCCTGCAGGTGCGAGCGGGCGGCCTCGTGGTCGCCCACCTCCAGCGCCAGCTCGCCGCGCACGCCGATCGACTTCGCCATCCCCCACTCGTCGCCGTTCTCCCTGGCCAGGCGGATGCTCTCGTCCAGCCGGTCGCGGGCCGCCTCGTACCGGCCGGCCGCGATGGCGACCAGCGCCAGGCTGCTGATCGTCCAGGCCACGTCGATCGGGTCGCCGAGCCGGCGCTGGACCGTCAGCGCCTCCTCCAGGCAGCCGTTCGCGCCGGCGTAGTCGCTCAGCGAGAGCAGTGCCAGGCCCAGGCTTCGCAGGACCCTGGCCGTCACCGCGTCGTCGCCCACCTCGCGGGCGGTCCGCAGCGCCTCCCCCAGGTAGTCCTGGGCGGCGGCCAGGTCGCCCTGGCGATAGACGATCTGGCCCGCTCCGTGCAGCGCCCGGACCCGGAGGGCCGCGTTGCCGCCCGGGCTCGCCAGGGCCAGCTCGAGCCAGCGGCGGCCCTCGGCGAGGTTGGAGAAGACGTGCCAGAACCAGGCCAGGCCACCGGCCAGGCGCACCGCCAGGTCCGGGTCCGCAGCCAGGCTCCACGACAGCGCGGCACGGAGGTTCTGACGGTCGTCGGCCAGGCGCTGGGCCCACCCGGCAAAGCGGGTCCGGGCCTCCTCTTCGTTGGAAGCGTCCACCTGGGCCGCGAAGTGGGCGGCGTGCCGGGCGCGCAGCAGCTCGGCCTCGCCCGCCTCGGCCAGGCGCTCGCCCGCGTACTGGCGAAGCGGCTCCAGCAGCCGGTAGCGCAGCTCCTGCGGCGCGGCCTCGGCCTGCACGAGGGACTTGTCGATGAGCCGGGCCAGGTGGTCGAGCACCTGGGCGGGGGGCAGCGCGGCGTCGGCGCAGACCGCCCGGACGGCGTCCAGCCCGGCCAGCCCGGAGAAGACGGACAGGCGGCTGAACAGCAGCCGCTCGCTGGCGCTCAGCCGGTCGTAGCTCCAGTCCACCGTGGCGCGCAGCGTCCGCTGGCGGGCCGGCCGCAGCCGCGACGTGGTCGCCAGCACGTCGAGGGCGTCCGCCAGCTGGTCGGCGACCTGCTCTGCCGAGAGGGCGGAGAGGCGGCCGGCCGCCAGCTCGATGGCCAGCGGGATGCCCTCGGTCAGCTCGCAGATCCGGCTGATGGCGGCGGCGCTGACCTGCGTCAGCCGGAACGAGGGCCGGTAGGCGCGGGCCCGGTCGACGAACAGGCGGACCGAGTCCAGGCGCTCCAGCTCGGCGACCGCCGGCGTCGCCCCGCCCCGCGGCGTGGGCAGCGCCGGCAGCCGCCAGGCCAGCTCGCCGGGCACGCCGAGCGGCTCGCGGCTGGTCGCCAGCACCTGCAGCCGGGCCGCACCGAGCAGCAGCGCGACCGTCAGCTCCCCGCACGCCTCCGCCAGGTGCTCGCAGTTGTCCAGCACGACGAGGGCGCGGCTCGCGGCGAGCGCGTCGCCGAGGCTGGAGAGGCTGTCCAGCCCCGGCCGCTCACGCACTCCGAGCGCCGAGGCGACGCAGCTGGCCACCATCTGCGGGTCGGTCACGTCGGCCAGCTCGACCAGGAACACGCCGTCGGGACGGTCGGGCAGGAGCCGCTCCGCGACCGCCAGCGCCAGCCTCGTCTTGCCGGCGCCGCCGGCCCCGACCAGCGTCACCAGCCGGTGGTCCGCGAGCGCCTCCGTGACCTCGGCCAGCTCGCGCTCGCGGCCGACGAAGCTGGTGAGCTGCCGGGGCAGCCGGACCGTTCGAGCCGAGGCGCCGTTGGCGTGGACGGCGCCGATCGTCTCCTCGCCGCCGAGCGGTCCGGTCCTTCCGGGGTCCTGGGCCCGCCGCACCACCCCGGTCCTAGATCGCGAATGGGCTCGCGGTAGCCGGCTGCGGTCGCCTCATCGAGGCCGGATTGTAGCCCCCCTGTCCCCGTGCTGTCGGCGAACCTTGACATGCTCACACACCCTCCTCAGGCCTGGACCCCGGCCTGGGCCGCGGATCCCGCAGCAGCAGGGCGAGCACGATGCCGGCGGCGGACACGGCGACCAGCACCCACACGACGTCGTGGAAGGCGGAGCCGAGCGCGCTCTCGACCGCGAGCCGCACCGCCGGCGGCGCCGCGGCCAGCGTGCCGGCGGTCGTGCCGGACGGCCGGGCTGCCGGCAGGCCGGCCCCGTGCAGGGCCTCGCCGACCCGGGCGGTGGCCCGGACCGCGAAGAGGCTGGCGAGCAGGCCCACCCCGAAGGAGCCCCCGAGGCGCTGGATGACGTTGAACAGCGTGCTCGCGTCGGCGGACTCCGCGCGCGAGAGGAGGCCCATCATCCCGACCAGCAGCGGCTGGATGACGAGGCCGAAGGCCAGCCCGCGGCCGCACAGGACGAGCGCGGTCTGCCACGCCGGCGTCCGGGCGTCGATGAGCAGCATCGCGGCGGTCGTCGCCACCAGCACCAGCGCGCCGGCGAAGACGCTGAGCCGCAGCCGGCCGGACCTGGTCACGACGATGCCGAGCCCGGTGCCGAGGCCCATCACGATGCCCTGCGGGAGCAGGGCCAGGCCGGCCTGGAACGCGGTCAGCCCCTGGATCGACTGCATCAGGACGGGGACCAGGAACAGCGCGGAGAAGGAGACGACGGAGACGAGCGAGGTGAGGGCCATCGTGATGGCGCCCTGGCCGTCCCGCAGGGCGCGCAGGCTGAGGGCCGGCTGGGAGCGCCGCCAGGCCCAGGCCACGTAGAGGGCGACCAGCAGCAGCCCGCTCGCCCAGAACGGCCAGATGCCGGCGTCCGTCCAGCCGTGGCCGGCGCCCCGGCCGGCGCCGTACAGCGCCAGCGCCGAGCCGCCGGCGAGCAGCGCCAGACCGAGCGGGTCCAGGCGCGCGGTCCGGTCCGGCGGCAGGTTCAGCGCCGCCGGGACCCGCAGGGCCCCGACGAGACCCAGGACGCCGAACGGCAGGTTGACGAGGAAGATGGACGGCCAGCCGTAGGCCTGGATCAGGATGCCGCCCAGCGTCGGTCCCAGCGCCGGCGCCAGGAACAGGACGACGCTGGCCGCGGCCGCGCCGCCGCGCGCTCGTCCGGCGGAGCTGCCCCCGCCGCCCATCATCAGGCTCATCGCGATGGGCGTGAGCGGCGCGCCGGCCAGGCCCTGGAGGACCCGCGCGCCGACGAGGAGCTGGACGGTCGGGGCCAGGGCGCACAAAGCCGACGCAGCGGTGAACGCGACCAGGCAGGTCAGGTAGACGGCGCGCGTGCCGAAGCGCCGGATCAGCCAGGGGCTGGCCGCCAGCATGGCCGCCAGGGCCAGCAGGTAGCCGCTGACGGTCCACTGGACGGTCGCCAGGTCGGTGTGCAGCGAGGCGCCGATCGCCGGCACGGCGACGTTCACCACGCTGGAGTCGATCATGGACAGGAGCGGGCCGGCGAGCAGGCCCACCACGGCCAGCATCGTGATGGCCGGCTGCGGGGCAGGGGCTGGCTCGGGCGCCGCCGGCGGGGCGCCGGCCGGGGCCGAGATCGTCGTGCCGTTCGCCATGGTCATTGCTGGTCCCTCCTCTGCTCCTCCTCGCGCGCGAGGTCCTCCACGAACTCGACGCTCCGCTGCTGCTGCTCGATCAGGAAGTCGACCAGTCGCGGCGCGTAGGTGAGCTGGCTGCCCTCGGCCTCCGGCCGGGAGCGACGCAGGTGGTCGAGCAGCCTGTGCACGGCGGCGGCCCGCGTGCGCAGGATCTCGACCCGCGCCGCCGGGTCGATCAGCCCGAAGTACGCGAGCCGGACGTTGAACTCGCCGTCGTTCAGCGCGTCCTCGGGTGGGAAGTCCTCCACCATGCCGCGCAGGGCGTCCAGGCCGCCGTCGGTGAGCCGGTAGACGCGCCGCGCGGGCGCGCCCTGCTGGGGGACCAGCTGGCTCTCGACGGCCCCCATCTCCTCCAGCCGGCGCAGCGCCGGGTAGAGGACGTTGTTGTTCAGCGGCGTGGTCCAGCCGATGCTGCTGCCCACGCGCTGCTTGATCTCGTAGCCGTGGGCAGGCCCTCTGACGAGGTGGCCCAGGATCAGGATGTCGATCCACATAGGTTAAATTTAACACAGTTACTGCTGATCTAGGTTAGAGGTAATCTAGAACGGGCTGCCTACCCTGTCCGGACATGCGGGCCCGCATCGGGATCGACACGGGTGGCACCTTCACCGACCTGGTGCTGCTGGACGAGACGGGGTCCGCCAGGCGGCTCAAGGTGCCCAGCACGCCGGCCGACCCGGCCCGGGCGCTGGTCGACGGCGTCCGCCGGGTGCTGGCCGGCGCGGACGGCGCCGTGACCGAGGCCATCGCCCACGGCACCACGGTCGCCACCAACGCCATGCTCGAGGAGCGCTTCCACGCCCTCGCGCTCGTGACCACGCGCGGCTTCCGCCACGTCCTGGAGATCGCGCGCCAGAGCGTGCCCTCCGGCTACGGCAACTCCTACTTCTGGGTCAAGCCCGAGCCGATCGTGCCGCTGGAGCGCGTCTTCGAGGTCACCGAGCGCCTGGACCACCGCGGCGCCGTGCTGACGCCGTTCGACGAGGAGGACGCGCGCGCGGTGGCCAGGAGGCTGCGGGACCTGGGCGCCGGCGCCGTGGCCGTCTGCTTCCTCCACGCCTACGCCAACCCCGCGCACGAGCTGCGGATGCGGGAGGTCCTGCTTCGGGAGGCGCCTGACCTGGTGGTCTCGCTGTCCAGCGAGGTCTGGCCCGAGTACCGCGAGTACGAGCGGACCGTCACGACGCTGGTCGACGCGTTCGTGAAGCCGCACGTCAACGGCTACCTGGGCCGGGCGGAGCGGGGCCTCGCCGAGGTGGCGCCGGGCGCCCCGCTCCTGATCATGAAGTCCAACGGCGGCGTGATGCCGGCCGGCGCCGTCGCCCGCCGCCCGATCTCGACTGCCCTCTCGGGCCCGTCCGCCGGCGCCCTGGGGGCCTCCTGGCTGGCCCGCGAGGCCGGCTTCGAGCGCGTCATCACGATCGACACCGGCGGCACCTCGACGGACGTCTGCCTGGTCGAGGGCGCCGAGCCCCAGCTCACGCGGGACGGGCGGATCGGCCGCTTCCCGGTCCGCGTCCCGATGATCGACATCGTCTCCGTCGGCACCGGGGGCGGCTCCATCGCGTGGATTGCCCCCGACGGCGGCCTCCGCGTCGGGCCCCGCAGCGCCGGCGCCGACCCCGGCCCCATGGCCTACGGCCGCGGCGGCGACAGGCCCACGGTGACCGACGCGCACCTGGCGCTCGGCCGCGTGCCCGAGACGCTGGCCGGCGGCGCCATCCGGCTGCGCGCCGACCTGGCCGAGGCGGGCATCGCCCGGATCGCCGGCGAGCTCCGCCTGCCGCCGGAGCGCGCGGCCGCGGGCGTCCTCGAGCTCTCGGCCCTGGGCCAGGCCAACGCCGTGCTCCAGCTGACCGTCAAGCGCGGCATCGACCCCACCGGCGACACGCTGGTCGCCTTCGGCGGCGCCGGCCCGCTCCAGGCCTGTCACATCGCGCGCCTCCTCGGGCTCGGCACGGTGCTGGTCCCGCCCAGCCCCGGCAACGTCTCGGCGTTCGGGCTGCTGGCGGTGGACCTGAAGGACGACCACGTCGTGACGCTGGTCCGGCGCCACGACGAGGTGGACCCGGACGAGGTCGCGGGCACGTTCGCCCAGCTCGAGGCCGACGCGGTCGCGGGGCTGCACGCGGAGGGGGTGGCCGGCGACAGGATCGCCCTGGTCCGGACCGTCGACGCCCGCTACCTGGGCGAGGCGCACGAGATCGCGGTCCCCGTCGGGCTGCCCTTCGACCCGGTCGGCGCGGCGACCGCCTTCCACGACGCCCACGAGCGCATCTACGGCTACGCCTACCGAACCGGCGAGGTGGTGGAGCTGGTCAACTGGAAGGTGACCGGGCTGGGCCGCATCGACCGGCCGGCGCTGGATCCGCCGCCCCCGACCGGCAGCGGCCGGCCCGCCGGCGAGCGCGCCGGTTTCGCGGTCTACCGCCGCGAGGACCTGCCCGCCGGCTTCCGGGCGGACGGTCCCGCCATCGTCGAGGAGTACGGGTCGACCACCGTCGTCGAGTCCGGCTTCGGCGTCGAGGTGGACCGGCTGGGCAACCTGGTCCTGCGGGCCGGCGGGGACCGGGCGTGACGACCGGCGTCGCGGTCGACCCCATCGTGCTCCAGGTGGTCGAGGGCACGCTGGCCTCCGTCGAGGCGGAGGTGGAGGCGGCCATCGAGCGGACCGCGCGCTCGCCCATGATCCGCGACCAGCACGACTACCGGGCCGGCATCCACGACCGGCGCTGCCGCAAGCTCACCGGGCGCTCGTACTCGGCGATGGTCCAGCCGGTCGTCCGGGACTTCCCGCTGGAGACCATGCGCGAGGGCGACGTCTTCTACCACAACGACGTCTACCTCTCGGAGGGCTCCATCGGCCACCTGCCCGACCTGACGACCACCGTCCCGGTCTTCCACGAGGGCCGCGTGGTCGCCTTCGTCCAGGCGTTCGGCCACCACGACGACATCGGCGGGATGGTGCCCGGGTCGATGCCCGCCCACGCCACCTCGGCGTTCCAGGAGGGCCTGATGGTCCCGCCGGTCCGCCTGTTCAGCCGGGGCGTCCGCAACGACGACGTGTACCGCGTGATCGTCCGCAACTCGCGCACGCCGGAGTCGTTCGCCGGCGACCTGGACTCCGAGGTGGCCGCCTGCCAGATGGGCGCCCGCCGGCTCGCGGGCCTGTTCCGGCGCTGCGGCACCGAGACCGTCGAGGCCTGCTTCGACGCCCTGGTGCGGCGCTGCGCCGACAGCTTCCGCCGCGAGATCCTGCCCCGGATCCCAGACGGCACCTACGAGTTCGAGGACTACATCGAGCACGACGGGGTCGAGCCACCCCGCCTCCACGTGCTCCGCATGACGATGACGAAGACGCCCGACCGGATCGTCTGCGACCTCACCGGCACCGGCCCCCAGGCGCGCGGCCCCATCAACCACGCCGGCGACTACGCGGACGGGCTGTTCCTGCGCAAGTGGATGGCCTGCATCCTGCGCAACCTGGCCGAGTCGCCGGAGCGCGCGGCGGACCTGGACGTCAACGAGGGCGTCTGCGACGTGCTCGAGCTGCGCTTCCCGCCGAAGGGCACGCTGGTCACGCCGGAGTTCCCGGCGCCCACCAACGCCCGCAGCTTCCTCATCCTCCGCCTGCTCGGCGTCTTCGCGGGCTGCCTGGCCCAGGCGGTCGGCGGCCGGATGCCGGCCGACCAGGAGACGATCCGCTACTGGGGGATCCACGGCGTGGACGCAAGCGGCCGCTGGTACCTGCTGCGCGAGGTGCTGGGCGGCGGCTCCGGCGGCCGGTTCTACGCCGACGGCTCCGACGCGATCCACATCGTGCCCGACTCCAAGAACCTTCCGGCCGAGTTCGCCGAGACGCGCTTCCCGGTGCTGATCGAGCGGCTGGCGCTGGCGACGGACTCCGGCGGCCCCGGCCGCCGGCGGGGCGGCCTGGGCTACGACAAGCACATCCGCCTGCTCCGCGACGCCAGCTTCGTCTCGACCGCGGACCGGGCGCGCCTCGGCTGCTACGGCGTCGCCGGCGGCATGGCGGGCCTGCCCTACCAGGCGTCCGTCGACTCGGCGCCGCTGCCGGGCATGAACGACGACGTGCCCCTGCCGGCGGGCACCCTGCTGCGGCTGCGGACCACCGGGGGCGGCGGCTGGGGCGACCCCTACGAGCGCGAGCCCGAGCTGGTCCTTCGCGACGTGCGGCGCGGCCTGGTCTCCGAGGCGGCGGCCGAGCGAGACTACGGAGTCGTGGTGCGCGACGGCGCGGTCGTGGAGCTGCGCCGGCCGCCCCGCGAGCGGCCCTTCTTCGACCGCGGGCCGGGCTACGAGGAGCTGCGGAGGGGCCTAGATGAATGATTCCGAATCCCGACGGATCTTCGGCGCCCATGCACCCCATCTCGCGGCCCGGCTTCTGCGGTCCTCGCTCACCCACGACGAGTGGGCTCGCTGCGGTCCTCGGCGCCGGACCACGATCTGGGGCACCTGGA
>JBKPCH010000038.1:0-5223 GCA_046727275.1 Candidatus Dormiibacterota bacterium
GCTGAGCACCGGCTGGCCCCGGCTGTTGAGCAGCCGCCGCCACGTCATCCTCGGTTGGCTGAGGCGCGATCGCCGCCTGGGCTTCGCCGCCACGGGTGCGGCCCTTGAACTCGTCCTTGTAGATCCAGACCTTGATCCCGATCATGCCGAACGTCGTCTTGGCCGTCGCCCGGCCGAACTGGATGTCGGCGCGGAGCGTGTGCAGCGGCACGCGGCCCTCGCGGTCCCACTCGCGGCGGGCCATCTCGGCGCCGCGCAGGCGGCCGCCCATCGCGATCCGGACGCCCTTGGCGCCGGCCCGCATGGTGCGCAGGATCGACTGCTTCATGGCCCGCCGGTGGCTGATGCGGCGCTCGAGCTGCGAGGCGATGTTCTCGGCCACGAGCTGGGCGTCGAGCTCCGGCTGCTTGATCTCGTCGATCGAGATGCGCACGCGGTTCCCGAACGTCTTCTCCAGGTCGGCGCGCAGCTGGTCGACCGACGCGCCGCCCTTGCCGATCACGATGCCCGGCTTGGCCGTGCGGATCGTGATCGTCATCTGCGCGTTGGACGACCGCTCGGTCTCGATCTTGGCGATGCCCGCGTTCCGGAGGCGGCGCAGGATCAGCTGCCTCATCGCCAGGTCCTCGTGCAGCAGCTTGGTGTAGTCCTTGTCGGTGGCGAACCAGTTCGCCTCCCAGCTGCGATAGACCCCGAGCCGAAACGCGTTGGGGTGGACCTTGTGACCCAATTAGCTATCTCCCTCGGTGGACTCCGCCGTCGTGGCCTCCTCAGCCGAATTCGACTCGGGCTCCACGGCGGCCTCCGCCGGCCGGCTGCGAGCCTGGGGCTCCTGCCGGCGCGCGGGCGCGCGGCGCCTGGCCGGCCTCGCCACCTGGTCCGGCTCGGGCCGGTCCTCGACGACCGCCGTGATGTGGCAGGTCCGGTGAAAGTACTGGTGTGCCATGCCCCGGCTGACCGGACGGACCCGCTTCAGCGTCGGTCCCTCGTCGACCAGGATCGTCTTCAGCCACAGCTGGTCGCGCGCCAGCTGGTGGTTGTGCTCCGCGTTGGCGGCGGCCGACTTGATGGCCTTGGCCACGTCGACCGCGGCGTGCCGCGGGGAGAACTCCAGCTGCGCCAGCGCGTCCACGACGCGCATCCCGCGCACCATGTCCGCCACCAGCCGCGCCTTGCGGGGCGCCCGCCGGATGTACTTGGCTCGTGCGATCACTTCCATCCGGTGCTACCTCGGCCCGCTGCTCCGCTCGGTTCTGCCGCCGGCGTGCCCGCGGAAGTGCCGGGTGGGCGCGAACTCGCCGAGCTTGTGCCCGACCATGTTCTCGCTGATGAAGACCGGCACGTGCTTGCGGCCGTCGTGGACCGCGACGGTGTGACCCACCATCTCCGGGAAGATCGTGGACGCGCGAGCCCAGGTGCGAACCACCCTCTTGTCACGCGAGGCGTTGAGCCGGGCGATCTTCTCGGCCAGGTTCTGGTCGATGTAGGGCCCTTTCTTGAGTGACCTCGACACCTAGCGCTTCTCCCTGCGACGAATGATCAGCTTGTCGGACGCCTTCTTCGGCTTGCGCGTGCGCAGGCCGAGGGCGGGCTTGCCCCACGGCGTCTTCGGGTTGCCGCCCGGCCCCGTCTTGCCCTCGCCGCCACCGTGCGGGTGGTCGGTCGGGTTCATCGTGGAGCCGCGCACCGCGGGCCGCCTGCCGAGCCAGCGGGAGCGTCCGGCCTTGCCGCCCGACTCGTTCTCGTGCTCCAGGTTCCCCACCTGGCCGAGCGTGGCCGTGCACCGCACGTGGACCCGGCGCAGCTCGCTGGAGGGCATGCGCACGACGGCGTAGTCGCCCTCCTTGGCCAGCAGCTGGGCCGACGTCCCTGCCGAGCGCACCAGCTGGCCGCCCCGGCCCAGTGTCAGCTCGATGTTGTGGATCGTCGAGCCGACCGGGATCCGGGCCAGCGGCAGCGCGTTGCCGACGCGGATCGGCGCCTCGGGGCCGCTCATGATCGGGTCGCCCACCTTCAGCCCCAGCGGCGCGAGGATGTAGCGCTTCTCGCCATCGGCGTAGCTGACCAGCGCGATCCGCGCCGTGCGGTTGGGGTCGTACTCGATCGTGGCGACCTTGCCGGGGACGCCCACCTTGTCGCGGCGGAAGTCGATCCGCCGGTACGTCCGGCGACCGTCGCCGCCGCGGTGGCGGACGGTGATCCGGCCCTGGTTGTTGCGGCCGGCGTTGCTCGGCAGGTTCTCGAGCAGGCTCTTCTCCGGCTCGCTGGCCGTGATCTCCTCGAAGCTGGCCGTCGCCATGAAGCGGCGGCCGGGGCTGGTCGGCTTGTACTTGCGAACTGGCATCTAGAGACTCCCGAAGAGGCCTTCCAGCCGCTGGCCGGGCCCCAGGGTGACGATCGCCTTCTTCCAGTCGGAGGTGCGGCCGGTGATGCCCCGGCGCCCGGTGCGCCGGACCTTGCCGTGCATGTGGATCGTGTTGACCGCGACGACCTGGATGCCCTGGGTGGAGTAGGCCTCCTCGAGGGCGCGGGCGATCTCGGGCTTCGTCGCGTCGAGGGCGACGCGGAATGTGTAGCGGCCCTGCTGGTAGAGCGCGTACGAGCGCTCGGTCACCAGTGGCCCCTTGATGACGTCGGACGGGGATCGGCTCATGACGCCAGGTTCTCCTCCAGGAGCTGGAGCGCGTCCTTCGCGATGACGAGCCGGTCGTACGTGAAGATGTCGTACAGGCTCAGGTTCTGCGCCAGCACCACTTTGGCCCAGGGCAGGTTGTTGGCCGAGCGGGCGACCAGGTCGTTGGCCGCCGGCAGGACCACGAGCGCGGTGTCGTCCACGCCCAGTCCGCGCAGCAGCTCGACCATCAGCTTCGTCCTGGGCTCCTCCAGCGCGAACCCCTCGACCACCGTGACCTTCCCCTCGCTCGCCTTGACGCTGAGGGCGGACCGCAGGGCCAGCCGGCGCATCTTGCGCGGCATGCGCTGCTCGAAGCTGCGCGGCTGCGGCCCGAACACCGTGGCGCCGCCCACCATCGACGGCTCGCGGGTGGAGCCGTGGCGGGCGCGGCCGGTGCCCTTCTGCCGGTACGGCTTGGCGCCGCCGCCGTGCACCGTGGCCCGCGTCTTCGTGGCCGCCGTGCCCTGGCGGGCGTTCGCGAGCTGGCGCAGGTAGGCCTGGTGCATGACCGCCATGTTCGGCGTCTGGCCGAACACGGACTCGGGCAGGTCGGCCTCGCCGGACCGGATGCCGCCGGAGTCGTAGCTGGTCACGGTCAGCGGCGAGGACTGCTCCTCGGCCGGCGAGTCCTCGGCCTCCGGCGCTCGCCTGCGGCGAGCCGGCTTCGGGTCGGTCGGCGTGTCGCTCTCTGCCATCACTTCTTCCCAGCCTTCTGCTTGACGGAGCCGCGGACCATCACGACCGCGCCCTTCCCGCCGGGCACACCGCCGTGCAGCAGCAGGAGGTTCCGCTCCGCGTCGACGCGGAGCACCCTGAGGCCCTGCACGGTGGTGCGGACGTTCCCCATCTGGCCGGCCATCTTGACGCCCTTGAACACGCGGGCCGCGTCGGTGGCGCCGATCGAGCCCGGCTTGCGGACGTTCATCGAGCCGTGGGTCTCGGGGCCGCGGCCGAAGCGGTGACGCTTGACCATGCCCTGGAAGCCCTTGCCCTTGGAGGTCGAGGTGACGTCCACGAGCTCGCCCTCGGCGAAGATCTCGCAGGTCAGCTCCTGCCCCCTCTCGACGCCGTCCACGTCGCGGAGCTCCGCGACGTGCCGCGCGGCCTCGATGCCGGCGGCCTTGAACTCGCCGGCGCGCGGCCGCGTCAGCTTCTTCGCGTCGGCCTGCCCGAAGGCGAGGCGCACCGCGGTATAGCCGTCCTTCTCCGGCGTCCGCAGCCCGAGCACGTGGCAGGGCCCCGCCTCCAGGACGGTCACCGCGGACAGCGTCCCGTCGGGGTTGAACACCTGCATCATGCCCACCTTGCGGGCCAGCAGTCCTTTCTTCGCCATGGGTCTACAGCTTTATCTCGATCGCTACGCCGGCCGGGAGGTTGAGGCGCATCAGCGCGTCCACCACCCGGGGGTTCGGGTCAAGGATGTCCACGATGCGCTTGTGGGTCCGCATCTCGAACTGCTCCCGGGAGTCCTTGTCGATGAACGGCGAGCGGATCACCGTCATCTTGTTGATCTCGGTGGGCAGCGGGATGGGGCCCGCAGTGCGCGCGTTCGTCCGACGGGCCGTGTCTACGATCTTGTCGGCCGCCTGGTCCAGGACCTTGTGGTCGTAGGCCTTCAGCCTGATTCGGATTTTCTGCGCCAACGAACTACGGGCCCCCTTATGTCTCTCTAACGCTGCCTACTTCACCACCGACGTCACGACGCCGGCGCCGACGGTCCGGCCGCCCTCGCGGATGGCGAAGCGCAGGCCCTCCTCGATGGCGATGGGCGTGATCAGCTCGATCGTCATCTCGACGTGGTCGCCCGGCATGCACATCTCCACGCCCTCGGGCAGGCTGATGGCGCCGGTCACGTCCGTGGTCCGCATGTAGAACTGCGGCCGGTAGTTGGAGAAGAACGGCGTGTGCCGGCCACCCTCCTCCTTGGTCAGGACGTACACGTTCGCCTTGAAGTTGGTGTGCGGGGTGATCGACCCCGGCTTCGCCAGCACCTGGCCACGCTCCACCTCGTCGCGCTTGATGCCGCGGAGCAGCGCGCCCACGTTGTCGCCCGCCTGGGTGGTGTCCATCTGCTTGTGGAACATCTCGAGGCCGGTGACGACGGTCTTCGCCGTGTCCCGGATGCCCACGATCTCGACCGGCTCGTTGATCTTGTGCGTGCCGCGCTCGACCCGGCCGGTCACCACGGTGCCGCGACCCTCGATCGTGAACACGTCCTCGATCGGCATCAGGAACGGCTGGTCCACCTTGCGCTCTGGCTCGGGGATGTAGTTGTCCACCGCGTCCAGGAGCTGGGCGATCTTGGCCATCGCCTCGGCGTCGCCCTCCAGCGCCTTCAGCGCCGAGAGGCGGACGATCGGGATGTCGTCGCCCGGGTACTCGTAGCGGCTGAGCAGCTCACGGAGGTCGAGCTCGACCAGCTCGATGAACTCCTCGTCGTCGACCATGTCGACCTTGTTCAGCGCGACCACGATGTACGGGACGTTGACCTGGTGCGCGAGCAGGATGTGCTCACGCGTCTGCGGCATGGCGCCGTCGTTGGCCGCCAC
>JBKPCH010000039.1:0-11547 GCA_046727275.1 Candidatus Dormiibacterota bacterium
GCCGGTGGGCGAGCTGGCCGCCGAGCACGGCCTCACCGCGCTGGCCGCGGCGCGGCTGCTGGAGCGCCATGGCAGCGAGGCGCCGGAGGTGCTGCAGGACCCGCGCCGGGGCCGGCTCAGCTGCCGCTGCGAGTCCCTGACCGAGGCGGAGCTGGCGCACGCCGCCCGGCACGAGCAGGTCCGGACGCTGGCGGACGCCTTCCGCCGGGTCGGCCTGGCCGCCGGCCCGTGCGCCGGCGGCGCCTGCCTGGAGCGGGCGGCGGCGGTGATCGGCCAGGAGCTGGGCTGGACGCCCGCCGACTGCCGCGACGCCTGCCGCGAGCACGTCACGGCGGCGTGGCGGGCCCGGGCCCCGGTCCTGGACCGCTGGGGCTGGGCCCAGGAAGAGCTGGCGTACGGCATGCGGAGGGGCTGGCCGGGCGGGCTGTAGCGGCCGCGCCCGGCGAGGGCCCTCCCGGTCACCGGCTCAGGATCGCCGCCAGGACCGGCACGGCCCCGGTCACGTTCGACGTTGAGCCCCGGCGGCCGCATCTCTCTTCGCCCCGCCCTACCAGGGGGCGGGCCCGAGCGTACGGGCCGCGGCGAAGGCGGTCAATCCCACCTGTGAAGACGTTCCCGCCGGCTCGCCGTCCCGCCGCCCGGCGCGACGGCGGCGAGCCCGGTTCGCGGACGCCGGCTACGATCTGGCCCGTGAGCCGCCGCACCGTCCAGCTGCGCCTCGGCTGGGCCTATCTCCGCCACCTGTACCGGCAGCGGTTCAGCCGGCCGCCGCTGGCCACGGCCGAGGAGGTGCTGGTGACCTACCGGGAGGACCGGCTGCAGCCGCTCACGGCCGGCGAGCGCGAGCGGCTGCCCGCCATGTCGCGCTGCGTCAGCTGCGGCCTCTGCGCGCTTGTCGTCCGGCGCGTCGGCAGCACGCGGCCGCCCGACCTGGCGAACGCCTACCTGCGCGACCTCACGCTGCTGCCGCTGGCGGCCTCCGACCTGGAGGGCGTCGATCCCGGCCCCACCGCGCTGGCCGCAGCGGCGGCCGCCTGCCCGGTGGGCGTCCCGATCGACGAGGTGGCGGCCGCCGTCAGACGGTTGGCCGCCGGTCGAGAGTCGTAGGGGCGACCAGCGCCGCCCCTACGCGGCCCCCATGTGGGCCTTGAGCCGGTCGGCCCGTCCGGCCTCGCGGAGCCGCGCCATCGCGGTCCGCTCCAGCTGGCGGACCGTCTCGCGGCCCAGGCCCAGCCGGCGGGCGACCTCCTCGAGCGTCCGCTGCTCTCCGTCCATCAGCCCGAACCGAAGCTGCAGGACGCGCCGCTCCCGCGCGGTCAGCGTCTCCAGCACGGCCTGGACCTCGTCCTTCATCAGGGCGCGGGCAGCCGCGGCCATCGGGGACTCCACGCTGGTGTCCTCGATCAGCTCGCCCAGCTCCGTGTCGCCGTCGCCGATCGGCGTCTCCAGCGACACCGGCTCCCGGGCGATGTCGAGCAGCCAGGCGACCTTCTCCGCCTCCAGCCCCATCTCGAGGCCGATCTCCTCGTTGGAGGGCCGGCGTCCGAGCTCCGAGCGCAGCCGGTCCGCCACGCGCACCAGCTTGTTGATGGTGTCGGCGTTGTGCGTCGGGATGCGGATGGTCCGCGACCGGTCCGCGACCGCCCGCTGGCAGGCCTGCCGGATCCACCACGTGGCGTAGGTGGAGAACTTGAAGCCCCGCCGGTAGTCGAACTTCTCGACGGCGCGCATCAGCCCCAGGTTGCCCTCCTGGATCAGGTCCAGGAGGCTCAGGCCCCGGTTGCTGTACTTCTTGGCCACGGAGACCACGAGCCGCAGGTTGGACTCGATCATCCGCCGCCGGGCCGCCTCCGAGCCGGCCTCGATCTGCTGGGCCAGCTCCACCTCCTCCGCGGCGGTCAGCAGCCGGACGCGGCTGATGTCACGGAAGTAGGCGCGGACGGCATCGTCGAGGCTCGCTTCGTCCAGCGCCTCCTCGTCAACCTTCAGCGAAGGCTCCTCATCGATCAGGTCGAGCGCAGTATCCAGATCCACTTGACTAATTTCTGTACCCAAAAGTTGGTCCGCTGATTCCTATACGGTTCAACGGCACGAATGGTTCACCCTCAGCGAGGTTTGGAGTCGCTCAGCTTACGCCTTCCGCAACCGGCGTGAGCCAGCGGTACTCGCTCACCCTCCACCCGGACTGCCCGTGGTCGAGCTGGCAGAGCAGGAGGCCGCTGCTGTGGGTGCCCGGGGGAGTGTAGCGGCTCTGCATCGTGCTGCGCGTCTGGACGAGCACCTCCGCGTGGCCCACATCGACGCTCTGGACGTATACGTCGGGCGTATCGCCGACCGAGACCGCCTGATACAGCGCCAGGTCGGGGAACGCGCGCCGCACCTGGTCCAGCACACCGCGCGTGACCAGCGGCTCCAGGTGGTGCTGCTGCACGTCCGGGTGGGCGTAGTCGTAGGTGGTCAGCTCCTGCCCGAACTGGCGGGCGACGGACAGCACCGCCGCGCGGTCGGCCTGGCCGGTGGACTGGCCGGCGCGTGTGGCCGCCAGCTGCTGGAGCGCGATCGCGGCGATCAGGGTGGTGAACAGGAGCAGGCCGGTCTTCGCGACCTCGACCGGGCCCTGGCCGATCAGCCGGACGAGCACCGCTGCATGTAGGGCGCCGGGTCCACCGGGGTGCCGTTCTGGCGCACCTCGAAGTGCACGTGCGGCCCGGTGGAGTAGCCGGTGGAGCCGACGTAGCCGATCACCTGGTTCTGCTGCACCACGTCGCCGCGATTGACCGCGAACGAGCTCATGTGCCCGTAGTAGTCCATTCGGCCGGAGCTGGCGGCGACCCGGACCAGGTTGCCGTAGCCGACGAGGAAGCCCAGGCTGTCGGTCTGGCCGGCAGCCTGGATCACCTGGCCGCTCTCGGCCGCCCGGATGGGCGTGCCCTGGACGATGGCCAGGTCGACGCCGGCGTGGAAGTGGGCGTAGCCGAACAGCGCCGGCTCGCCGGCCAGCTCGCTGGGCCCGAACGGCTGCGTGGTCACCGCGCCGGGCACCGGGCACGCCAGCTCGCCCGCGGAGAGCGGCGGACCGGGCGGCAGCGCGGCGGGTGTGGCGATGTCGAGCCCGTGGCTGACCCCGACGCTCAGCGCGAACACGATCATCAGGACCGGCAGCACCACGACCGCGGCGATCACGGTCGTGCTCCCCAGCAGCACGGCCATCGCCAGCTTCAGGTTGGAGACCGCGGCGCCGCCGACGCGGTCGCGGAAGTCCCCGGCCAGCGCGCGCAGAGCCGTCCGGCTGACGGCCCCGGCGGTCCTGACCAGGTTCCCGACCGGCCCTGCCGTGAGGCTGGCGGCCACGTCAGCGGTCCCCCACTACATCGGCGAGGCGATCGCCTCGGGCGCCGCGTCGACCGGCTTGTGGGGACGGCCGCACTTGAACGGCTCGGTGCAGTACAGCTCGTGCTCCGGGTCGTAGTCGACCGTCGACATGGCCACGTGCTCGCCGGCGCCGGTCACCACCAGACACTGGCCGCGCTCCGCGCTCTGCAGGTAGCGGCCCTCCGCCTCTGAGAGGTGGAAGGTGTCCATGACCCGGCCGATGTGGTCCGGGTGCTGCTTGTGCAGGATCGTCGTCGACATGTTGGAGAGGCTGGCGACCGCCTGCGGTGAGGCGAGCATCTCGGCCACGCTCTGGGAGATGAGGACGAGCTGCGTGTTGGCGTGGCGGGCCGTCCTCGCCATCTCGTCCACGAAGGCCATGCCCTCGTTGTGGCGCGCCAGCGACCAGAACTCGTCGATGCAGATGACCCGCCGGCGGAGCCGCGACGTCATCCACGTCCGCAGGTGGTTGAGGACCAGCCAGTAGACCAGCGGCAGCAGGTCGGCCTGCTCCTGCCGGACGACCCGGACGTCGAACACGAGGAAGTCGTTGGCCAGGTTGACGTTCGTGCGCTGGTTGAACAGCGGCGCCAGGTAGCCGTAGCTGAACCGCTGCACCCGCTCGGAGAGGCTGGTGGCGGGCAGCCGGGTCCGCTCCTCGGGGCCGTAGCGGTCCCAGATGGCCTGCTGGAAGTCGCTCGTCAGCGGCGGTGGCTGCGTCCAGGAGTCGGGGTCGCCCGGGCTGATGCCCACGCGGTGGTACGCGGCGGTGATCGCGCCGTCCAGCAGCTGCATCTCCTCCTCCGGCAGGTAGCCCAGCGCCAGCCGCCAGAAGTTGATCAGCTGGGGCACCTTGGAGCTGAAGGGGTTGCGGCCCGCCTCCTGCGCCAGGTCCCAGATGTTGATCGTCTTGGCGCTGCCCAGGAAGATCGGGATGACCTCGCCCTCGCAGTGCTCGGCCAGCGGGCCGTACTCGCCCCGGGGGTCGATCACCGCGCAGTGGCTGCCCGCGATCCACTCGTGCAGCAGCTTCTCCTTCACGTTGGCGGACTTGCCGTTGCCCGACCAGCCCAGCACGACCATGTGCGCGTTGTCCCACGTCCGCGGGTTCAGGACCAGCATGCTCTTGGCGCTGTGCTCGGCGCCCACGACGCCGTACAGGTAGCCCTCCGGCTCGATCCGGTCGGCCGCGTTGAAGGGGAAGGCGGCGGCCAGCGGCCGCGTCGAGATGCCCCGCGTCTGCTTCAGCAGGTCGACCGCCTGCGGGAGGACCGAGTTGAAGGCCTGCTCCTGGCGCCAGTGGGCGCGCTGGCTGCGGAAGAACAGGCCGGCGAGCTGGTCCTCGATGGCGCGGCTGGCCCGCTCCAGCTCGTCCAGGCTGAGCGCGTACGGCGTGATGTACAGCGAGAGCTGGAACCACTTGGCCTTGTTGCGGAACTCCTCCTTGGCGTAGGAGATGTCCTCCAGGCGCTCCTCGATCTCGCGCGTGGCCGGGGCGTCGTCCGAGACGGCGGCGAGGGTGCCGGCCAGCTCCCGCTCGTTGGCGTCGAGCCGGCTGCGCGCGCGGCCGGGGTCGAGCGGGTTGATGTGCATGCTGACATCGAGGTTGTAGTCGAGGCTGAGGACGTCGCGCAGCCAGTTCGGCGTGACCTCGCGCGGGTAGTCGTGGAGGTACAAAGTGCGCAGGTAGACGTCGTCGCGGTTCTCGCAGTGGATGTGTGCGGCCTCCACCTCGAGGACCGAGGGCACCAGCATCTCGCGCACGTCGGCCGTGCGGACCCGGAACTCCATCACGTCGTCCGGCTTCAGCGGCCTCACCTCGATCGTGGTCTGGGCCGCCTCGGAGCCGCGCAGCTTCTGGATGCGCGCCATCACGGGGTCGTAGGCGTAGTAGAAGAGCTCCTCGATCTCCCCCGAGCGGAGGCGGCGCACCTTGATGCCGCCGCGCTGGAGGATGCGTGCGATCTGCTTCTCCTTGGCGCTGAGCTGGGTGGCGACCTGGTCGGGCGACGGCTCCCGCAGCCGGTCGATGGGCGCCCTGGTGAACGGCACGACGACGTAGAACCGGCGGTCCTTGATCTGCTTGTCGCGGGCGATGAGCCGGATCTTCTCCTTGTACTCGGCCAGCCTGCCCTCCCGCAGGTCGCGCTTGGCCGTCCAGCTGCGGCGCCAGGCCTCGAGGGTCTCGAAGTACTCCTCGGGCTCGTACACGCGGCTCCGGACCAGGATCTGCACCGGGTCGTGGAGGTACTGGAGCAGCTCGGCCATGACCTCCAGCAGCCCGAGCTGCTCGAAGTGCGACTTCAGCTCGAAGTTGACGCCCGTGGCCTCCAGGACGATGCGGGGGCCGTGGCCGCGGACGTGCAGGAAGCCGTTGTCGATGCGCTCCACCAGCAGGTGCGAGCGGACGTCCTCGCTGCCGCCGAGGCTGGCCGAGCCCGGACGGAGCCCGGCCAGGAACCTGGGAAACCTCAATTCACCTCTCCTCCGGCTCGCGCTTGCTCACGGTCACGCGAATCCGGTTGCGGGACATGTCGTGCTGGATCAGCAGCACCTTGTCGTCGATCGCCATGCGCAGGCCGGTGCCGTCGGCTTCGATGGTCACCGGCAGGTCGAGCTCGTTGAGCGTGCGGCGGACCGGCTCGCTGTCGAGAGTGGTGTCGACCACGGGGATGACCTCCTGGCGCAGGTTGATGATCTTGCTCGACCGCTCCAGGCGGCCGCCGTCGGGCAGGTTGACCGCCCGCTTCACCATGCGGGCGAAGCGGTAGCGGTCGATCAGGTGCGACTCCCAGTAGCGTCCGTCCGGGGCGCGGACGAAGGCGACGATGGACGTCAGGTAGAGGGGCGCCATCCCCATGGGGATGGCCAGCGCGGGCGAGCCGAACGCCGGCAGCAGGAGGCTGATGAGCCCGATGGAGGCCAGGACGCCGGCCGCCAGCAGCAGCGCCGAGCGCACGGACACCCGCCGTCCGGCCACCGTGACGGACGTCTCGACCCGGTCGATGTCCGCGGTGATGTGGTAGATCTTCGCCGGCAGGTTGGGGCTGCTCATCTAACTCACCTCGCCCACGCGGGACAGACGGTCGCAGTGTGATAGGTCTGGCAGGCCCGCTGCATGGGCAGCGCGCTGACCGCCAGCAGCACCACCGCCGCGATCGCGATGACTGGCCAGGCGAAGACGCCGACCCGCCACGACTTCCGGGCCGACCTCACGTACAGCCAGCCGCAGAGGCCGGCCACGACGAGGGACAGGACGACGACCTGGACGACGCGGTCGGCCGGCATCGAGCCCCCGTTCGTCAGGGGCACCAGGCCCAGCGCGCACCTGCCGAAGCCGAGCAGCACGATCGCCGCCACGACCATCCCCCCGACCGCGCGCAGGCATCCCACTCACTAGTCCCTCCGCAGGCGCCGCCAGACTCCCGAGGTGGCGCGGCGCAGGGGCTCGTGGTGGGTCATGCCGCGCCAGGTCTGCTGCATCGAAACGATCGCGTGGCCCGGCTCGCCGAGCGCCCGCATCAGGGTCGCCGGCACCATGATCATGAACAGCAGCATCGTACCGACGAGGAAGACGTTGAGCAGGGCAACGTCGGACGCGGCTCCCATGAACACGAAGGTCGTGAACACGAGGACGTTGACGAACTTCACGGCCACGGTCGCGATCAGCAGCCGGACCCAGTAGAGGACCAGGCCGCGGCCCGCGGGGATGATGCTGAACGCGAAGACGAACGGCGCCGTGACCACCAGCACCCAGAGCAGGATCAGGCGCACGAAGTAGATGACGAAGATCACCAGCAGCTCCATGGCCACGAAGACGATGACCAGGAAGACGGTGATCGCCTTGAGCAGGTCGTGCACGTCCTGGATGGCGCTGGGGTCCCTGAGCCCCAGGCCCTGGAAGGCCGGCAGCGAGCGCAGCTCGATGGTGACCTGGCTGTTGATGCCCTGCACCAGCACGTTGTCCACCGTGATCAGCTGCTGCACCAGGAACAGGCTGGCGCCCATCAGGATGACGGTGAACAGGAAGTAGACGAGGTTCCTGGCGATGTCGTGCCGGCTGCCGACCGCCTCGCCGAGCAGCCACAGCAGCGCCATCACGGCGAAGATCAGCACCAGCAGCGAGCCCGTGGCGAGGCCGAAGCTGAGGCCCCACATGTCGCGCAGCCGGGTGTTGTCGACGACGAGTCCGGGGCCGAAGCTCTCCTTGCCCTGAAGGTCGTCGCTGCCGGCGACCATCGGGTTCCAGAGCCGGTCCATCTCCTCGATCAGGGTCTGGTCGAAGGTGTAGAGGATGCCCGCGATCGCCTGGTAGATCACCTTCTGCGGGTCCAGGGACGGGAGCTGGACGCTGGGCAGACCGGGGCCCGAGGACTGGGCCTGGCCGCTCGGAGCCGGGCTCGGGGCGGCGCTGGGCGACGCCGAGGCGGCGAGCGCCGCCGCCGGGGCGAGGGCGATCAGCAGCAGGGCGGCCGCGCCCGCGAGCATGCCGTGCCGGACCCGGACGTTCGTCGGCAAGCCGCTACCGGACGAAGCTGGCCGCCAGGTTGACGATGGGCCTGGCCAGGAGGCCCAGGATCACGCCGACCACCGCGCCGACCATCAGGGCCTTGCCCCGCTCCTGGCCGCCGGAGGTGCCCTCGATCAGGTAGAAGCCGGCGCCCAGGACGAAGGCCAGGATGCCGACGGACAGCAGGAGCCCCTGGACCCAGCCGGTGATCCGGTCCAGCGTGGTGTTGATCTCTTCGCCGGCGGCGAGGGCGGGCGCGGCCACGGCGACGGTGAGCCCCGCGGTCACGCCGGCGACGGTCGCCGCGCGAAGCACTGTGCGAATCATTTCTCTCTAACCCCCAGGGAGTGCGGCCGGGCAGGGCCGCCGGGTGACGGAAATGGTCGGCGGGCGCTGTCGCAGCCGCGCCCGGCGCGCGATCGGCGAACGCGAAGCTCTGGTCTCATGACGGTCGCGAGGCCCGCGCCGCCAGCCAGAGGATAGGCCGCTCATGGCTCCCGGCGGCAGCTCCGTCTGAGACCCCTTCCATGCCCCCAACTGGTGCGGTTCAGCATAGGCCGTGTTCGGGTTCTACGCAAGAATGGAGGGAACGGTTCACCCCTGGGCGGGGCCACACGCCGGCACCGGGCCACCGCTCCGGCCGGTGCCGCGCCCGCCGGGAGCCTGGATAATAGCGCGGAGTCGGAAGCGGGATGAACGAGGTCGAGTGCCCCCGGCCCGGCGGTCCGAGGACCGCCCGGCGGAGAGGGGGGCGGTGATGCCGGAACCCAGCAGGAGCGCCGCCGTACGCGACCACCCGTCGCCCGGAGCGGATGGGGAGGACACCGTGTCGCTGCCGCCGGACGTCGAGGACTGGATCGGCCTGTACAGGCAGCGGTTCCCCCGCACCCGGCCCAACGGCGGCCGGGCGCTCCGGGCGCTGTACCAGCTGCTGCAGGACCCGCCCGCCGGCGGCTTCACGGTCCGCGACGTCGCCGCGCTGGCCGGCGTCGGGCTCGACACCGTCGCCCGGGTGGTGCACCACCTGCGCTGGCTGGGGGTGCTGACGGTCGACGGCGGCGGCTGGGTGGCGGAGCCCGGCGGCCGGCCCGGCCACGGGGTCCGCTACCGCTACGTCACCCACTGGCCGCCGCGCGACGGCCCTCCGCCGGAGCCGGGCTCGGGGGGTAGTCGCGGTATAGTGGCCGGCGGAGGATCATGAGGACGATGCGGCGACGATGATCGAGCTGACGGTGCTGGAGCAGCGGCGAGCCACGTACTGGCGGCGCCGCGAGCGCGAGCTGTCTTCGCCCCGCCGGCTGCTCCGGGAGTCCGACGAGCTCATGTTCTGGCTGGAGGAGTGCCTGGTCCAGAACCTCCGCATCGTTCCCGGATGGCTGATGCCGCGCGTGGTGGCCCTCCTCGCCAGGGCCGACGCCGACCTTCCCCGCCAGATCGGGGGTGAGCGCCGTCCGGCCGAGCTGATGGAGTTCCTCTACACGGCGCAGGAGCGCCTGATGGACGAGTCGGTCAAGGCCCGGATGCCGGCGCGGGTCATCCCCCTGTTCCGCCGCACAGCGCGGCGGGCGGCCCGCTGACCGCCCCTCCCGAACCAGCGCGGCTGCGGGTCGACCTCCACCTCCACTCCCGCTACTCGCCGGACAGCGCCACCAGCCTCGAGACGCTGATCGCCAGGGCCGCCGAGCTGGGCCTCGACCGCATCGCCCTGACCGACCACGGCACCGCCGAGGGCGCCCTCCGGCTCCGGCGCCTCGCGCCCGAGCTGGCGATCGTCGGGGAGGAGGTGCGCTCCCGCGAGGGCGAGATCATCGGCCTCTTCATCACCGCCACGATCCCGGATGGAGGGCCGCCCGAGGCGATCTGCGACGCGATCCACGCGATGGGCGGCCTCACGTACGCCTGCCATCCCCTGGACCGCCGGCGTTCCAGCTTCTCGGAGGACCGGCTCGTCGAGCTCGCCCCCCGGCTGGACATCATCGAGACCCACAACTCGTGGGCGTCCCCGGCGGCCAACCAGGCCGCCGCGGCGTTCTGCCGGGACCTCGGCAAGGTGGCCGCGTCGGGCAGCGACGCGCACGCTCCGGCCGAGCTGGGCCGCTGCTGGATGGAGGTGGAGCCGTTCGAGGGCGCCGCCGACTTCCTGGAGAAGCTGGGCCGCGCCCGGCATGTCCTGAACGCGCCCAGCGCCTCCGGCCGGCGAGCCTGACCCTGTGCCAGAGCCGTCGCCGCGGCGGCCCCGGCTGCTGGTGGCCGGCTCCGTGGCGATCGACTCGCTCCAGGGCGGGCGGATCACCGACGAGCTGGGCGGCTCCGCCGTGTACTTCACGCTCGCGGCCTGCGCCCGCGCCGACGTCACCGTCATCGCCCCGGTCGGGCGCGACTACGAGGCCCGCGTCCGGCGGGCGCTCGCCGGCCAGCCCGGCGTCGACCTGAGCGGCCTGACGGTGGTCGACGCCCCGACGTACCGCTGGTTCGCGGACGCGGCCGGCGGACGCAACGTGGACCTGGGCAGCCAGGACTCGATCTACGACCTCTGGTCGCCGCGCGTCCCGGGCGGCTACCGGGGCTGGGCCTTCATCGGCTCCATGCGCCCGGACCGGCAGCTCGAGGCGGCCCGGCAGCTGAGCGGCTGCGGCCTGCTCGCCGCCGACGCCATGCGCTCCTACGTCGAGGCGGCGCCGGAGGTGGCCAGGGAGGTCCTGGGGCTGGCCGACTGGTACTTCTGCAACGAGGAGGAGTTCGCCGGGCTCGGCGGTCGTGACCCCGAGGCGTTCCGCGTCCGCTGGCGCCTGGACGGGCTGGTCCTGAAGCACGGGCCCGGCGGGGTCACCGCGTACACCGCGGACGGCGCGGCGTACGTCCCGGCCGGTCCCGGCCACGTCGAGGACACGACCGGAGCCGGGGACGCGCTGGCCGGCGGCATGCTCTCGTGCTGGCTCGCTGACGGCGCCGACCCGGCGGGCGTCGCAGACGCGCTGACGGCTGGCGTGGCCTGCGCCTCGATCGCCATCTCCGACGTCGGCGCCAGGGCCCTGGCTCGCCCGGGGCCGTGAGCGCCGGCACCGCGCCGGCCGTCCGAGCGGCCCTGCTGGCCTGGGCCGATGGGGCCCGCAGGGACCTCCCCTGGCGCCGCACGCGCGATCCGTGGGCGGTCCTCGTGTCCGAGCTGATGCTGCAGCAGACGCAGGTGGCGCGCGTCGTCCCCCGCTACAAGGCGTTCCTCGCCGAGCTGCCGACGCCGGCGGCCTGCGCGGCGGCGCCGGCGGCGGACGTCATCCGCCTCTGGCACGGCCTGGGCTACAACCGGCGGGCGCTGAACCTCCACCGGGCGGCCGTGGCCGTGGTCCAGCGGCACGGCGGCCGGCTGCCCGAGTCCCTGCCCGACCTGCTCGGCCTGCCCGGCGTCGGCCCCTACACGGCCCGGGCGGTGCTGGCCTTCGCGTTCGAGCGGGACGTGGCGGTGCTGGACGTCAACGCCCGGCGGGCGCTGTCGCGGGCCCTCGGCCGGGCGATCAGCCAGGAGGACGCCGACGCGCTGGTGCCCCCGTGCCGGGGCTGGGCCTGGAACCAGGCGGTGCTCGACCTGGGGGCGACCGTGTGCCGCGGCCGGCCCCGGTGCGGCGGCTGCCCGCTGGGCGGCGCGTGCGCCTGGCGGCGGTCCGGCG
>JBKPCH010000040.1:0-17027 GCA_046727275.1 Candidatus Dormiibacterota bacterium
GAGCGAGAACCCGGGCACGTACGCCAGCAGGAGCATGACCGCGAACATGATCAGCAGGAACGGGATCATGGGCACCACCATGCGGTTCATGCGCGTCCTCGCGATGCCGCACACGACGAAGCAGGCCGTCCCCAGCGGAGGTGTGACCAGCGAGATGCCCAGCACGGCCAGGCTGAAGATGGCGAAGTGGAGCCGCTGCATGCCCGCCAGCTCGGCGAGCGGCAAGAACAGCGGGACCAGGATGATCAGGGCGGGGACGCCGTCCAGCAGCGCGCCGACCACCCAGAAGAGCAGCATCGTCACCGTCACGAACAGGAAGTAGTTGCCGATGAACCCCGACGTGAAGTCGCTGAGCGACTGGTCCACGGAGTTGTAGGCGAACAGGTACGAAAGGATCGAGGCGACCGCCACCAGGCCCAGGACGACGCCGCTGAGCCTGCCGGCGCTCACCAGCATCCGGCCCCAGTCGCGCAGCTTCAGCGTCCGGTAGGTGAGCGCCAGCACCGCCGAGTAGATGACGGCCACCGCCGCCGCCTCGGTGGCGGTGAAGATGCCGCCCAGGATGCCGCCGATGATGATGACGGGCGCGAACAGCGCCGGCACCGCGGCCCAGAACGTGCGCAGCACCTCCCGCCCGCTGAACGGCACGGTCTCCTCGCGAGTGGCGGCTACGAAGCGGGCGCGGGCGAAGATGACGATGATCTTCGACAGCCCGATGAGCGCAGCCGGCAGCAGCGAGGCGAGGAAGAGCTTCGAGATGGAGAGGTTGGCGACCGTCCCGAGCACGATCATGGTGATCGAGGGCGGGATCAGGATGCCGGTGCCCGCCGCCGCTGCCACGATGGCCGCAGCCCACTCGCGGCGGTAGCGCGCCTCGATCATCGACGGCAGCATCACCGAGCCGATGGCGGCCGCGTCGGCGTTGACGGAGCCTGACAGCCCGGAGAAGAGCATGGTCGAGATCACGACCGCGATACCGAGGCCGCCCGACAGCCAGCCGACGAGCGCGATCACGAACTGCACCAGCCGCGCGGCTCCGCCGGAGCGGTGCAGGATCTCGCCGGCCAGGATGAACAGCGGGATCGCCAGCAGCGTGAAGTTCGAGAGCCCGCCGTACATCGTCTGGGCGACGAGGTACTCGGGGAGGTTCTGCGCCAGCAGCGTGACCGAGGCGGCCAGCCCCATGGAGGCCACCATCGGGATGCCGGCGATGATCAGGACGATGATCGCGACGACGAGGGCCGCCATCATGGCACGCGCAGCTCCGCTGAGTCCTCCAGCGTCGCCAGCTCGAGCCGGCCGTGGAACAGCGCCCACAGCTGGTCCGCGAGGTGCATGAGCGCCACCGCGGCTCCGGCCGCGGCGGCGGAGTAGCCGACCCAGAAGGGGATGCCGAGGGGGGAGTGCTCGCCGCGGCTGCGGAAGAAGACGAAGTCCACTGCCCCGTACAGCAGCGCGATCATGAACAGGACCATCCCGATCAGCTGGGCGCCCGCGATCACGCGGCGCCCCGTGTGCCCCACGCGCTCGTCGAACAGGAGCAGGGCGACGTGGGCGCGGTCGCGGACCGCCACCGCGAAGCCCCAGAACGCCACCCAGACGAGCAGGTAGGTGGCGACGTCGACCGACCAGGTGAGCGGCTGCTTGATCACGTACCGGAAGATCACCTGGGCGAAGACCACGCCGACCGTGGCGACCAGGAGGGCGCCCAGGACGCCGTTCTCCAGCTCGCGGCCCACGGCGGTGAGGCGCGGCCACAGGCCGCGCCTCGAATCGGTATCGCTCACGAAATGGACTGCTGGAGGAGCGGGTACAGGTTGCCGAACTTGTCCTTGTTCTGGTCCCAGACCGGCTCCGCCGCCGTCTGGAACGCCTTCACGTCGGCGTCGTTGAACTTGTCGCCAGCGTCGGTCGCCTCCTTGATGGCATTCTTCTCGCCGGTCACCCAGAGGGTCCGCTCGCGCGTGAGGGCCTCCTTGGCGGCCTGCACGATCGCGTCCTGGCTCTTCTTGTTCTGCTCGTTGAACCACTTGGCGCTGACCAGGAACGGGTCGTAGCTGCGCGAGTGCTTCGTCCAGGAGAAGTACTTGGCGATCTCGTTGTGGTGCTGCGCCACGTAGAAGGGGACGTTGTTCTCGGCCGCGTCGATGACGCCCTGCTGCAGCGCGCCGAAGATCTGCGAGGGGTCCATGGGGACGGGCTTCGCGCCAAGCTGGGTGAAGGTGGCGATGTAGATCGGGTCGGTGATGGTCCGGATCCGGAGGTTGAGCGCCTTCAGGTCCGCCGGGGTCTTGATCGGGCCCTTCGTGTTGTAGATGTTGCGGGTGCCGCCGTCCCACATGCCCAGGAACATGAGGTCGTAGCTGGCCAGGATGTCGCTGTACGCCTTGCCCAGCTTCCCGTCCTCGGCGGCGAACGTCTGCTTGTCGCTCGTGAACGCGTAGGGCAGGTTCCAGATCCCCAGGCGCTTGTCGTACGACGTCACGTTGCCGCTGCTGCTCTTCACGAACTGCAGCGTGCCGGCGCGCACCTGGTCGTTCATCGCCGTGGCGCTGCCCAGCGTCGAGTTGGGGTGCACCACCAGCGTGTACTCGCCGTTGGTCAGCTCGTTGAGCCGCTTGGCGAACCAGCGCTCGGCTGTGATCTCGGGGTTCGGCTCCGCTACGGTGTCCCCGACGTGGATCGTGGCGGCGGGGCCGAAGGCGGTCTTGTCCTGGGTCTGGGTGCCTCCGCCGCAGGCCTGGAGCAGTGAGCTCGCGCTGACCGTCGCACCGGTCGCCATCGCCATGTGGATGAACTTCCGTCTGCTCAGCGCCTTGGACTCCGACAGCCAGTTCATCTACTCACTTCCTCCTCTCCCGGTGTCGCGGATCTCGGGGTTCACGCCCCTTTCCTCCCTTCCACGTTGCGGAAACGCATTCCGTGATACGGCAAGCTGGGCAGATGGTAGGGACTTGGGTGGCCCCAGTCAAGCAATGAGCGGCCAGAGCCCCGGCTGCTGGCGTTCCCGGGGCGGCCGGCGCCTGGGAGATCGCTGGGAATCCCATGAGTGACATCCCCGGTGGTAGCTTGTGGCGGTGCCTCGCCGATCGCTGGCAGCCGCCGTGGCGGCGCTGACGCTGGCCGCCTGCAGCTCGGGAAGTGGGCCGAGCGCCGGCTCCTCACCGGCGAGGTCCCCTCAGGCCCCGGCCACGGCGCGGCCTGCCACGCCGGCCCCGACCCTGCGGCCGCCCAGCTCCCTCCAGCTCGGCGCCACCGCCGTCGCGCAGAACCTGGTCGCACCCTGGGCGCTGGCGTTCGCCGCGGACGGCAGCATCTGGCTGACCGAGCGGCCCGGCCGGGTCCGCGTCGTCCGCGGCGGCAGGCTGCTGCCGGACCCGGCCCTGACGCTCAGCGTGGCGACCGGGAACGGCTGCGAGGACGGCCTCCTCGGCCTCGCCCTCCAGGACCAGTCCGCGTACCTGTACTACACGTACGCCGGCGCGGGCGGCAACACGAACCGGGTCTCCCGGTTCACCATCGACGGCGACAGGCTGACGTCCGAGCAGGTCCTGGTGGACGGGATCCCGGGCGGCACCTGCTACCACTTCGGCGGCCGGCTGAAGCTGGGCCCCGACGGCTGGCTCTACTTCACGACCGGCGAGGGGTTCGTCCCGTCGCGCGCGGCGGACCCGGGCGGGTTGAGCGGCAAGGTCATGCGGGTGCACACGGACGGCAGCGGGCGCGAGGTGTTCGCCTGGGGCTTCCGCAACCCGCAGGGCCTGGCCTTCGACTCCGCGGGCCGGCTGTACGCCAGCGTCAACGGCCCCACCGGCGAGTTCAGCCTGTGCTGCCACGACGAGGTGGATCTGGTCCAGCAGGGCGGCTTCTACGGCTGGCCGGAGTTCGCGGCCAGCACCCGGACCAGCTTCCCCCAGGGCAGCCTGCCGGCCAGCCGCATCTCGCCGCTGGTGGAGAGCGGGGGCAGCACCGTGTGGGCGCCGAGCGGGATGACGTTCTACGCGCCGGCCAGGGACGAGCGGCCCACCCTGATCGTGGCCGAGCTCAAGGGCGAGGGCCTCCTGCGGCTCCTCGTCGACGCCGCCGACCCGGCCAGGATCGACGGCCAGGAGACCCTGCTGCAGGGCCACGGACGGCTGCGCGACGCGGTCGCCGGTCCCGACGGCTGCCTGTACGTCCTGACCAGCAACCGCGACAGCCGCGGGACCCCGCGGGCCGGCGACGACCAGCTGCTGAAGCTCTGCCCGGGCGGCGGCGGGCTCTGAGCGGCCCCCTGGGCGGCTAACCGTCGTCGCTCTCGTCGTCGGATGGCTCCCGGTCGCGCAGGCGCTCGCGCAGCTGCTGGTCGTAGAGGCTGAACGGCTGCACGAACCTGCCGATGGACTGGAACTCGCCGTTCTGGTGCGGGGGGTTGGGCCGCGGCCCGATGTTCGTCCCCTTCATGCCGATGGCCCAGTTGTGGGCGGTCGGCGGGTCCTCCACGCGCCAGGTCGTGGAGCTGACGTTGTAGAGGACGCTGTTCCCGGCGGACCAGCCCTGGCCGCTGCCGAACCACTGGCGGTCCTCCAGCTCGGTCGCCGGCCACGGCGCGAAGTCGATCGCCCGCTGCTGGTCGACCGGCGTGCTGTGCATGTCCAGGTCCTCGCCGAGGATGCCCGCGGCCCAGCGCTGGTGCGGCCCGGAGTCGAACTTGTCGACGCCGGTGTTGCGCTCCTCGAAGCGGGAGAAGACGTTGGGGCCGGGGGTGCGCGACTGGGTCGTCCAGGCGTGGACGTTGGAACCGGTCACGACCGCGTCCCGGACCAGGACCTGCTGGCCGCTGACGCCGTAGGTGAAGGGCTGGTCCAGGATGTCCTGCCGCATCATCTGCTCCATGTGCAGCGACCGGGTGTGCAGGATCGAGACCCGGATCGCGCCCGTCCCCACCAGGTAGGGCTGTGAGTAGCGCGTCACGGTGGTGTTGCGCACCCAGGCGTTGTCGACCGCGTCCAGGTTCACGAAGGTGACGTTGAAGAAGCCGCTGCCCGTGGTCACGGTGGGGTCGCCGCGCATCGCGATGCCGTCGCTGCTGAGGTCCTCCAGGCCCACCTGGCTGATCCGGCCCGCGAAGGTGTACTTCCAGACGGTCGCGTTCGTGAACACCTTCTCCAGCGCGTTGGTCAGCGGCACGTCGAGCGTCACGTGGCTGCCGTTGATGGCGGCGATCTTGCGCTGGAACTGGAGGCCCGAGTTGGGCGGCCACTGGGTGATGGGCTTGCCGTCGGGCCGGGGCGGGATGGCGTCCATGCCGATCGCGTGGATCCAGGCCTGCGTCTGCGGCCGCTGGACGATCACGTCGTCCCCGACCGCCAGGCCGTCCGTCGAGTCCAGGGTGACCGTCCGGGAGCCCACCGGCACGTAGTCGTCGACCACGCTGTGGGCCGGCCCGGCCGGGGTGACCTTGCCGGTCCCGCCGATGTTGACGAGCGTGCGGGCGACGGGGTTGGCCGGCAGGAGTACCGTGCCGTCCTCGCCTTCCTCTCCGGCGCCCGAGCCTCTGAGGACCACGCCGCTGGCCTGGATGTGGAGGCTCGTCCCGATCGGGTACGTGCCCCTCTCGAGGACGACGGCGCCGCGAAAGCCGTGCCGGTCGATCGGCAGGGCCGAGACGCTGTCGATCGCGCCCTGGATCAGCGCGGTGGCGTCGCCTCCATCCGCGGGCGGGGAGACCCTGGCCCGGGCCGGCACGTGGGGGATGGGCGCCTCGCTGTTCCGGTAGCCGGCATAGGAGAAGTCGGGGATCCGGTTGCCCTGGGCGTCGTGGCCGTAGACGAGGTGGCCGTGGCGGAAGGAGAGCCAGCCGCCCTCGGGCGCGGCGGCAAGGGCGACGTGCCCGTACACGACGGTCGCGCCCAGCACGACGAACGCGGCAAGCGCCGCCGCCAGGCCGGCGCGGGACCGATGCGGGACCAACCGGTGACTGTGCACAATACCCTCCTCCCTGAGGCAGCTCCGGGGCCACTCCGGACGCTGAGGCAGACCCAGTATGCCGTCTTTGCGCCGGGAGGGACGGCCGGGTAAGAGCCGGCCCTTCCCCGCTACTGGAAGCCCAGCGTCACCCAGTACGCCGTGACGTAGGCCCCGGTCGCCACGAGGAGCAGCCCCGTCGCGGGCCCCAGCAGCCGGCCGCCCAGCGCGCGGAGCCGGCGCCACGCGACGGCCCTGGCCAGCGCCGTCGCGACCGTGAGCACGGTGATGACGAGGCCCATGCCCAGCCCGTACAACAGCAGCTGTCCGGCGCTGCGGACGGGGTCGTGGGCGGCGCTGGCCATCCCGACCACGGTGAGGAAGATGGGCAGCGCGCAGCCCAGCGAGGCCACGGCGTAGGCCATGCCGTAGGCGGCGTAGCCACGCAGCCCTGGCGTCCGGGCCGCGCGCGAGAGGCGGGCGCTGGCGCGCTCGGCCAGCCCGGTGCTCAGGCTGCCGCCGGAGAGCACGTGAGCGCCGGCGGCCGCCAGGCAGAGGCCCACTACCAGGCCCGCGACCGGCAGAGCCGGTCCCAGGGAGGCGCCCACGGCGGCGACCGCGCCGCCGGCCGCCGCGAAGGTCAGCACGAACGCGCCGGTCAGGGTGGCCGCGACCCGGAGCGCCCGGAGCAGCCGCCGCAGCGGTGGCGAGCCCTCCTCCGGGGAGCCCAGGTACAGGCCGAGGTACGCGGGCAGCAGCGCGAAGCCGCAGGGGTTGACCGCGGCCAGCATCCCGGCGCCGAAGGCGTAGCCGAAGGGCGCGACCGTGGCCAGGTCCTGCAGGGCGGCCGTGGGCCGGGCGCTCACCTGGTCCACGCCGACGATGGCGCTCCCGCCGGCCGCCCTGACGGCCAGGACCGTCAGGGCGACGGCGGCGGCCGCCAGCGACCAGGCCAGCGCGGCCCGCCGGCGCGGTCGTGCGGAGGGCCGGGAGCCGGCCAGCTCCCCGGTCACGGGATGGCGGCCAGGGTGGCCGCCTCCTGCCGCAGCGGCGCCTCGCCGAACGCGGACGGCACCTTCCTGACCACCCTGCCGTGGCGGTCGAAGTAGATGCTGGTCGGAGTGCCGAGGACGCCGTACTGCTTCAGCGCCGAGTCGTCCACGGCGTATGCGGCGGGATACTGGGTGCCGGTCCGCTGCAGCTGGCGGATCCCGTCGGCGTGGCTGCCCAGGCCCACGTAGGGGCCGATGTCGACGGCGACGAACGTGACCCGTCCCTCGTACTCGCCCGCGACGCGGGCGAAGCCGGGCATCTCTGCCCGGCAGGTCAGTCAAAGGCCGGCGAAGTAGAGCAGGACGACCGGCCGCCCGCTGGCGAAGGCGGCGGCGAAGTGGCCCTGCTGGCCTCCGAAGGCGTCGGCGCCCTGGTAGGCGACCACCTGGAAGTCGGGGACGCTGACCGGCGCCGGCGTCGGCGCCGGTGTGGCCGTGGCCGTCGGCGTGGGCGCCGGGGTGGCGGTGGGCGCGACGGTCGCGGGCGCCGCGGAGGTAGAGGCGCGCGGCTGCTGCCCTCCGCAGGCGGCCAGCGCCAGCACGGCGAGCAGCGCTGACATGCCGAGCAGCTGGTCGGGCTTCATCTGACCCACATGATGCACCGGGCCGTGCGACGGCTGCGTGACGGCGCCCGGGGGCGCGGTCCGGCGGTCCGGCGTGTCCGGCGCGGCCAGGCGCGGTCGCGATCAGCCGCGGTCGGCGGCCACCGGCTCAGAAGCCTCCGCAGTCGCCCTCCCGTTTCCGTCGCTCCCGTCCGGCCTCCGCACGATCGTCCGCCGCGCCGCCTTCCGGGCGAGAATGGCGCCATGGACCCACTGCTGCTGTCGCTGCCCGCGGCCTTCGGCCTGGCCACCGCCAGCGGTCTGAACGCCAGCCTGCCCCTGCTGCTGGTGAGCCTGGCCGCCCGCGTGGGCCTCGTCCACCTGGCCCACCCGTACGACGCGCTCGCCTCGGACGTGGCCTTCTACGGGCTGCTCGCCATCGCAACCTGCGAGTTCCTCGTCGACAAGGTGCCCGCCCTGGACTCGGTCGCCCACGTGGTCGGCGCCCCGCTGGCCGCGACCAGCGGCGCGATCGTCTTCGCCTCGCAGACAGGGACGATCGACCGCGTCGACCCCGGGCTCCAGGTCGTGCTCAGCCTCGCCGCCGGCGCCGGCACAGCCACGACGGTCCACCTGGTCAGGGCGTCGGTGCGGCCGGCGCTGAACCTGGGCCTGCTCGGACCGGTCGCGTCCCTCGTCGAGGACGGCCTCGCCCTGGCGCTGGTCGTCGCCGCCCTGGTCATGGGCGTGCTGCTGCCGGCGGTCGTCGCCGTGGCGGTGGTCGTGCTGATCGGAGCGTGGCGCCGCCGCCAAGCCCGGCGGGAGGCGCAGCGGTGGGCCGCCTGGCACCAGCAGCAGGCCGCCTGGTACGCGCAGACCGGGTACCCGGGCGGCCCGATGCCCCTGCCGCCGCTCGCGGCGGGTCCTCCGGGCATGCGCCCGGCGCGGTGAGGTCGTCGATTCGAGAACGCATGTTCGCATCGTAGGGGCGCCGGGGAAGCCAGCCAACACAGGGTGTTAAGAGAGGCTCGGAGGTAGCTACCTGCGCGAGCAGCGCCTGGCTAGTCGTGCGACGCCCGGAGCCAGGTGAGGACCGCCAGCACGCGGCGGTTGTCGTCGGGGGCGGGGTACAGCCCCAGCTTCAGGAACACGCTCGCCACGTGGCTCTCCACCGTCTTCGGGCTCAGGTACAGCTGCTGGCCGATCGCCACGTTGGACCGGCCCTCCGCCATGAGGGCCAGCACGTCCCGCTCCCGCTCGCTCAGCAGGTCGAGACCGGTCGGGCGGCGCTCCTGGCCCAGCAGGCGGCCGACGATCTCCGTGTCGATCACCAGCTCGCCGCCCACCACCCGGGTCAGCGCGTCGTGCAGCGCGTCGATGTCGTCGACCCTGTCCTTCAGCATGTAGCCGATCCCGGTCGAGCCCGTCTGCAGCAGCCGCACTGCGTAGCTCGACACCGCGTACGTCGACAGGACCAGCACGCCGGTGGAGGGATGCGCCTCACGGATCTGCTCGGCCATCACCAGCCCCTCGTCGGTGAAGGTCGGCGGCAGGCGGATGTCCAGGACCACGACGTCCGGCCGGGCCGCATCGAGGCAGGGGAGGGCCTCCTCGGCCGAGGACGCCTGCAGCACCACCTCGACGCCGACCGTGCCGAGCAGCATCGCCACGCCCTGGCGGAAGAGCGTCGAGTCGTCCACCAGCGCTACGCGCACGGCAGCCTCGCGATGACCCGGGTGCCGGTCCCGGGCTGGCTCACGACGGTCAGGTCGCCGCCCAGGGCCCGGACGCGGTCCGTCAGACCGGCCAGGCCCCCGTCCGGGCGCGGCGCGGCGCCGCCGCGGCCGTCGTCGGCGACCTCGACGTGGAGCGCGGTCGGAGCCAGCAGGGCGCGGACCGTTGCCCGCTCCGCCGCCGCGTGCTTGACCGCGTTCGCGAGCGCCTCGCAGGCCACGAGGTACGCCGTCGTCTCCACGGCCGGTTCGAACCGCCGCGCGGGCACCTCGACCTGGACCGCCAGCGGCAGCCGCTCCGCGACCTCCTCGAGGGCAGGCCCCAGGCCGGACTGGCTGAGGATCGGCGGGTAGATGCCCTGGGCAAGGCTGCGCAGCTCCTCCAGCGCCAGGCGCAGCTCCCGCCGCGCGTCGTCGATGGCCGTCACGGTCGGCGTGTCGGGCGCAGTCGTCCGCGCCACGGCGAGCTTGGTGGCCAGGGCCAGGAGGCGCTGCTGCGCGCCGTCGTGGAGGTCGCGCTCCACCCGGCGCCGCGCGGCCAGGCCCGCCTCGACGATTCGCGCCCGCGACGCCCGCACCTGCTCCAGCTGCGCCCGCATCGCGGCCTGCAGCCGCGCGTTCTCCAGCGCCAGCCCGCAGGCCATCGTGGCCGCCTCCAGGAGCCCGCGGTCCCGCCCCAGCGAGGCGTCCGCCAGCACGACCGCCAGCAGCTCGCCGTCGTGCATCCTGACCTCCACCGCCAGCCGGTCGGGGGACTCGGCCGGGCGCTCGACGCGGTATCCGCAGCCGTTGACGAACGCCTGGTCGTCGGGCATCCAGTAGAGGACCTCCAGCGTCGGGTCGCCCAGCGCCTCGCGAAGCGCCTCCCGCACGTTCTCGCCCAGGGCGGGACTGGCGAGGCGGACCACCAGGTCCGCGACAGCCGCCCGCGCCATCCGCCGGCGCACAACCGTTGCCAGGAACGCGGTGGGGATCAGCAGGAGCACCAGCCCGGCGGCCGTGAAGACGTCGTCCATCTGCCGCGCCGGCAGCGCGAGGAACTCGCCGACCGCCTCGGAGCCGACCGCGACGCCGCCGACCGCCGACGCGAGCGCGACGGGCGCCGTCAGGCGGCGGTCGATGCCGCCCCTGCCGGCCAGGCGGGCCAGGAGGACCACGACGAAGCCGGCGGCCAGGAGCGCGGCGCCAGCCTCGTAGACGTTGTGCACGGTCTCCGCGAGCGGCTGGTTGGGCAGGACGGCCGGCCACCAGACGCCGGCGCCGAATCGGTGCCACTGCGGGAGGGAGATCGGGGCCAGGAGGGCCTGCCCGCCGGAGAGCCACGCGAACATGGCCACGACGAGGGCCCGCTCGTGCCATCGCTCCAGGGGATCGGGGTGGCGGAGGAGCCCCCAGGCGCCGAAGGCCAGCGCCAGCGGACCCAGCACCTCGGCGACGAGCGGGAACGGCCCCATGTCCCACTCGTTCAGCCAGCCGACGGCGTAGAAGACGGCGAACATCACGAGCGCGAAGGCGGTGCTGCCCTGGCCCCCCTCCTCGAAGAGCAGCAGGCCCGTCACGTAGAAGGCGGTGGTTACGAGGACGTTGGCCAGGGCGAACGCCGGCTCCCGGCCCGCGACCGGCCACTGGACCGCCAGGGCCAGCGCGGCGACGACCGGCGCGGTCAGCAGGAGCCAGCGGACGCGGCGAGTCCGGGCGGGGAGCGAGACAGCCGAACGCGGCAGCGTCACCACCGGCCGTTCCTCCGGCTGCTCATGGGGTGCAGGGCGTCCACGGCGCGCACCGGGGATGATAGCCGGGTCAGGCGCTTCGCCGGCTCGGCCGGCCGGACGTCAGGGGTGGAGGCGAAGGCCGTCGAGCGCCCGGTCCACCGATCCCCTGGGCCCGTACGCGGCCAGCCCGACCAGCTTCAGCCGGTCCGCGGCCACGGCCCGCACGGCGGCACGATTGTCGGCGTCGTTGTCCGTGGCGAACAGCTCCTCTGTGTAGACGGCGGCGCAGAGGCCGCGCGACATGACCCGACCGTGCGCCCGCGTGAGCGAGGCGGCGTCGCCCGTGTACACGAGCACGGGCTGGCGGAACATGGGCAGGTAGCGGGTGCCGGACCCGTCCTCGTAGGGCTGGCCGACGGTCTCCGGCAGTCCTCCGGCCACAGCGCTGGACAGGAACGCGACGACGTTCAGCTTCTGCCAGGTGGCCAGGTCCTCGCGGACCACCACGGCGATTTTCGTCTCGAAGCGCATGACCCGAGGATGGCTGCTGGCGGCCGGTCCGGTCTTGAACGCTGGTGCGCCCCCGCCTACGGCGTGGGCACGTCCCGGCCCAGCAGGCCCTCCGCCTTCAGCTCCTCCCACAGGGCCGCCGGGACGGGCGTTCCGAACTGGCGCAGCGTGTCCTCCAGCTGATCCACCGAGCGGCAGCCGATGACCACCGCGGCCACCGCCGGGTGGCCCAGCGCGAACTGGGCCGCGGCGGCCTTGAGGGGCACGCCGTGGCGCTCGCACACGGCCCTGATCCGCAGGGCCCTGTCCACCAGGTCCTCGGGCGCCGGCACGTAGTTGTAGTGCGCCCCCGGCCGCGGGTTGGCCAGGATGCCGCTGTTGTAGACGCCGGCGGCCATGATCCCGATGCCCTTCTCCTCGCAGATCGGGAGCAGCTCGCGAAGGCCGACCTGGTCCAGCAGCGTGTAGCGGCCGGCCAGCATGAAGCAGTCGAAGTCGGCCTCCCGGGCGAACCGGGCCTCCATCTCCGCCTGGTTCATGCCGGCGCTCACCGCCCGGATCACGCCCTGCGACCGCAGGTGGTCGAGGGCGCGGTAGGCGCCGGTCAGCGCCTCGTCGTAGTGGTCGTCGGGGTCGTGGATGTGGAGCACGTCGACCCGGTCCAGGCCCAACCGCTCCAGGCTCTCCTCGAAGGACCGCATCACGCCGTCGTAGCTGAAGTCGAACACGGGGTTGACCGGCGGCGTGCCCTTGTAGAACGGCTCGCCATGGAAGAACTGGGTCTCGTCCGGCGGGGCGTCGGCGCGGAGCAGGCGGCCCACCTTGGTGGCCAGGACGAACGAGTCGCGCGGCTTGCCGCGCAGGACGTGGCCGACCCGCCGCTCGGAGAGCCCATAGCCGTAGAGCGGGGCGGTGTCGAAGAGCCGGATGCCCGCGTCGTACGCCCGCTCCACGACGGCGTGGGCGACCTCGTCGTCGACCTCCCGGAAGAGGTTGCCCAGCGGCGCGCAGCCGAGCCCGAGACGGGTCACCCGCGGTCCCCGCCGCCCCAGCGGAGCGGTATCAGCCGGGTCCAGGGCCGCCAGCCCCTCCAACCGTTCCCCCATCGTCAACCCTCCTCCTGTCCGGTCCAGCGCTGACGGGAAGGGTATTCGCGCCGGCCCCGGCCGCGGTAGCCTGCATCAGAGGAGAATGACGCACGCCTCGATCGCTCTGGCGGCTGGCGTCCCGGTCCAGCTCAACCCGGCCCAGACCCGGCTGGTGCTGGCTGTGGCCGGCGCCGTGCTGCTGGCGCTCCTGGCCGTGGCGGTGGCCGAGGTCCTGTTCGGCAGCGTGGTCGGCTTCCTGCTGAAGCTGACGGGCCACCCGCCGCCCCGCAAGAGCTCGTTCCGCATGGCGCTCGACGAGATGGAGGCGCGCCTGGCCGAGCGGGACCGGCAGGACCCGAACCGGCCGTAGGCCATTCGCTATCGGCGTAGCGTTGGCCGCGAGGATGGGACTTTCCGAGGAGGACAGCAGCACCCGATCGGGAGCCGGGCAGCCGCTCGCGCCCGGCAGCGCGGCCGCCGGCACTCGGGCCCGCGTGGTGATCGTGGGCGCCGGGTTCGGCGGCCTGGTCTGCGCGCGCAAGCTGGACCGGACGGCGGTCGACGTGCTCCTGGTCGACAGGCGCGGGTACCACCTGTTCACGCCGCTGCTCTACCAGGTGGCGACCGCGCTCCTGAACCCCAGCGACATCGCCTACCCGCTGCGCACGGTCTTCCGGAAGTCGCGCAACGTCCGGGTCTGGCAGGGCACCGTGAGCGGCGTAGACCTGGCCCGTCAGCTGGTGCACGTCTGCCCCGGCGAGGAGATCCCCTACGACTACCTGGTCCTGGCCACCGGCAGCACCGACAACTTCTACGGCAACCACGAGCTGGAGAAGGCCTCCATCGGCCTGAAGGACCTGGAGGAGGCCACCCGCCTGCGCAACCACGTGCTGGCCTGCCTCGAGCGCGCCGACCACGAGGACGACCCGGAGGAGCGGCGCGCGCTGCTCTCGTTCCTGGTCGCGGGCGGCGGGCCGACCGGCGTGGAGTACGCGGGCGCCCTCGGCGAGCTGCTCAGGCTGGTAGCGCGCCGGGACTTCCCCAGGGTCGGGCTGGAGGACACCCGGCTGCTGCTGGTGGAGGGCCGCGAGCGGCTGCTGGGCATGTTCTCGGAGCGGCTCAGCCGGTACGCGCAGCGGGTGCTGACGAAGCGCGGCGTCGAGGTCCGCACGAACGTGCTGGTCGACACCGCGGACGAGCGCCAGGTGACGCTGTCGGACGGTGCCGTCATCCCGACGCGGACGATCGTCTGGACGGGGGGCGTCCGGCCGCGGTCGCCCGGCCTCGAGCCCGAGCCGGAGCGCAGCCGCAGCAAGCGCCTGCGCGTCGACGAGTACCTGCGGGTGCGCGGCGCGCGGCGGGCCTGGGCGCTCGGCGACGTCGCCGGGGCCGCCGAGAACGGGACTGAGCTGCCCATGCTCTCGGCGCCGGCGATGCAGGCCGCCCGCTACGTGGCGAGGGCGATCCACGCGGACCTGACCGGCCGGCAGCCGGACCGGCCCTTCCGCTACTTCGACAAGGGCACGATGGCCACCATCGGCCGCAACGCGGGCATCGCCCACCTGCGGGGCGGGCTGGAGCTGACCGGCTTCCTCGGCTGGCTGGCCTGGATCTTCGTCCACATCTGGTACCTGATCGGCTTCCGCAACCGCCTCGCGGCGATGACGAACTGGGCCTGGAACTACGTCCGCTTCGACCGCCCCATCCGGATCATCCTGCAGCCGGACCGGGACCCGGTCGTCGCCACGCTGAGGTCCACGGAACTGGACGGCTGACGCTAGGCGGCTGCCGGCTCGCTGCCGCGCCGGGGGCCCGCACGCGCGTTATTATTGGTCACATAACAATGCCGTGGAGGAGTCTGAGCCGGCCGGCCTCGCCGCAATTCGCGCCTGGTGGCGCCTGGACCAGGCAATGGCGGCCTTCAACCGCGACCTGCGCGAGCGGCACGGCGTGACCGGCGTCCAGCTGGCGATGCTGCGCATCGTCGCCGAGCGGCCGGTGACGCTGGCCGAGCTGCGCGCCGGGCTGGTCATGCACCCCGCGACGCTGGGGCAGCTGATCGACCGGCTGGTCCGCCAGGGCCTAGTCGAGCGCCGGGCCAGCCCCGGCGACCGCCGCAAGCGGGTCGTGGAGCTGACCGAGCGGGGCCGGGCCGTCGTGGCGGAGGCGCCGCTGGCCGGTCCGGTCCGCCTGCGACAGCCGGCGGCCGAGCCGGAGCGCCTGCGCCGCCTGGCCGCCGCCTTCCACGACGCGGTGGAGCTCTTCGGACTGAAGGAGTGGTCGCGATGACGGGGACGAACGACCTGGAACGACTGCCCAACGTCGGGCCGGTGCTGGCCGGCGAGCTGCGGGCCGCCGGCATCGAGAGCGCGGACCACCTCCGCGCGCTGGGCGCCCCCGCGGCCTGGGACCTGGTCCGCCGGGTCAATTCCGAGCGCGACTGCGCCAGCTCGTTCCTGGCCCTGGAGGGAGCGGTGCGCGGCGTGCGCTGGATGGCCATCGAGGTGGCGGAGCGCCGGGCGCTGAGCAGGTACGCCGAGGGGCGCCGGCTGTGAGCGGGGACGGCTCCGGCCTGGAGATCCTCGGCGTCGACAACGCCATGGTCGCCGTCGGCGACTTCGAGGAGGCGCTGGAGTTCTACGGCGAGAGGCTGGGCCTGCCCGTGAAGTTCAAGGTGGGTCCGCGCGGCATCGCCGCCTTCCGGCTCGGCCCGGAGGAGCCCGGCCTGGTCGTCCACGTGCGCCCCCTCGTCGAGACCGCGCCGCGAGAGACCCCGCGCATCTGGCTGGAGGTCCGGGACGCCCGCGCGGCCGCGGCGGAGCTGCGCTCGCGCCGGATCGAGCCGCTGGAGGAGCCGTTCGAGGTCGCGACGGGCTGGACCGTGGAGTTCGCGGACCCCTGGGGCAACGTGATCGGCCTGACCGACTACACGAAGGACCGGGCCCGGGGCCGGCCGTAGAGCTGCCAGACCTCTACGCATCCAGTCAGCTATTCGGCCGATTCCCGGCCAGCAGCCTGCTGCCCACGCTCACGAGCATGAACGCAGCCGTGATGGTGCAGCGGTTTTCCGCGGCGTCGCCGCGTCTCAAGGCCAGGGTTGCCGGTGTCTTCTACCTGCTCACGTTCGTGTCGGGACTGTTCGCCCTGGCCCCCGGCAGCGGCAGGCTGGCGGCGAACCTCGTCGCCTCCGCGTGCTACGTCGCGGTGACGCTGCTCTTCTATTCCTGTCGCCGGCGCTCGCCGGCGACCTGTCGCCCTACAACATGGCCGTCGGCCTCGTCGGGGAGGCATCGCTGACCCTGTGGCTCCTCGTGATGGGCGTGAACGACCAGCGATGGAGGGAGCAGGCCGGCGCAGCGCCGGTGCTGAGCGCCGTCGTCGAACGGACATAGAGGTCTGGCCGGCCAGACCTCTAACGCGCTGCCTGTCGGGGCGATTCGTAGCAGCTGAGCCGGTCGACCTCCTGGAAGCCGACGGAGGCGAAGAGGCGGAGCGCCGGCCGGCGGTCCCCCTCGTGGCCGGCGACGTGGTCGACGAAGGCGGCCACCGTCCGCGCGCCGCGCAGGGCGAGGAACCGGAGGGCCTGCAGGAGCACGCGCCGGCCGACGCCGCGGCCGCGGCGGTTCGGCTCCACCTCCAGCCACCAGAGCACGCCGCAGCCGTCCCTCCCGAGCGAGACCTCGGCCATGGCGATCGGCTGGCCGGGGTCGCCAACGGTCAGCCGCCACGTCTGAGTCTCTCCGGGGCCGGACGTGGGGGTGACGGCGGCCACCTCCTCGGTGCCCGCGTCCACGACCGACCGCTGCAGCGGGAGCACCAGGTAGCGCCAGGCGTCCCGGTCCGTCAGGCCGCGGGCCTGCAGGACCGCGTGGGTCGCCGGCCGCATCTCCGCGGTCAGCGCCTCGACGCCGAGCGTGAGCGCGGTCGCGATCCAGAACGCGTAGAGGTGCGAGCGGCCGGACAGCTCCCGGAGCGCGTGGTCGACCAGCGCCTCGACGACGGGCCGGTCCTCCCGGGCGTGGAGCCAGAGCAGCCAGCCGCTCCGGTCGGCCGGCGCCATCGCGAACGAGACGGCGCCCACGACCACCTCGTCGCGGGTGGCCACGACCGCCTGCACGTTGGCCAGCTGCTGCCACCACCCGGAGTCCACGAAGGACTCGCCGCGCAGCGCCATCTCCAGGGACGGCCGGTCACACGGTGGCTGGCCGGGCGGAAGGTCCGCGTTGACCAGGTCCAGGACCGCCGGCAGGTCGGTCGACCGCACCCCGCGGAGCTGGAGCGGCGCGTCGGGGCGGGGCGCGGGACGCCCGGTCCTCGCCCCGTTCGGCCCGGGGACGCCGGGGACGCCGGGCGGCAGCTGCGTCGCCGGGGGCGGCACCGGCTGTCGTGCCACCGGCGGCAGCCCGGGGGCCGCCGGCGGGAACGGCGAGCGAAGCGGCGGGGC
>JBKPCH010000041.1:0-8207 GCA_046727275.1 Candidatus Dormiibacterota bacterium
CCCTCGCCAGGCTGCTCAGCGTGGCTTGCGTCCGTAGGCCACCGCGAAGCTGTACCTCGTGTGCAGCTCCTCCCACTCCAGCTGCGCCCTCGCCACCAGGTCGTGGCACTCGGAGACCGGGACGTCGAACTTGGCCTCGAAGGCGTCGGCAAGCCGCAGGTACATGGCCCGGCAGTCAGTCCCCAGCAAGGAGCCCAGACGACCTCCCCACTCTCCGAGGGGGATCGCGACCGCCTGCCGTTCGATGTCGGTCATGCCCCGCTGCGCCAGCTGGTCCTGCAGCGACCGGTAGATGATCCCGGTCGAGTCGATCCCCGATAACCGCATCAGGCGGCGCAGCAGCTCGGCGAGCCGGTCTGTCGCCGGCCCGGGCGCCTCGAACTCGACGTTGCCCTCCACCAGCTCCAGCCAGCCTCCTGGCTTGACCACACGCACCAGCTCGTCGACGACCCCCTTCCACAACCGCAGCGGCACCGCCAGCGTCAGCAGTCGCTGGTGGACGAAGTCGAAGCTCCCCGAGACGAACGGCAGGCCCTGGAGCAGGTTCCCCCGCACCAGGCAGTAGTTCGCCGGCGCCTGCGGCTTGCTCCGCTCCAGGTCGAAGCCCACGACCAGCGCCTCCGGGAAGCGCTTGCAGAGGTCGAATCCCCATTGCCCGGTGCCCGCCCCGACGTCGAGGACCCGGGCCGGCCGCCGGACCGGAGCCACATAGTCCGCGCCCAGCCCCTCACGCAGCGCGTAGTGCTGAACGTCGAGGCGGTCGATCTCGGCCGGGTGCCGGGGCAGCACGTAGGCCACCTCGCCGGGCTTTCCCTTGCTCGCCTCCGCCGTCGCGGAGATCTCGTCGTCGCCTGGCACCTCCAGCGACCAGGCCACCATGCCCAGGTCACCGGCCATCCTCACCAGGGAGCTCAGCGTGCTCAACCGGCGCCGCACCGTCGACCAGGCTCGGCCTCGCCGGCGCAGCTCGGCCGCGAAGTCCAGCACGAGGCGATGTCCCTGCTGGCGGCTGGCCAGCAGCTCGGCGACCGCCTCCGCCGCCGCCTTCCCCCGGAAGCTGGCGAAGTCCTGGACGTCGACCGTGTAGGCCTGCCGGGTGCGGCCGGACCAGCTGGCCAGGAACCGCTCGACCAGCCCGTCAGCGCCCTCCTCCACAGTCCTCCCGGCGGCCATGTCGCAATCACTCTACAGGCACCGCCACGCCCTCGATCGACCGGCCGCCTCCTCGTCGCTACGCCCCTTGGAACCGACATCGGCGATCCGCCCTCACCTCCCTCGGCTCGGAGCGCCGTCGCTCCCCCGTCGCCGCCCAGCCCGGCCGGCCGCCTGCCACGCCGTGGGGCCGAGCCCTCCGGGTCGCTGCGCGAGCCCCAGCAGCGCGGGCCGGCCGGCTCAAGGCCGCCGCGCCGGGAGCGGCCAGCTCCCGAGCTCATTTGGGAGGTGGCGACATGCCGCACGAGTTCGAGTCCGGGGTCTTCACCGAGGGCAGGCCCGCCTGGCACGGCCTTGGCGTGACCCTGCCCGCCGAGGCCCTCGACAGCGCCGAGGCCCTCCAGCACAGCGGCCTGGCCGGCCGGGAGCTAGACCAAGCAGCCGGTCTACGTGGGCAACCCCGAGGACGGCTACCGCCAGGTTCCGGATCGCCACGCGGTGCTCCGCGCGACCGACGGCGCACCCCTCGGCGTGGTCGGCCACGGCTACCGCATCGTGCAGAACGAGGAGGTCTTCGCCTGGGCCGACGAGCTGCTGGGCGGCGAGGGCTTCCACTACAAGACCGCCGGCAGCCTGCGCGGCGGCCAGGTCGTCCATTAACTGCACTTCCTCAACCTCGCACCCGCGAGGTCGTCGATGGAGGTGCCGGTAGTGGACACGCGTCGGGTGTTGATGTGTGGCGAGGCGGCGCTGCCCGCAGTGGGTGAGGTAGGTGATGGGGACCGGCCGTCGCTGCCGTTCTTCGTGACGGACGGCGCAGGAGAGGAGGTGGAGGCGATCAGCTCGTTCCTCACCCACCGGGCGCTGTGCGACATGAGCCCGCTGACCTGCCGCTCGTACGCGCACGACCTGCTGCGGTGGTGGCGCCTGCTGACCGCGCTGAAGGTCGACTGGGCGGACGCGACGACGACCGACGTGGCCGTCCTGGTGGGCTGGCTGCGAAGCGCTCACAACCGCCAGCGGCGGCGCCGGTCGGGGCCGGCGCCCGGCACGGTCAACCCGACGACCGGGAAGGCGTTCCTCGCCGACGGGTACGCGCCGTCGACGATCAACCACACCCTGGCCGTGCTGTACGGCTTCTACGCCTTCCACGCCCACTACGGACGCGGCCCCACGGTCAACCCGGTTCCGGTGCGCGCCGAGCGACGTGCTCTGCTGGCGCACCGCAGCCCCATCGATGCGCAGGCGAAGGTCCCGCGCGCCCCCCTGCGTCAGAAGATCGCCGACCGCGTGCCCAGGGCCATCCCGGACCCGCTGTGGGAGGAGTTGTTCGCGTCGATGAACAGCCACCGGGATCGGGCGCTGCTGGCCTTCTACGTCTCCAGTGGCGCCAGGGCCAGCGAGTTGCTCGGGCTGCGCCTCGAGCACGTGGACTGGGCTGGGCAGCGCATCTGGGTCGTGTCGAAGGGGTCGCGCGTGCTCGAGCCGGTGCCGGCCTCTCCTCAGGCGTTCACCCACCTGGCGCTGTACCTGGACGAGGCTGGACCACCCCGAGCCCACGAGCCTGTGTGGCGCACGCGGCATGGGGGAACCCGGCCGCTCACGTACTGGGCGATGCGACGCACGCTTCAGCGCGCGAACGAACGGTTGGGCACGAACTGGACGCTGCACGACCTCCGGCACACCGCTGCGTCGCGGATGGCCGGCGACCCGGGGCTGACGCTGCCGGAGGTGCAGACGGTCCTGCGCCACGCCCAGGTGACGACGACACAGCGCTACCTGGCGGTTGGAATCGAGCAGCTCTTCGACAGGATGCAGGAGCATTTCCGCCGGCCCCAGGTCGAGCACTTCTACGCCGCCGGCTACGACCCAGAGGACGTGGAGGCGATCTTCGGTGGCTGAGACCACCACCGGCCGAATCCGGCGCCGTGACTCCCCGCCCGTTCACCGGGAGTTCGACGACATCGTCGCTCACAGCAAGTACGGCCACCCCACCCTCGTGCCCGCCCCCCCCACACCGACCATTCCGCCCCGCCCCCACGGGGACCTGGCTCGAAGTCGCCCGGGACGCCGCGACCGACCAGCTCGTCGCGGTCGATAGTCGCGGCTACCGACGCGTGTTCGCGGAAGCAGACGGGCGTGTCCCCGGCGCTGGCGGGCACTTCCGTGTCCGCGTCCAGCTCGAGGCCACCGGCAAGGTCCTCGACCTCGTCCGGGAAGAGGAGATCGCGTTCTGGGAGTGGGCCATCGTCGAGACCCTCCGTCACACGGGAATCCGCATCGAGGAGCTGCTGGAGCTGACCCAACTCAGCATCCGTCAGTACCGCCGACCGAACGGCGAGATCATCGCTCTTCTCGTCATCGCCCCGTCGAAGGCGGACCGCGAACGCGTCATCCCCATCTCGGCCGACCTGTTCCACGTCCTCGCCGCCGTCATCCGGCGGCACACGCAGGGAGGCCGCGCGGTCCCGTACCTGACCCGCTACGACTGGGCGGAGAAGCTGCACAGCCCGCCCATGCCCTTCCTCTTCCAGAGGCAGGTGGGCTACACCCGGTCAGTGTTCGCGCACAACGCGGTCGCCGCCATGCTCGGACGGCGCTGCACCCAACTCGCTGAGCGGCATCCGTCCTTCGCCGAGGCGCGCTTCACGCCTCACGATTTCCGGCGCATCTTCGCCACCGACCTGATCAACAACGGCCTGCCCATCCACATCGGCGCCGCTCTGCTGGGCCACCTCAACATGGAGACCACCCGCGGCTACGTCGCCGTCTTCGAGGAGGATCTCGTCCGCCACTACCAGGCCTTCCTCGACCGGCGACGGAGCCTACGTCCGAGCGACGAGTACCGACCTGCCACCGACGCCGAATGGCTGGAGTTCCAGCAGCATTTCGACAAGCGCAAGGTGGAGCTCGGCAGTTGCGGGCGACCGTACGGGACCCCGTGCGTGCATGAGCACGCGTGCGTCCGCTGCCCGATGCTCCATGTCAGCCCGACCATGATCGGTCGCCTCGACGAGCTCGAGGCGGACCTCGTCGCCCGCCGCAGCCGGGCCCATCAGGAGGGCTGGATCGGCGAGATCGAGGGTCTCGAACTCACCCTCAGCCACCTTCGAGGCAAGCGCGATCAGGCGCGGCGCCTGTCCCAGGCCACCGGCCTTGGCCCGCTCGGATAGGCGCAGGTTACGAGCTCGTGTACGTCACCCCGGTGGTCCGGTCAGGCCGGCCGGCGCAGACGTGCGGCCGCTCCGAGCGTCGGGGTCCAGCCCAACCAGGAAGCCGTTGCCGGCGGCCACGAACAGGAGCGACGCACGCGGCGACACCACTCTCGGTCACACCATCGCGCTGACGGATCGCTCCGGGTTCGTCAGGGTCCGTACGGTCGCCCATCGGTGAGTACTTGCACGTCGAGTAGCGGTCGCAGAACCGCTCACGCTCGACCAGGACCTGGGCGCCGGCGACCAGCACAACCCGGTACTCCTCTGGGTCCCGGTCAAGATGGGCGCGGCGCGGACGGTCCAGTCGCGCCCGCTGCCGTCGCGCAGGCAGTCGGAGCCATCGTCCAGATAGCATTGCCGGCACGTGGCTTGGCCGTCGATCCGTGCGTTCCTGGGTATTCCTGAACACCTGACCGGCCGCGGGGTGAGCATCGCCGTGGTTGACGGAACCTTCTCCGGCCACCCGGACATCTCCGATGGGGCCGCGCGTCGAAGCCGCGTGGTGCTGACCGGGCAGGCGGGTGCGCGAGCGGAACCCGTGCGGCCGACACTCGGCCCCTGGCCGGCCGGCGCCCACGGCCTCTGGGCCGCAGCCTCCGCTGGCGGTTCCGGTGCCGCATGTCGCGGCGCCTACCAGGGCGCCGCGCCGGAGGCCGACTTGCTGTTGCTGGCCGGCTACCAAGAGGGCCTGGTCCTCACTCCCCAGCAGCGCCAGCTCGAAGCCCTGCGCTGGCTGCGTGACCACTGGAGGCAGTACCAGGTCCGGGGCGTGCAGAGCGCGATCAGGGGAGCGACGGGCTCAGGCCTACTGCCCTGGCAGACCGAGCCGCTGCGGATCGCATGCGAGCAGCTGTGGGACGAGGGGCTGCTGGTGGTGGTCTCGAGCGGCAACAACCCGGACTGCGTGGCGCGGATCGCCCAGGCGGCGGCACCGTCGGCGTTGACCGTCGGCGGCGTGGTCGTGCAGTCCTCTGCAGTCTGGCGCGACGCCGTCGCCTATCACGGATGCCGGGGCACGACGTTCGAACAGAAGTGGACACCGGACGTGCTCGCCCCGGCCGACAACCTGGTCCTACCGTTCCTGGAGGAGGACGCCGGCACCGACGATGACGCGCCCTCTGGCTACCTCCGCATGGACGGTGGGACCTCCTGCGCGGGTCCGATCGCCCTCGGGGCCGCGGCGTGCGTGTGGCAGGCACACCCCGACTGGTCAGCGCTCCAGGTGAGGACGGCGCTCGTCCGCACTGCGAGGCGGCAGCCGGGGTGGAGCTCCCTGCGGGCAGGCCTAATCGACGTGGAGTCCGCCGCCCTGCGGCCGACGGACACCACGCCCGTGCGGACCCGAACGCCCTACCGCCGGTACGTCGACTGGCGGGATCGCTCCACCGCCACTCGCATCGCCTCGGCGCGCGCCGATGACGACGCCGAAGCCGTTGAAGCGCTCCTGTCCTTCCTGCCCGATCAGGTGAACGCTGAGGTCGCCGCGGCGTCGGCGGGTCTGTTGCAGCGCAGCTCGCCCCGGTTGAAGACCGCAGCGCTGTGCGTTCTGGCCGCGCAACCGGACCACGTCAGCGCGGAGCTGCTGCGGCCCCATCTCGCCGACGCCAACCTCCACGTTCGGGCCGCTGCGCTGGGAGCCGTCCGTGCCGCTCCCCACGTATGGGACCCGCTGCTGCCGCTCGTACGCCGCGTGCTGAGCGACACCAGTCCGGACCTGTGCCAGGCGGCGGCCGAGCTGGCGGAGGATATGGGAGCCGTCCTGTTGGTGGAGGCGCTGGTCGATGGACTGGAGGAGGACGTTCGCCGGCGCTGGCCGACGTGCTTCAACGCACGGACCAGGGCGCTCGAGCGCCTAACCGGCACGGCGTTCAGGCCGAGGTACGAGTGGCGAGTCGGCCAGACCGTTTTCGACGACCGCTGGTGGCTGGCACACGAGGGCACGGTCGCCAACTGGCGGGCCTGGCTGGCTCGCTGAACCTGGCCATCCAAATCGTCGGCCTGCTAGATCTCGCCGCCCGTGGGGCTCCAGGACGTCGATGAGCCGCGTCGTGGTGCTGGTCCTTCGCTTCAAACGCGCCGTAAGGCGGGTCGCGAGTACGGAATGTCCGCCGAGGGCGAAGAAGTCGTCGGTGGCGCTCACTTGCCCCAGCCGAGCACCTCCGCCACACCTCCGCGATCAGCTCCTCCACGGGGTCCTCGACTCCTCGTACGCCGCCCTCTCAGGGCGCTCACCCCTCTCCATCAGCGCTCGCCGGTCCACCTCCCGTTCCCCGTCTGCGGAGACTCTCCGCCCACTCCATTCGCCCCGGCACCATGTACCCCGCAGGCGCTCAGCCAGCTGCCTCCTCACCTCCTGGCCGCTCACCTCGCCCTCCCCCCGGCAGTATCCTCCTCGGGCCCCTGGTCAGCAGCCGCCACCTCGCAGACCAGTCCAGCCGGGCGCCCGCCGCGCCGTGGGGCCGAGCCCTCCGGGTCGCTGCGCAAGCCCCAGCGGCGCGTGGCCACCCGGCTCTTGGCCGCCGAGCCGGGGGCGGCCGCCCCCGAGCCCCGCAGGAGGTGGCACGACATGCCGCACGAGTTCGAGTCAGGCGTCTTCACGGAGGGCCGACCGGCCTGGCACGGGCTGGGCACGGTGCTCCCCAACGACTCGCTCGACAGCGCGGAGGCGCTCACCTGCAGCGGTCTGGCCGGCTGGCAGCTGACCAAGCAGCCTATCTACGTCGGCAACCCCGAGGACGGCTACCGGCAGGTCCCCGACCACTTCGCGGTGACCCGCGCCACCGACGGCCGCGCCCTGGGCGTGGTCGGCCATAACTATCGCATCGTTCAGAATGAGGAGGCCTTCGCCTGGGCCGACGAGCTGCTGGGCGGCGAGGGTTTCCACTACAGGACCGCAGGTAGCCTGCGCGGCGGCCAGGTCACCTGGCTGCTTGCATCGACGCCGTTCAAGGTCGACCTCCCCGACAGCCCGATCGACATGTACCTGATGCTCACCAACACGCACGACGGCAGCAGCGCCGTCACCGCTGCGGTCACGCCTGTCCGGGTGGTCTGCATGAACACCCTGCGTGCCGCCCTCGACCGCGCCGGCCCGGCGTGGACGCCAGCCGCGCCCGGTACAGCCGGGCGTGGTCGACGACCAGGTGGTCGAAGCGCTCGACGCCCTCGCCGTCGAGCCAGGTCAGTAACGGCAGCACCATGGCGTCGTAGAAGTCGAGCGTCGTCCGCGAGACGAGCGCGCCCTGCCGCTCCAGGCGGAAGTGCTCGTACGCCGCCCGGATCGGTGGCTGGCGCCGGTGCGCCGGCCTGGACGCCGTGGTCGAACGACCGCGTACCGCTCTCGGCATGACGCCAGCGTCCCGCGCGGGAGAGTGCGAGACCAGCGCGCCGGGCGCGGACTTGGCGCTCACGTTCCGCTCACTCGTGCGGTTCCGGCCCATCGGGACCTCCTCCAGCCCGGCAAGCCTGATTGCAAGCCGCTTGACTCGGCCGTTTCCCGGGAGGTTCCCGCAGCCTTCCCGCTCCCCTCCGAACGGTTCCCGGCCGGGCTCCTGCGAGTTCAGAACCCGGCCCCCGGAGGGGGTTGGTGGGCGGCGCTGGTTTCGAACCAGCGACCTCTTGCGTGTGAAGCAAGCGCTCTCCCGCTGAGCTAGCCGCCCCAGGCCCGATCATTCTATGCCGGCAGCCGGCGTGGTCGCCGCTGCCGGGACGACCTCTCGGGAGTCAGCCGGATGCCCTTCGGGCCGGGCGGGCGCCGCCGGCCGGCCGTCGATAATTGGGGTGCGCCGACGTAGCTCAGATGGCAGAGCGATCGCCTTGTAAGCGAAAGGTCGCCGGTTC
>JBKPCH010000042.1:0-21461 GCA_046727275.1 Candidatus Dormiibacterota bacterium
GGCCAGCTCACGTTCGCGCCCCGGCTGCCCGTCGCGCTGACCCGGCTGTCCTTCCGGCTGACGTTCCGCGGCCGGCTGCTGGAGGTGGTGGTCAACCACGCCCACGCGGACTACCGCCTCCTGGAGGGCGAGGCGCTCGACATCGCGCACCACGGCCAGCCGCTGCGCGTGGAGCCGGGCGAGGGGACGTCGGCGCCGATCCCGGAGATGCCGCAGCTGCCGGAGCCCAGGCAGCCCCCGGGCCGGGAGCCGGCCCGCCGCAGCCAGGAGCGGGAGGCTGCCCAGGCGATCCCGGTGCCGGCGCCCGCTCCGGCCTCGGGGGAGGCCTCCTGACCTGCCTCCTGGCCGGCCCCGGCAGGCAGGCCTTTCCTAGAATCGCCGGATGCCCAATACGTATGCCCGCGCCGAGCAGGTCATCGACCCCAGCCGGCGCTACCAGGCGACCATCACCACCGACCGCGGCGACATCGTCATCGACCTCGACCCCTCCCGCGCCCCCAGGACGGTGAACAACTTCGTCTTCCTGGCGCGCGAGGGCTTCTACGATGGCCTGACCTTCCACCGGGTGGTGGACGACTTCGTGATCCAGGGCGGCTGCCCCGAGGGCACGGGGCGCGGCAACCCGGGCTACAGGTTCGAGGACGAGCCGGTGATCGGCGAGTACGACGCCGGCGCGGTGGCGATGGCGAACTCGGGGCCGAACAGCAATGGCTCGCAGTTCTTCATCTGCACCGTCGACGATCGCCGCAAGCTCGCCCCCTCCTACAACCTGTTCGGCCAGGTGACCAGCGGGATGGACGTAGTGACCGGCGTCCGGCAGGGCGACGTCATGCGCCGGGTCACCATCACCGACGTGTAGCCAGCGCCCGATCGGGGCAGGTAAGAGCCATGTGGTTGTTCGGACGCTACAAGACGCGGCTCCCGACGCCCGAGGAGGCCCTGCCCGGCCGCGACCGGCCGCTGCCCGTCCCCGACCGGCACGCGGTGCTGGGCTCGCCTATCTCGCCCCCCTACCCGGAGGGCACGGCGGTCGCAGAGTTCGCACTCGGCTGCTTCTGGGGCGCCGAGCGGAAGTTCTGGCAGACGCCGGGCGTGGTCTCGACCGCGGTCGGCTACGAGGGTGGGCTCACGCCCAACCCGACCTACGAGGAGGTCTGCTCCGGCCAGACTGGCCATACCGAGGCAGTGCGGGTCGTCTACGATCCCGCCCGGGTCTCGTACGAGGACCTGCTGAAGGTGTTCTGGGAGGCGCACGACCCCACCCAGGGCATGCGCCAGGGCAACGACGTGGGCACCCAGTACCGCTCGGCCATCTTCGTCCGGAACGACGAGGAGCGCGGGGCGGCCGAGGCTTCCCGCGACGCCTACCAGCAGGCGCTGACGCGAGCGCGCCACGGCGAGATCACGACCGAGATCGTGCCCGCCGGCGAGTTCTACTTCGCCGAGGCGTACCACCAGCAGTACCTGGAGAAGAACCCGGGCGGCTACTGCGGCCTGGGCGGCACGGGCGTCGCCTGCCCGGTGGGCCTGGCGACGGCGGACTGAGACGAGCGGAAGAGACCCCCTTCCCACCTCGCGGGGGAGGGGATGCAAGGGGAGAGCAAGCTCCCCGTTGGGGGCTCGGGAACGTTCGCCCCGTTGGGCAGAGCCACCTCACACCGCCCGTCGCACAGCCCCTTCGCGCGCCGTCCGCCTCAGCGCCCGGCCGGTGGCCGCCAGGTCGTCCGTCAGGTGGGTGTGTCGCCGCACGGCTCGGATCACCAGCGGCAGGCCGACCAGGCTCGGCAGCGTCCAATAGGCGATCGCCGGCAGGCGATCCCAGACCGGCAGGTGGGGACCGTTGTCCACATAGAAGGCGGTCAGGAGCACGATGTAGGACAGGCTCATCCCCAGGATGTGGAAGCTGGTCCACCCCCTCCAGCGGACCCTCCTCGCCAGGTACGCCACCGAGGCGAAGCCGAAGGAGATCGTGCCCAGCGCGAAGAGGTGTCGATCCTCGGTCCACCGCAGCGCCGCCATTCCCGTCGCGGAGACGAAGACGACCGCTAGCGACCAGTAGTAGATCGTGCCGAACCTCGGGTGACGCCCCCGGCGCTTCCTGCTGACGGCCGCCACCGCTCCGGCGACGACGCAGGTGAGGCCCGCCGGCACGTGGAGGAGGAGGAAGACCGCGAACGGCACCGACAGGTGCGGAGCCCCGGGCACGAGCCGGCCCAGGAGGCCGGTCAGGTCTGGCATCGGTCTCGTCCTCCAGCGCCGTGCCGCACGAGGCCGGGCAGGTCATGCATCTCGCTCGTCTCCGGCGGCTGGCCCGCCGGCCACCTCCACCACCCCGGCCCCACCGTCCACCGTCACCACCTGGCCGTCCCGCAGGCGGCCGGTCGCGTCGCCCGTCCCCACCACCGCGGGTATCCCGTACTCTCGCGCCACCAGGGACGCGTGGGCCGCCAGGGTGCCGCCGTCGGTCACCACGGCCGCGGCCAGGCCGAACAGCGGCGTCCAGGCCGGCGCGGTCGCGCCGGCAACCAGCACCTCACCCTGCTGGAACCGATCGAAGTCGTCGGGGCCGCGCACCACCCGGACCGGCCCTGTGGCGCGTCCCGGACTCGCCGGCTGGCCCACGAGGGTGCCGTCCAGCCCGCGGCCAGGGGTGCGAACGGCGTCGACAGCCCTGGCCATGAGGCCCTCCATCAGCCTCGGCGGCCGGCCGATCGAGAGCGGAGCCACCAGGCGCCGGCGACGCTCCCACTGGCCGCGCCGCTGCAGCACCGCCGCCTGGAGCCGACCGTCCTGCTCCAGCTCGGCGCGTGTCAGAAAGAAGACGTCATCGTCGTCGTCGATCAGGCTCCTGACCCGAAGCGCGGTCCCCATCCGGAGCACGCAGCGCCGGAGCACGGGCCAACCCAGGGTGAGGTGCCGGGCCTGCTCCTCGCGAGCGACCCCGTATCGCTGGGCCACCTCCAGCAGGACGTCGAAACGAGACAGCAGGCGATGGTGGCCCGCGAGTGCCTGCCTGCAGGCAGCCTCGGCGGCCTCGCGTTCCGCCGTCAGTCGCTCCCTGCGCTCCGCCATCCCGTCCTGAGCCGCGCTCCAGCCGAGCTCGCCGGCCGTGGGCCTGTACCAGTCCGCCGTCTGGACTGCGTGCGGGGGGAGCTGCGGGTCGACGCCCGGCAGGCCGCGCAGGAGGACCAGGACCCCACCATCCAGGACGCCGGCGAGGTGCTGGCGCAGGAAGCGTCCCAGGCAGGCCTCCATCTTCCAGGCGGAGCCGCCGACCACGGCGAGCGACCACAGGTACTCGCCCGCCACCCGGCCGACCTCGTCCACCACATTCGCCAGCTGGCCGAGCGAGGCGGACTCGACCACGGCCTCGGCCCGCGCGACGACTGCCCGGTAGCGTGGCAGCAGCTCTTCGCGCCAGGCCTCCATCTCCCTTCGCAGGACCTTCCGATCCGCCACCTCGGGCCTGCTGCCGACGCGCACCAGGGCGTACCACATGGCCGGAAGCACCGTTCCCCGGCTCTCGATCACGGCGGGGAGGAAGGCGAGCGGCGGGAACCTTGGTGCGGCGGTGTAGTACCAGCCGTTGATCGCCGCGTGGCGGAACGGCACCGCAGCCCCCGTGGACCTGCGCATCCCGACCAGGTAGCCCTCCTCGATTCGCTCCAGGAGCCAGTCCTGGAACAGGGGCGTCATCGGCTCGGAGAGCCACTCCCCCAGCCGGAAGTTCCGCATCCAGTAGCCGGGGGTCGGCGGCTTCCACTCGACCGGGTCGGGAAGCGCCGTGATCGGCCGCGCCTGCAGCAGGGACGGAGTGCCGCCTTCGATCGCCCACTCGACGTCCTGCGGGCCGCCGAAGTGCTCCTCGACCCGGCGCGCCAGTCCGGCTATGGCCAGCGCCTGAGCCGCATCTATCGCGCGCTCGACAGAGCGAGCCTGGACGGCGCGGCCCTCCCTGACGACCCACTCGTCCCCGACGGCCTCGCCCGAGACGACCCGCTCGCCCAACCCCCGCGCGGCCGTGATCACCACCTCTGTTCGGGCACCCGTGAGCGGGTTGGCGGTGAACGCAACGCCCGCCGCCTCCGGAGACAGCATCCGCTGCACGACCACCCCCATCCGGGCATTGACCGAGACGGCCCGCCCGGCCCGGTACTGCTCGACTCGCGCGGCCTGCGCCGATTCCTGGCAGCGGCGGATTGCGTCGAGCAGTTCCTCTGCGCCGCGAACGCCGAGGATGGTCTCGTACTGGCCGGCGAACGAGGCGTCGGCGAGATCCTCGGCCGCGGCCGATGAGCGGACCGCCACCGGGTCGCCGAGCGAGGCTGCCGCCGACAGCACCTCCCCGCGATCGGCGTCAGCCGTCACGACGAACCCGTCCGGCACCGGCAGGCCGGCTCGCACCAGCTCGCCCAGGTTGGCAGCCTTCGCGCCCACGACCGGCGCGTCGGCCCGGGTGAGGTCACGGAGCCACGTGACTGTCCGGGCACCGGTCGGGCCGGTCACCCCGTGGCTCCTTTCTCGTGGGCCGGCTCCGCCAGGAACGCGGCCACGAGCTCCGCGAACCGTTCCGGCCGCTCCTCCATCAGCAGATGTCCGGTCTCGGGCAGCGTCTCCAGCCGGACGGGACCGGTGATGTCACGGGACAGCCGCCGCCCCCACTCGGGTCCGAAGTGGGGATCGTCCTCGGCCCAGACGAGCAGGGTCGGGTGGTCGAAGCGCCGCAGCCCCTCCAGCAGCTCGAGCGTCACGCGGTTGTTGGCAGGATCGAGCTGCCCGGCCAGGAACCGCCTGGTCTTTGCTCTCCGGTGCCGGTCACCCAGGTTCGCCCTGATGTAGCCGTCGAGGAGCTCCCTCGTCAGGACCTCGGGATCGTGGACCGCCCTGGCGTCGATGAGCGTCCACCGGAAGAGCGACCGCCGCGACCACGCCCACAGGAGGAGATCGCCGAGCACGGGGACCTGCGTGGCTCGGACGAAGGGGAGCTCCTCGGCCGAGGGCCAGTTGTCGTAGGCCTCGGCGTTCGCGATGACCAGCCTCCCGACGCGGTCCGCGTGCTCGGCGGCCAGCAGCTGGGCCAGCGCGCCGCCGTGATCGTGGCCGACCAGGTGCGCACGCTCGATCCCCAGCGCATCCAGGAAGCCGAGGACCGTCGCGGCCTGGGCCCGGAGCGACCAGTCGACGTCGAATGGGGCCTCGGTGTCGCCCAGTCCGAGGAGGTCTGGCGCGAGGCAGCGGTACGCCGGCGAGAGCAGCGGGATGACCTTGCGCCAGATGAAGGAGGAGAACGGGCAGCCGTGCAGCAGGACGAGAGGCTCGCCCTCCCCGTCGTCGTGATATGCGACCTGCGCGCTCCCCACGGTCACAACCCGCCTGGTGGCGGAGAAGTCGTCGAGCTTCATCTCAGCCGCCCCCCACCGTCCCGCTGGTCGCCACCGGCAGCACGCCCGATTCCTCCAGGAGGCAGAGGCCCAGGTCGAGGAACCCGGCCACGCAGGGGTCGGCGATGCGGTAGAAGAGCCGGTTGCCAGCGCGCCTGGCGGCCACGATGCGTCTATCGGTCAGTCGCTGCAGCTGGTTGGACACCGCCTGGGGAGCCATTTCGACCTCGGCGGCCAGGTCCGTGACGCACATCTCCCCTGCGCGCTCAAGCGCGTGCAGGAGGCGCAGCCGGGTGTCGCTGGCCAGCATCTTGAACAGGCGGGACAGCTCGTCTGCCTCGACGCTGCCCATCAGCGGGCGGGCTCTCAGGGGTGGCTTCCCCGCCTCGGCGGGGGCCGGTTGACGTTCCATAAGCACAGTATTTCACAAGATGGTGTATTAGTCGAGCAGCTGGCTGGTGCGGACCGCTCAGCGACGAAGAGCTGCGGTCGCATCGTGGCCGAGGTCGGCAGCCCCGCCCCGCTCTCGGGCGGCGACGGTCGTGCTCCGGGTATCGGCTCGCAGCGATCGCGGACGCGGTCCGGGATAGGGGCCGCCCCCCGATCACCTGGCCGGCAGCCCCCATCATGATGGGGTGACCGCCCCGACGCCGCCCGCGGCGGCCCCCCAGCCCGACGGCAGCGATCCGGGCGGGCGCTCGCCGTGCTGCGGGCGGCCGACCCGGTCTTGGGCGCGCTCATCGACCTGACCGGCCCTCTCGACCTCGCGGCCTGGCGAGCCCGATGGTCACTGGGGGAGTTCGAGTCGCTCGCCCGCGGCATCGTCGGCCAGCAGATCTCGACGCGGGCCGCAACCGCGATCTACGACCGCCTCATCGACCTGATCGGCGGGCGCGAGGCGGCGCAGGCCATCGTCACCGCCTCCGACGACGAGCTGCGCCTGGTCGGCCTCTCGCGGGCCAAGATGGCCGCGCTCCGCGACCTGGCGGCCCGGATGCTCGACGGTCGCCTCGAGCTGCAGCGACTGGACGAGCTGACCGACGCGGAGGTCCGCTCGCAACTGATCGCCGTGCGCGGGATCAGGCACTTGGGCGTCTCGCTGAAGACGATCCAGAACCACGTCTCGAACGTGCTCGGCAAGCTGCACGTGGTCGACCGGACGCAGGCCTCGATCCGGGGCCGCGAAGCAGGCCTCGGGTGATCGGACGCCGGCAGGCCCCTGCGGTAGGACCGGCCGGCAGGCTCGCCCGCCCGGGCTGTCTTTTTCGCCTCCCTCCAACCGTCATACGGGTGTGAGCACTCTTCCATCCGGCATCGCAGAGGAGGTCATGGTGAATTCCCCACAGGTCGCATCGCGAGTGGAGTGGCTCGCCGCCCGCAAGGAGCTGCTGGTCAGGGAGAAGGAGGCCGCGAGGGCGCGGGACGCGCTGAACGCCGGGCGCCGCCGGCTGCCGATGGTCAGGATCGACAAGGACTACCTCTTCGAGGGCGAGGCCGGCAGGGCGAGCCTGACCGACCTGTTCGACGGCCGCCGCCAGCTCATCGTCTACCACTTCATGTTCGACCCGACCTGGGACGAGGGCTGCCACGCGTGCTCGTTCGTGGTCGACAACATCGGTCACCTCGCGCACCTGCACGCCCGTGACACCTCGCTCGTCCTCGTCTCCCGCGCGCCGCTGGCCAGGATCGAGGCGTTCAAGGCCCGGATGGGCTGGACCATCCCGTGGTACTCGTCGTTCGGCAGCGACTTCAACTACGACTTCCACGTCACATCGGACGAGTCGGTCGCCCCGGTCGAGTACAACTACCGGGACCGGGCGGCTCTCGAGCAGGCCGGCATGACCTACACGCTGAGCGGCGAGCAGCCGGGCGCGAGCGTCTTCCTGCGCGACGGCGACTCCGTCTATCACACGTACTCGACGTACGCGCGAGGGCTCGAACCGCTCATCGGCACCTACGACTACCTGGACCTGACGCCGCTCGGCCGGCAGGAGGACGCCCGCGGGCTCATGGGGTGGGTCACCTACCACGACGGACAGGCCCCGCTGCCCGGCCACCGGCGACCGCTCGTCCCGTCGGCCTGACCCGGTCCGCGTCCACGGCGGGTTTCGGCCGGTCGTCGCCGGCCGGACCCGCCGTGGCGAGCTGACGGGCCCCCCAACCGGCACTGCTTTCCGGGGTTTCCCTGATGCGGCCACGGCATCGGTGCTCCTACCATCGTCGACGGTTGCCGTTCGACGAGTGGTCGGAGAGTGTGAACGTTGGCAAGCAAAGACGGCATTGGCCTGGCTGAGCCGCCTCCGAAAGCGGCACCATCCAGAACGCCACCGTCCGCCGCACCGACCGGATCCCCGCCTACAACAACTCCGGCATCACCGTCCGCTGGGCCGACACCAGCCTGCTCCGCACCCTCAAGGGCTCCGTGTACCGCGGCCAGTGGCTGAACGCCGCCTACGTCCGCTACCCCGCCGTCGTCCTCGGCTGGGTCGCCGCCCAGCGCCTCGGCGTCGTGGACCTCGACCAGCCCACCGAGGTCTACATCGAGGGCCGCTGGTTCACGGTGGTCGGCGTCCTCGACTCCCTGCCCCTGGTGCCCGAGATCGACCGCTCGGCCCTCATCGGCCTCCCCGTCGCCGAGGCCCAGTTCCACGCCAGCGACGCCCCCGACGTGGTCTATGTCCGCTCCGTCCCCAGCCAGGTGATGGAGACCCAGGACCTGCTGCCCAGGGCCGCCTACCCGCAGCACCCCGAGCAGGTCGACACCAGCCAGCCCTCCCTCGCCCTGACCGCCCAGGCGGAGGCCGAGAGCGCCTTCACGTCCCTCTTCCTCGGCCTGGGCGCCGTGGCCCTGCTGGTGGCCGGCGTGGGCATCGCCAACGTCATGGTCATCTCCGTCCTCGAGCGCCGCTCCGAGATCGGCCTGCGCCGCGCCCTCGGCGCCACGCGCGCCCTGGTCGCCGTCCAGTTCCTGGCCGAGTCCCTCCTGCTCTCCCTTCTCGGCGGCATCGGCGGGGTCGCCCTCGGCGCCGCGGCCACGGCCGGCTACGCTCTCGCCGAGGGCCTCCCCTTGGTGGTCCCGCCGGTGGCCGTCGCTGGCGGACTCGGCGCAGCGCTGGGGGTCGGCGCCATCGCTGGCCTGTACCCGGCCAGCCGCGCGGCGAGGCTGGCACCGACCCAGGCGCTGCGCAGCGTGTGACGCGCGCGGTCGCATACCGGCGTTCAGACCTCGTGGCTGGCGAGATGGAGGTCCCGGTTCACGACCGCCTCGCCATTGGGGCCGCCACTGCAGGCGGGCACCGCCAGTCTTCCGGTCCGGCAGGGGCTGACCTGAAGTCCAGACGCCAGAGTCATCCGGCGCGCCGGGGTCGGGGCAGGAGCCGGGTCAGCGCGGCGACGGCGACGGCCAGGCACGCCAGCTGCAGCAGGCTGCGCTCGAAGGCGCCGGCGTAGCCGCCGCTCAGCGCACCGAAGAAGACCAGACCGGTCACGGCTACGCCCAGGGCGTTGCCCACCTGCTGCATCGTCGACAGCGCGCCCGACACGGCGCCGGCCCGCTGCGGGTCGGTGTGTGACAGCACGATCGCTGTCAGCGGCGTGATGCACAAGCCCTGGCCGGCCCCGACCAGCGCCAGCCCGGGCGCCAGGAGCCCGACCGGGCCGCCGGTGCCCTGGCGGGCGACGGCCGCGAGCAGCAGGCCGTCGCCCGCGGCCAGCACGAGCGCCCCGACGGTGACCAGGTCGCGTCCGAATCGGAGCGTGAGCGCCGGCGCCCGGAGGGATGCCGCGAGGTAGGCAGCCGCCAGTATCGTGAAGACGAGGCCCGCGCCGAGCGGATCGAGCCCTCGGCCGTCCTGGAGATACAGCGCGAGCACGAAGAAGAGCGCTGCCTGCCCACACCAGAACGACAGCTGGGTCACCAGGCCGGCACGCAGCGTGCGGATCCCGAACAGTGCCGGGTCCAGGAGTGGCGCGCCGCCGCGGCCGGCCAGCCACCGCTGATGGGCGGCCAGGGCGGCGAGGAGGATGCCCGCGGCCCCCAGGCACATCCACGTCCAGGCCGGCCAGCCCTGCTGGCGGCCCTCTACGAGCGGCAGCACGAGGGCGGTGAGGCCGAGGGTGACCAGCGCCATCCCGACGACGTCGATGCGCCTCGCCCGTTCGGCGCGCGACTCGGGCACCAGCCAGGGCGTGAGCGACAGCGCGGCCAGGCCGACCGGCACATTGACGAGGAAGACCGGGCGCCAGCCGCCGCCGGCGATGTCGGCGTGGATGAGCAGGCCGCCGACCAGCTGGCCCCCTGCCGCCGCAACACCCATCACCATGCCGTAGACGGTGATCGCCGTTACCCGGCGCGGGCCGGTGTACAGCACCCCGATGATCGAGAGCACATTGGCGCTGATCAGGGCGGCGCCGACGCCCTGGGCGAGCCGGGCGGCGACCAGCACCCGGGCATCGGGGGCCAGGCCGCAGGACGCAGAGGCGAGCACGAACAGCGCCAGGCCCGTCGAGAACGCGCGCCGGCGCCCGACCAGGTCGCCCAGGCGACCGGCGCTGACCAGGAAGACGGCGAACGTGAGGCCGTAGCCTGCCACCACCCACTCGATGGCGCTGGTGCTCGCGTGCAGGCTGCCCTGCATGGCCGGGATGGTGACGTTGACGACGAAGAAGTCGAGGACGATCAGGAACGTCCCGGACATGAGCACGGGCAGCGCCAGCCAACCGCCTGCGCTCGGCGGCGCGCCCGGATCGACCGGTGCCGCAGCCGTGGGCCGCTCGGCGGCGGACTGGCGCACGTCCAGCCTCGGGGCGGTCACCGCCCGGCCGCCCGGGACTCGCGTGCGGGCTCGGGCTCGCTGAACTGGTGGTCGGCCTCGATGCGGTCGTCCGGTCCGAGGAGGAGGACGTTCAGCCCGGAGCCGGCCACCGGCAGCCCGCCTGCCGTCAGCTCCCAGCGGAGCAGGAGGCTCCGGTGGTGGCCGGTCGAGGCGGTGCGGCGAAAGCGGAGCTCACTCGTGCCGATGAACTCGGCGAAGGCGCGGCCGATGTGCTCGAGAATCTCCTGGCGGCCCCTCACCGCCACGCTCGGCGTGACGATGCACCCGTGGTCGGCGTAGAGGCGGCCAACCGCCGCGCGACGGCGCTCGGGGTCGGCCTCGTTCCAGGCGGCGACGTACCTGTCGAGAAGGACGCTGGCGTCGGTCGTGACGTCGTGCATGTCCCCACCTTGGGAATGGACCTGGCCACCGGCAATTCCTCTGAGGGAATGGCTGCGCGGCGCGGGGGCGCGCAAGATGGACGCCATGAGCGCGGTCGCGGGCCATCCGTTCGGCGAGGCGCTGCGTCGCTGGCGCAGGCTCCGGCGGGTCAGCCAGATGGAGCTCGCGCTCCGGGCGGGGACGACCCAGCGCCATCTGAGCTTCGTCGAACGGGGCCGCTCGGTCCCGGGCCGGGGCATCGTCGTGCGTCTGGCCGAGTCGCTGCAGCTTCCGCTCCGGGAGCGCAACGCGCTGCTGCTCAGCGCCGGATACGCCCCTGCCTACGCTGAGACGGCGCTGGATGCCGACGCCCTCCGCGCCGTGCGCGAGGCGCTCGACGGCATCCTGAGGGGGCACGAACCCTATCCAGCGATGACCGTCAATCGAGCGGGTGAGCTCCTGGCCGCCAACGCGGCCTGCGACGTCTTCTTCGAGGACGTCGCACCCGAGCTGCTGGAGCCGCCGGTCAACACGCGTCGGGTGGCGCTGCACCCGGCCGGCATGGCTCCCCGTGTCGTCAACTTCGACCAGTGGGCCCCCCACGTCTCCGAGAGCCTGCGGCGTGAATGCGCCCGCAACCCGGATCCGGTTCTCGAGGCCCTGCTCGCCGAGCTCGACGGGTACGTGCCCCGGGTCCCGTCGGCGCCGGACCTCGGCTTCGCCACGCCTCTCCGGCTGCGCACCGGTCACGGGGAGTTGCGGCTGATCACCACCCTGATGTCGTTTGCAACGGCCACCGACGTCTCGTTGGCCGAGCTTCGACTGGAGGCTTTCCTCCCCGCCGACCGGGAGAGCACTGACGTGCTCTACGCCCTCGCCCGCCACCGCGGCTGATCGCTTCCACTCCCGCGCGACGCCTCGCCGGCGGTCGGCCAAAGCCGGATCAGGCCGGGACGCCCTCACCGGCTGCACGTCGGCTGGGTCGTGTGGAGCGCACGGGCCCATCTTCCGGGTCGTGGCCACCGCATGCGTGGTCGCCATCGGGGTGATGGCGGGTGCAGCCCTGGTGACGGAGGTCGGGGGCTTCCTCGGGGTTCTCTGAGCGGGGGGCAGGCGGACGGGTGTCCAGATCGATCCCCTGAGCCCGGGAAGCGAGCGGCAGCGGCTGGCGCTGGCCCGGCCCGCTGCTTGCCGACTTCCCGATCTCATCCTGGACGAGGCGATCGCGAACGTCGACGCGGACACACGGGGAAGCCTGATGCCGGACATGCCGTGCGCAGCCAGCCCGGACGCTGCTGATCACACGCGTTCGCCTCGACGGCCTGGAAGCGATTGCCGAGGTCGTCTGCCGGCAAGCGGTGTCGATCACCCAGGGCGCTGGGCGTGAGGCGGCTTGAACGTGGCCCGCGACCTGCCGGCTCTGCGTGCGAGAGGGCCGTGCGTCAGGACGCCTGGAGAACGGTCTCCACAACGAGAGGCTGGGCGACTTTGTCAAACGGCCAGATCGAGAAGCCTGGGCCTGCAGCTTGGCCAGAAGAGCTCATAGGCTGTGCCAAGATTGAGGCATGGCGCCCGCGATCGTGGTGGCCGGGCTCGTCAAGAACTTCGGAACGACACGCGCCCTGAACGGGCTCGATCTGAAGGTCGAGAGAGGCGAGGTCTACGGCTTTCTCGGACCCAACGGCTCCGGCAAGACGACCACCATCCGCATCCTGCTGGGCCTGCTGCGCCCGGATGCCGGGAGCGTCTCGCTGCTGAGCGGCGATCCATGGCGCGACGCGGTCGAGCTGCATCGCCGCCTCGCCTACGTGCCCGGCGAGGTGAGCCTCTGGCCGAACCTCAGCGGCGGAGAGGTCATCGACCTGCTCGGCCGCCTGCGGGGCGACCTCAACAGGCGCCGGCGGGACGAGCTTCTTCAGCGCTTCGAGCTCGATCCGACGAAGAAGGCGCGGACGTACTCCAAAGGCAACCGGCAGAAGGTGGGCCTGGTGGCGGCGCTCGCCTCCAATGCAGAGCTCCTTCTCCTCGACGAGCCGACGTCCGGCCTCGACCCCTTGATGGAAGCGGTCTTCCAGGACTGCATACGCGAGGTCAAGGCCCAGGGCCGGACGGTGCTGCTGTCGAGCCACATCCTCGCCGAGGTCGAAGCCCTGTGTGACCGCCTGAGCATCATCCGGTTGGGCCGCGCGGAGCAGAGCGGAACCCTGCAGGAGATGCGCCACCTGACCCGAACCTCCATCACCGCCGAGCTGAAGGCGCCGGCCGACGGCCTCGACACCCTGCCCGGCATTCATGGCCTCGAGATACGGGACTCCCAGGTTCGGTTCGAGGTCGACTCCGACCACCTCGAAGCGGTGGTGCGCCGGCTCGGCGACCTCGGCGTCACGAGCCTCGTGAGCCATCCGCCGACCCTGGAGGAACTGTTCCTGAGGCACTACGGAGACGAGCTCGCGAAAGAGCCGGGCCGGGGCACGGCCGAGGTGCCAGCCGCTTCGCGACGAGCATGAAGGACCTGACCGGGACCGTCGCGTTGATCCGCCTGAACCTGCGGCGCGACCGCATACGGATCTCGATCTGGGTCGCCTCGATCGCACTGCTCGTCTTCCTGACAGCAGTGGGTGTGAAGTCGCTTTTCCCGACGCAGGCGTCGATCGATCAAGCCGCCGCGGCGACCGAGCACAACGCGGGAGCGATCGCCTTCAACGGCCCGGCGCAAGGCCTGGACACCCTTGGCGGCCAGATCGCCTTTCAGGTCGGCGCGGGCGGCATGGTCGTTGTCGCCCTGATGAGCCTTTTCATGATCGGCCGCCTCACGCGCGGCGACGAGGAGGCCGGGCGGCTCGAGCTCGTCCGATCCCTGCCGGTGGGCATTCACGCTCCCGCCTTCGCGGCGCTGATCACCGTGGCGGCGATGAACGCCGCTGTGGCCGTGCTCGTCTCCGCGGCGCTCGTTGCGGAGGGTTTGCCCACCGCCGGATCGCTCGTGCTGGGCGCCTCGCTTGCCGCCGTGGGCCTGTTCTTCACTGGCGTGGCGCTCGTCGCTGCCCAGAGCACGGAGAACACCCGCGTCGTGTACGGCTCCAGCGGGGCGCTCGTCGGCCTGGCTTACGTGATGCGGATCGTGGGCGACATCGGAGATGGCAACCTGTCCTGGGTTTCGCCCATTGGGCTGGCGCAGAAGGCGCGTCCTTTCGCGGGCGAGAGGTGGTGGCCGCTGCTGCCGCTGCTCGCGGCGGCGGTGGCGCTGATCGCCGTCGCATTTCGCCTCGCGGTCAGGCGTGACCACGGCAGCGGACTTGTCGCGCCTCGTCCCGGACGGATCGTCGCGGCGCCCAGCCTCGGACATCCGTTGGGCCTGGCCATGCGCCTGCAGCGTGGCGCGCTGATCGGCTGGGGCGCCGGCGTCCTGGTCACCGGGATCGCGTACGGCTGGATCGCGCCCACCATCGACAGCTTCGTCGCGAACAACAAGGCGCTCGCCCAGACGATGGCGAGCGCGGGTGTGGGGAGCCTTACGGACACCTACTTCGCGACGTCGTTTCGCGTCATGGCTCTCATCGCGTCAGGTTTCGCCATTCAGTCGGCCCTCCGCTTGCGAAGCGAGGAGTCGGCACTGCGAGCAGAATCGGTGCTGGCCACGCCGGTCTCGCGATGGCGCTGGGCGGCGAGCCATCTGACCATCGCGCTCGCCGGAAGCGTGGCCCTGCTCGCCGTCGCGGGTCTGGCCACGGGTGTCAGCTATGCGATCGCGGGCGGACCGTGGAGCAGCGTGCCGCGACTGCTTGGCGCCGCGGTCGTGTATGCGCCGGCGATGTGGTTGATGACCGGGCTTGCCGTGATCGTCTTCGGGTTCGCACCGCGCTGGGTCGACGCAGCGTGGGGCATCCTTGCCGGCTGCTTCGTGGTCGCCCTGCTCGGTGTCGTCCTCCGGCTTCCCGACTGGGTGCAGAAGCTGTCTCCATTCGAGCGCACGCCGGCGCTGCCCGCCGCTAACGTGGCCGTCCTGCCCCTTGCGGTCCTTACCGTACTCGCGGCGGTTTTGATGCTGGGCGGGCTTGGGGGGCTGAGGCGGCGAGACATCGGTTAGGCCGGATCCTGCGCGAGGCGCGGATCTCCTCCCCGGCGGGTGCGGGATCTCGATCGTGGGTGCCTTGCGGCCCCTACAGTGGGCGCCTTCGGCGCATCCCTTCGGGCCGGGGCGCGACGCCTGGAGGGCAGGGAAGACGGACTCATCTAATGGACATGCCGTCGGTTTCCACTTCCGTGCTGGCACGAGGGCACCCCCACCCCAACCTCCCCCGCGAGACCAGAAAGGGCGGAGGAGACGCGGCGCGTAGGAATGGGCTTCGCCTCCACACGGATCGGACGTCCATAGATACCGCACGAAGTGCGGTATCCAGCGGTCGAACCGTCAGCCCGGGGCCGGGCGGGAGGCCGGCTCCGGCTCCTCCGACCCGGCGCCCGCGGCGCGCGCCCGGGACCGGATCAGCAGCACCTCCCAGAACATCCGCAAGCCGTCCGTGACGGGTCGCACCCGGCTGTCCGGCGCGTCGCGCCAGGCGATGGGGACCTCAGCCACGCGGTAGCCCAGGCGCTCCGCCAGCAGCAGCGCCTCCACGTCGAAGGCGAAGCCGTCCGTCCGGCAGCGCTCGAAGACCGCCAGCGCGGCCTCGCGGCGGAACAGCTTGGCGCCGCACTGCGTGTCGTGCAGGCTGGGCAGCACCAGGGCCCGCACCAGCGCGTTGAACATCCGGCCGGCGGCCCGCCGCCCCGCGCCCTGGGGGACCTCGACACGGGCGCCGGGCGCGTGGCGGGAGCCGATCGCGACCGCGCAGCCGCCCTCCAGGGCCGCGACCAGCCGGTCCAGCTCGGCGATCGGGGTCGAGAGGTCCGCGTCCATGACGAGCGCCAGCTCGCCCCGCGAGGCCAGGACCCCGGCCCGGACCGCCGCCCCCTTCCCGCGGTGGGGCAGGCCGATGACCGACACCTCGGGCGCCGCCGCCCTGGCGACCTCGATGGTCGCGTCCGCGCTGCCGTCGTCCGCCACGACCACCTCGAAGGGCCGGCCCAGCGAGCGGAGGTGGGCCACCAGCGCGCTCAGCGTCAGCGGCAGCCGGCGCTCCTCGTTGTACGCCGGGATGACGACCGAAAGCCATGGGCAGGCCGCGGGGCCAAGCGGCGAGGCGCCTCCCTGCTCGTGAATCTCCATCCCTCCCCGAACAACGTACTGCCTCTGCGGCTCGTCTGGACCATCCATCATCCGATGGATGGGCGCTCGCCCGCCCCGCGTTCCCGCCGGGCGGGCTACGCGGGCTCTGGCGCCGCCCGCCGGCGCCTGGCGCGGCCGGTCGGGGCGCACGCGGGGCACAGGCCGCTGAACACGACCTGGTGGCCCGTCACGACGAACCGAGTCTGGCGCTGGACGCTGACCGTCGCCTCCTCGACGACGCAGCCGGGCACCTCCTCGACCGAGCCGCACGACGTGCAGCGGATGTGCTCGTGGTGGCCGCCCCCGGCCTCGTACCTGACCCGGCCGTCGCCGACGTCCACCCGCCGCACCAGCTCGCGCCGCTCCAGGTCCGCCACGGCGCGGAAGATGCTCGAGAACACCGCGGTGGGCACGTCCTCGCGCACGGCGTCGTGCAGCTCCTCCAGGGACCACGCGTGGCGGTCGCCGCCGAGGATCAGGGCCTGGACGCAGTCGGTGACGGGGCTCGGCCGAGGCACCCCTTGAGGGTACCGCCTGCCGGCCCCCTTCCGGGCATTTACGCAAACCGCTTGCGCAAGAGGCATGTGCAAGCGGTATGCTCCACGCCATGAAGGTGATGACGGCGCTGCTCGCCCTCGCGACGCTGGGCCTGGGAGCGGCCTGCTCCGGGCCGGGCTCCGGTCAGCCCGGGTCGGGGAAGCTGGCGGTCCTGTCGACCGTGACGCAGGTGAGCGCCCTGACCCGCGCCGTCGGCGGCGACCGCATCGACCTGACCGCGCTGCTGACCCCGAAGGACGATCCCCACGAGTACGAGCTCAGGCCCCGGGAGGTGACGAGGCTGCGCGGCGCCACCGTCATCGTCGAGAGCGGCGCCGGACTCGACAGGTGGATGGACAGGGGGGTGCAGGCGGCCGGCGTGCAGGACCGGGTGGTGGACGCCTCGAAGGGCCTGAAGCTGCGCGACGCGACCGGCGGCGAGTCGGGCCAGGACCCCCACTGGTGGTACGACGCCGGCAACGCGAAGCTGGCCGCGGCCACCATCGCCCAGGCATTGGAGAAGGCGGACGCGGCCGGGAAGAGCACCTACGAGGCCAACCTGGGCGCGCTGCAGCAGCGCCTGGACGGCGCGGACCGGAAGGTGCACGGGCTGATCGACCCGATCCCCGAGGGCAAGCGGCTCTTCGTGGCCAACCACGACGCGTTCAACTACTTCCTGGCCCGCTACGGGATCACGCTGATCGGCGACATCGTGCCCTCGACCGACTCCATCGCGGCGGTGCGCCCGGAGGACGTCGCGAGGCTGGTCGCCGGCATCAGGGAGCGCCACGTGTGCGCCATCTTCACGGAGACCACGATCGATCCCAAGCTGGCCGACCAGATCGCGAAGGAGTCGGGAGCCCGGGTCTACGACGGCAGGCTCTACGGCGACGCGATCGGCGACTCCGGCAGCCCCGGCGGCACGCTGGAGGGCGCGATCCAGCAGGACGGCCAGCTGATGGCGGGAGCCTTCACGTCCTGTTGAGCGAGCTGGAGCCGGCGGTCGAGATCAGGGACGTCAGCGTCCGCTACGGCCACGTGCCGGCGCTGACCGCCGCCACGGCCACGGCTGCGCGCGGCTCCCTGGTCTGCCTCGTGGGCATGAACGGCGCCGGCAAGAGCACGCTGCTCAAGGCGATCCTGGGCACGGTGCGGGCGTCGGGCTCGGTCGCCGTCCTGGGCGTCCGGGACCGCCGCCGGCGCCGCCTGGTGGCCTACGTCCCGCAGCGGGAGGAGGTCAACTGGAGGTTTCCGGTGTCGGTGCTGGACGTGGTCCTGATGGGCCGGGTCGCGGCGCTCGAGCGCATCGGTCCGACCCCGCGCTCCGACCGCGAGGAGGCGCTGCTGGCGCTGGACCAGGTGGGGATGGCGGAGGTCCGAGACCGGCCCATCGGCGAGCTCAGCGGCGGCCAGCAGCAGCGCGTGGTGCTGGCCAGGGCCCTCTTCTCGGGGGCGCGCGTCATGCTGCTGGACGAGCCGCTCGGCGGGGTCGACCCGGCCACCCGGGACGTGACGCTCGCGCTGCTCCGGCGCCTGTGCGACGACGGCGGCACCGTGCTGATGGCGACGCACGACGTGGCGGAGTCGGCGCGCATCGCGGACCGCGCCTGGGGCATCAACCGGAGCATCGTCGCGGACGTGCCCGCCCACCGGCTGCTGGACGAGGGCGTCCTGCACCGGATCTACGGCGACCACCTGCTGGTCCTGCCGGGCGGGCAGCTGGCCGTAGGGGACCAGGCGCGGTGACGCTGGACTGGCTGACCGACCCGTTCCTGCTGGACGTCCAGCGGCGGGCGCTGCTGGAGGTGCTGCTCAGCGGCGCCCTGGGCGGAGCGCTGGGCTGCCACGTCGTCTTCCGGCGCCTGGGCTTCATGACGGACGCCCTCTCCCACGCCGTGCTGCCCGGCGTCGTCATCGCCTTCCTGGCCGTCGGGACGTCGGCCGTCCTGGTCGGGGCGCTGGCGGCCGGCATCGTGGCGGCGGTCGCGATCGGGCTCATCGCCCGCGAGCGCCGGCTCCAGGAGGACACGGCCACCGGCATCGTGCTGGCCGGCACGTTCGCGCTGGGCGTGGTGCTGATCTCCACCATCCGCACGTACGCCACGGCTCTGGAGGACTTCCTGTTCGGCAACGTGCTGCTGGTCAGCCAGGAGGACCTCTGGCTGACGGTGGCCCTGGCGGCGGTGGCCCTGGTGCTGCTGGTGGTCTTCCACCGGCGGCTGGTGCTCCGCGCCTTCGACCCGGGCCTGTCCGACGCCATGGGGTTCAACGGCCTGCTGCTCGACCTGATGCTCCTGCTGCTGCTGGCGAGCACGGTGGTCGTGTCGCTGCGCGCCATCGGCAACATCCTGGTCGTCGCCTTCCTGATCACGCCGGCCGCGACCGCGCGGCTGCTGACGAACCACGTGGTTCCGATGATGGTGATCGCCGCGCTGCTGGGCATGGCGAGCGGCGTCGCCGGCCTGGTCCTCGCGTACCACCTGAACGTCTCGAGCGGCAGCCTGATCGTCTGCCTCACCACCGCGGTCTTCCTGGCGGTGCTGGTCTTCGAGCCCCGGCGGGGTGCGCTGGCCCGAACGCTGCGCCGGCACGACCCGGCGGCGCCGGCGGTGATCACGCCGGCCCCCCGCTAGACCTCTAGGGCTTCGGCACCTCCGCCAGCTCCGGGAGCGCCGCCAGCTCGTCGTACAGGTCGCGGTTGATCACGCACTGGCGCTCGGGCAGGCCGCCGCTCGCCACCTGCAGCGCGATCTCGGCCGCGCGCTCGCGAAGGCGGCGGTGGCCCTCCTCGGAGTAGCCGGCGACGTGCGGGCTCAGGATCACGTTGTCCAGCTCGACGAGGGGGCTGTCCGGGCTGAGCGGCTCCCCCTCCAGGACGTCCAGGGCGGCGCCGCCGATGCGCTCCTCGCGCAGCGCCTGGAACAGTGCCTCCTGGTCCACGACCGGTCCCCGCGACGTGTTCACCAGCCAGGCTGTCGGCTTCATGAGCGCCAGCTTCGACGCGTCCATCAGGTGCCTCGTCTGGTGGTTGAGCAGGACGTGCAGGGAGACGACGTCGGACTCCCGCAGCAGGTCGTCCAGCTCCCGCGGCTCGATGCCCAGCTCCCGCATCTCGGCGTCCGGCACGTGGGGGTCGTTGCCGACCAGGCGGTAGCCGAACACCGCCGCCCGCCGGGCCGTCTCCCGGCCCGTTCGGCCGACCCCGACCAGGCCGAGCGTCTGCGAGCCGGGCCGGTGGATCACCATGTCGTCCGGCTTGCGCTGGCCGGTGCGCGCCCACCCGCCGGTGCGCACGAACGAGTCCAGCCGCAGCAGCTCGCGGTTGGCGGCCAGGATCAGCGTCATGGCCTGGTTGGCCACGTCCTCGGTGATCGCGTCCGGCACGTTGGCCACGAGCACGCCGTTGGCCGTCGCGGCCTCGACGTCGATGTCGTCGTAGCCGACGTACGGCCGCAGCAGCAGGCGCGTCGACCGCAGCGTCGCGAAGAAGTCGGGATCCAGCTGCGCGCCGCCGGAGACGGCGACGTCGCAGTCCGCGACCTCGCTCGAGACCTCGCCCGACTCGTCGTGCAGCGGCAGCGGGCGCAGGTCCAGCTCCGCCCCGGCCAGGGCGGCGTGCATCGGGTCCTCGGCGTCCACCGCCTCGACGTTCACGAGCGCCACGCGCGCGGGCCGGCGCCAGTCCGCGGGCCGCCGCCACCGGGCGAGGACATCCGTTGTCTGCATCTACCGGGCTCTCCCCCTCAGTGGTTCGGGCGTGCTCCGCAGGTGCCCGAAAGGCATGCGTAAGTATGCCCCGGGTGCAAAACCGCCCGCCGACGGCCACCTTCCGGCCCCGCTACCGTTGTCCGCGATGACGACGCGCGAGCCGGACGGGCTCACCATCCGCGAGGCCGCCGACGGCGACTCGGAGCAGGTCATCGGCCTCGTCGCGGCCGTCTACGGCGAGTACCCGGGCTGCATCCTGGACGTCGACGGCGAGGCCCCCCACCTGCTGCGGCCGGCCAGCGCCTTCGCCGAGCGCGGGGGGACGCTCTGGGTCGCGGAGCTGGACGGGGCGATCGTGGCGTGCTGCGGCTTCGCGGACAGGGACGAGGCGGTGGAGCTCCTGAGCCTGTACGTGGCGGCGCGCGCTCGCCGGCGTGGCCTGGGGCGCCGCCTGGCCGGGCTCGTCGAGGCTGCGGCCCGACGCCGCGGCCGGCCTCGGCTGGAGCTGTGGACCGACACGCGCTTCCTCGACGCGCACCGGCTGTACGAGCAGCTCGGCTACGTGCGCGGGGGCACCCGCGAGCTGCACGACCTCAGCGGGTCAGTCGAGCACCACTACCGCAAGAGCCTCGTCTGAACGGCCGGCGGCGCCGTGCTGCGCCGGTTGCGGCGGACGACCAGGACGCCCACGACGGCCCCGGTCAGGCCGGCGAGAAGGCTGACCCCCAGCCAGCCGACGGTCGCCACGGTGAAAGCGTTCACGTCCGGTAAACCCCCTTGTCGTCAGACACGGACCGCAGTGCCGCTGGCCGTGACCATCAGCACCTGGCCTCGTTCCCCCGCTCCGATCGTCCCACAGTCCAGGCCCACGCCCAGCACGGCGTTGGCGCCGCGCTCGGCGGCCTCGGCCACCATGGCCTGGATGGCCCGGTCCCGCGCCCCGCGCAGGTCCCTCCCGGCGCCGACGCCCTCGGTGTTCACCAGCGCCTCCCCGGAGACGACGCCCAGGTACCACTGGACCGGCCTGCCCTCGATGGCGGGCACGGTGACGACCAGCATCGACCCGAGCTCGGCGGCCATCAGCCAGGGCCCAGACGTCGCAGCGGGCGCACCATGGTGCGCCCGCTGCAGTGGGGGGAAGGAGATCGATGGGAAGGCATCGCGATGCGTTTGCTGCCCAACCGTACTGCCGGCGCCGGGCCCGCGGCATCGGGAGAACTACTCAGCGACTACTCATTGGCCGCCACCCAGGAGGCGAGCTGCGAGCGCGAGTGCAGTCCCAGCTTGACGAGGATGTGACTCACGTGGTTCTCGGCGGTGCGCACCGAGATGAACAGCCGGTCGGCGATGGCCCGGTTGGACATGCCGGCGGCCACCAGCATCGCGATCTCCCGCTCGCGGCCGGAGAGAATGGAGCCGCCGCCCGGGGCC
>JBKPCH010000043.1:0-11107 GCA_046727275.1 Candidatus Dormiibacterota bacterium
GGAGAAGAAGACCATGCCGATGATCGACGTCTACGCCACCAGCGGGACATTCGCGGACCCCAGGGCCCTGGCGCGCGACCTGGCCGCCACCTTGATGAAGATCGAACAGGTCCCGGACATCCCGATGTTCCGTCAGAACACCGCGGCATTCGTCCACGACCTTTCGGCTGGGGCGCTCTCGAACGTCGAGGGCGACGGCAACTACGTCAGGGTGCAGGTGCTTACCAACGCGGGGGCGCTCGATCGTGAGAAGCAGCTCTCCGTGGTCCGTCAGTTCACGGACCTGGTTGCGACTGCCGCCGGCGACCCCTCGCTCGCGGGGAGGACCTGGGTGCTGCTCACGGAGGCGGTTGAAGGCGGGTGGGGACTCGCCGGGCATGCCAACACCAACGCGGAACTCATAGATGCCGCTCGGGCGCAGATTGCCGAGCTGCAGCGCGCGAAGGCTTCAGGGGGGTGAGCTGAGGCAGCCACGTCGAGTGGAGATTGGTGCCGCAGCCCGGCCGTTGAGCTCGACCGCCTTGCAGCGGGGGAGGAGATCCGCGGCTGCTTGGCCGTGGCTAGTGCGCAGCGGGCGGGACTGACGCTGATGCCCAGGCATCTGTTCGACCCCCGGTGCTGGCGGACCTGGCCCGGGTGGCCAGCCCGCACCGCCGCCGCGGACGTTGGAACCTGGTGCTTGTCAGCCTGGCCGACGGCCGAAGGCGAGGACGACGTGGAGGCTGCTCCGAAACTGCTCCCACTCCTGCTGAGCTGTGCCCAGGAGGCGGAGACTGTCCTCGCGCGGGACGTCGAGCACCTGCTGGAAGACGTCGCCAAGCCTCGCGTAGGCAGCCCGGATGTCGGAGGCCATGAAGGAGCCGACCCGACCACCCCACTCTCCGACAGGCAGGTCCAGCGCCCGCTTCTTGACCTCCACCGCTCCCGCGCGCTGCAGCTGCTCGTCGAGTGCACCGATCACGACGCCTGTCGTGTCCAGCCCGCGCGCCCGGCCGAGCCGGTGTGCGAACTCGGTCAGCTCCGCGGTGGCAGGCCCCGCCTGCGCGATCCAGGCTGCTCCCTCGACGAGCTCGACCCAGCCCCCGGCCCTGGTCACCCGGATCAGCTCCTCCAACAGCCCTGACCACGACCTCAGCGGGATGCCCGTCGTCAGGAAGCGCTGGTGGACGAGGTCGAAGCGACCGTCGGCGAACGGCAACCCCTGCAACACGTTCCCCTTCACGAACCGGTAATTCGCCGGGGGGTCCGACTTGCTGGGAACCAGGTCGATCCCGACCACCATCGCGTCAGAGAAGGTCGCGCCGACCTCGAAGGCCCACTGCCCGGTGCCGGCGCCCACGTCCAGTACCGCCGCCGGGGTCTCGACCGGAGCCAGGTAGTTGCCCTCCAGCACCTCACGCAGCGCGTAGTGCTGGATGTCGAGACGGTCTCGCTCGGATGGATGCCGAGGGAAGAGGTACGTGCCACGAGGCTGCTGGGCTTCCCGTGCGCTCATCGGACCGGCCAAAGGGTATCGCGTACGGGAAGCGCCACGGCCATCCTCGACCACTCTCCGTACGGGGCCGGGGCGGCCGGACGGCCGGGGTCGCCGCCCACCAGCGCACCCAGCACCGACAACCTGCAGGATCTGGCTGTTGCCGATGTCCCCCACGCCGGGGCACAGGCCGAGGCCGAGGGGCCGCCCCTCGCCTCCGGACAGAACGCGTCCGGCCCCAGCTGGCTCCGCAGGGCGGGTTACGTCACGGATGATGGGTCGACCAGCCGGCGCAGCCGCGCCAGCCGGTTGGGCCGCAGGCCGCACTTCAACGAGAGCAGATCCTGGAGCAGCCCGATCGACGGCGTCACCGACCCGGGGTCGAGCTCGAAAATTGCGTCTGGCCGCAGCCCCGCTCGGCAGGCGCGGCACCTACGATGGTTGGAGGCGAGGTGATGATCTATGGACACGGCCACTCCCCCGGTGAACGTCTACGAAGGCAACGGCCAGCTCAGCTTGGCGGCCCCCATCCCTGGCGCTCATCCCGAGCAGACCGAGGTGGTGGTGGAGCCGCGGCGCATCAGCATCACGGCCCGCTGCCGCTACGCACAGGACAGCCAGCGCTACCACCGGCATGAGTGGCAGGTCGGTTCCTGGGAAACGGCCGTCGAGCTGCCCCAGCCAGTCGATCCGAGTGCGGCGAAGGCTACGCTGAACCTGGGCGTGTTGGTCGTAATGGCGCCGCTGGCCTCCGGCGAGGCCCGCGAAAGCGAGGCACGGCGGCTTGTGGTGCGGTCCGACTCGACTTGAGCCGAGCCGGAACGCGGCGTCCCCGGCACTCGCAGCCCCTCCGCTCGCCCACCAGCACGCGCTGCACGGTCCGTGCCACCGCGGGCCCGATGTCGCCGCCGCTGATCGCCCTGCTGCCGTTGAAGGCGCAGGGCAACCTCATCCGACACGAGCGCCCGTGGAGCAACTGAGCCACACTTTTCGAACTCTGTGCTGCCAGCGCCCGACGTCCAGGCGGCCTTCGAGCAACTAACGGATCCGATCGCAGACCGTGAGGTCAGACCGGTCAGCCTCGGGACCAACCTTGGGGCCACCCGACATGCTGAGGAGCTTCCAGCGGTTGCCCACGCACACCGCGCCGAGACCGTGAGGCTGGATTCCCCGGCATCGTGGCACCGAGCCGTGGCGCTCGCGAATTCCCCGGGTTTGCCGCCATCAACAGATTCTGGAGGCCGAGCACGAGCTCGTGCGCACCACGCAGGTTCAAGTCGTCGATGCGGGAACGGTTCGGATACCCGATGATCTCAGTCTCGATGTCCGCAATGCGATCGAGGAGATGGCAATCAAGAGAAGATCCCGCCTCGAGCCTGAGCTCCTCGATTTCGTTCAAGAGCTGGTCGGTGTCAGCGAGTTTTCGCCGGCGGCCCGCCTCGGGCGACCTTGCGTCCAGGTACTGGACTACCGGTGCGGCAAGCCCGACGATGAACTCGCAGGGACGATCCGTCTGGCCCGCGTCATGGCCCTCTCCGGTGGGTGCCGCCTGCTTTGCCGATGGGATGCTCATGTCTCGGATCGATGTTCCTCCAACCCACGCTGACTGGTGGGTCGACCGGCCACGGGCCCGGCTCACGCTGAGGCCGGGCCCGGCTGGTCTCTCGTCAGGCCGTCGTCTCCACCGGTGTCGGCATCAAGCCGAGTTGGGTCAGGAGGTCGACCTGGTCGTAGTAGAGCCTGATGTCGGCCGCCTGTCCGTCCTCGTAGCGGACGATCTGGACGCCCTCGCCAGCCACTTTCTTGCCGGTCGCCTGGATCGTGCCCTGTGGACCAGTGAAGGGAGCGGTGTGCGTGCCCTCGAACGTGAACTCCTGAACGACCCAGGCGTCGCAGACGAGCTCGTTCCGAGTGGTCAGCGTGGCGTCCGGGAAGCCCTTGATCCAGGCCATGGCATGGCCGGTGACGGCGTCCCTCCCTTCCAGGCTGACCCCCCCTGGCGCCTGCAGTCTGGCGTTGGCGGCATTGAGAGCGCGGATCGCACTCTGGTCGTGGGCGTTGAACGCCTCTACGAAGCGGGCGGCGGTGTCTCTTGCCTCTGCCATTGCATCTCCTCCTCAGGGGATGAGCGCGACATGGAGGGCCAAGGAAGGGGCAGTGGGTGCTGGCTGGCCAGACCTCGCGGGATGGCCCGAACCCGACGCCTTGACGGCTCTCGCCTCAGTCCTGGATACACCTGCAGCATAGCAGGTCCTGCCCGAAATTGTTGCGGCGCCGTGCTAGTATCACTGGCTGTGGAACGGCCGCGTCCGCTCTCCGTCGCGGAGGCCGCCGCCGAGCTCAATGCCTCGGAGGCCTACGTCCGCCGGCTGCTGATCAGTCAGCGTCTCTACGGCATCAAGGTGGGCCCAGTCTGGGCCATCTATCGAGAGGACCTCGATATGTTCCGGCGCCTGCGGCGTCCGCCCGGCCGGCCTCGCAAGGAGCGACTCCCCATGCCCGACGAGCTGGCGCCTGCAGGCGGTGAGGGGATGCACCGGCAGCGCGGGCGCGGCCGCATGGGGCCAGAAGCGAAGCCGCCGTAGGGCACGTTGCTCTGCCTCCCGGACTGCCTCGACCAGCCGGCGAAGGGCCGGCAGGTGAGGAGGAGTCTCACCGGATCGGGCTGCCCCTCACCGACTGACGAACTGACGCGCGAGGGCCTTGGGAGCACAGGCCAACCAGGCGTCGACGATCGCCTCTTCCAGCGCCTGCCGGTCGACCTTCCTCAGCTGGATCAGCATGCCGGTGTAGCTGTCGAAGTGGGGGATCGAGAAGAATGCCTCTGGATAGGCCATGACGGCCACGTCCCTCGCCTCCAGGCTCGCCACGCGAACCGCCAGAATCGGCCCCTCGGGCGGCACCACATCACCGAAGCGCTTGAGGTCCGGCTTGCTGAACGGCCGTTCCCACGCGAACCCCTTGCCGGCCACGAACCACGTGCGATTGCGATGTTGCACACCTTCGGTGACTTCCGGCAGGTCCAGTGCGATCCGGGCCACGTCGTCGATAGTCACGGTCGGGCTCATCCCGGCGCTGCGAAGGCCGCCTCCGCCCTGTGGCCGACATCGTGCACCGGACGATGATAGCTTTCGGTGACCGTGACGGCCTGACAGCGGACGACGTCGAGGTCGCGAAGCACGAGGCCTGCAGCGGAGCCCGGGCATCGGCGTCCGCAATTGCGGACCTGCCGGGCCCATCGATAGTGGAGCGGCACCCCATCCTGCGCACGGCCCGCACGACCCCGGGCCGGCCAGCCGAAGCGGCGGCCTCGACGCGATCACGGCGTTCAGCGATAGCCGCTGGCCTGCAGGCCGTAGAGCTCCGCGTACGTCGCGCCCCGGGCCATCAGCTGCTGGTGGTTGCCCTGCTCGACCACGCGGCCGCCGTCCACGGCCACGATCAGGTCGGCCATGCGGACCGTCGAGAACCGGTGGGAGACCACGACGGTGATGCGCCCGTCCCGCGCCTGCGCCCGTCCCTCGGCCGCGAAGCGGTCGAAGAGCTGGTACTCGGTCTCGGCGTCGAGCGCGGCGGTCGGCTCGTCCAGCAGGAGCAGCAGCGGACTGTCGCGCATGAACCCCCTGGCCAGGGCCAGCTTCTGCCACTGGCCGAACGAGAGCTCGACGCCGTCCTTCCAGGTCCGGCCGAGCTGGGTGTCGAGGCCGGCGGCCAGGCGGTCGACGACCGTCGGTGGCGCCGCCCCTGGCCAGCGCGGTCCGCACCGCCGGCTCGGCGTCCGCCCGCGGCAGGTCGCCGAGCCCGACCGCGCGGCGGGCGAGGAGCTCGAACTGCATGAAGTCCTGGAACGCGCCCGCCAGGCGGGACCGCCAGTCGTCGGCGGCAATGTCCGCGAGCTCCACGCTGTCGACGTCGATGCGGCCCTCGGTAGGCTCGTAGAACCGGCAGAGCAGCTTCACCAGCGTCGACTTCCCGGCCCCGTTCTCGCCGACCAGCGCCACCACCGACCCCGCCGGGAGCTCGAGGTCCACGTCGCGCAGGACCCACCGCTCCGTGCTCGGATACCGGAAGGAGACGCCCTCGAACCGGATGCCGCGCTCGATGCGCCGCGGGGCCGAGCGGTCCCCGTCCCGACGGCTGGCGGCCGCGTAGTCCTCCAGCCAGGCCAGACGGCGGGCCGCGTCGCCAGTCCAGCCCAGCTCGTTGGCCTACCCCAGGGCGCTCGAGATGTACGTGGAAAGCGCGCCGGTGCCGACGACCAGCACCACCGCGCCCGGCGAGGCGTGGAGACCGACGGCCACGAAGACGATCGCGCCGAGGTAGGCGGCGCCGAACAGGGCCCAGGTGGCCGCCTGGAGCGCGGTGTTCCGCCAGCGCGCCGCCGCGACCAGCCTGAACCCCGTCAGCCAGGTGCGGCGCCGGCGCTCGGCCAGCCGCCGGCCGACGCGCGTAACGCGGATCTCCTTGCCCGGCCCGGGCGTCGTGCAGAGGTTGAAGAGGTGGCGGGCCAGCCTGGTGTACGGCGCCGCCCGCTGCATCGAGCGGCGCACGGCGGCCTGTCGCAGCGTGGAGGTCGCCGCGGCAGGGAACGCGAACACCAGCAGCAGGGCCAGCACGGGGTGGACCGAGACGAGCAGGCCCACCGTGATCGCGAGGCGGGCCGCCGCCCCGACCAGGTTGAAGAAGGTCCGGTAGATGTTCTCCAGGCGGTGCGTCTGGTCCCTCAGCACCTGCAGGCGGTCCAGGTGCTCGGGACGCTCGTGGTGCTCCAGGCGCACCGTCGTGGCCTGGAGCCGGGCCACGTGCGCCTCGACGGCGATCGTCACCCGTGCGCTGAAGAGGATGACGACGCGGCCGCCGGCCGTGGTCAGCAGCCAGCCGAACGCCGCCGACGCCGCCAGCCCGCCGATCCCGACCGCGAGCTGGACGTCCTGGCCCAGGACCACGCCGTTGGCAACGAACTTGAGCCACAGCGCGTTCAGCGACTGGGGCACCCAGCCGGCGGCGACCACCACGAACGAGATGAGCAGCAGCCGCGGCTCGGCCCGGTCGAGCGCGTCCGGTGCGTCCTGGTCGAGAAGCCGGCCGCGCGCAGCCTGCTGGCGCTGGCGTTGGTCTTCGTGCTCGCGGTCGTCAACCTGGCGCTCGGCCTCGTCCTCCGCGGCTACGGCGGCCGTGGCCGGAATGGTCGCGCTGGTCGACCGGGCCTGCGCCCATGAGAGCTGGTTGCGGGCGCCATGCGCCTCTCTCCTCTGGCGCCGACCGGGACCAGCCAGGTAGGGGGTTTGACTGCCTCCGACGGCCTGGATACCATTGATCAACCACATCGGAACCTGACGTAGGCCCAGATCTGTCAGGGGGTTGACCGCAATGTCGCAACGTTGGGAGTCGCGGCGGCTCTGTTCGCGGATGGCTGCGCTCTGCGTCGCCGCGCTGGCGCTTTTTCCGGCAGCCAGCGTCAATGCGAGCAACTCGAACACGCCGCCGACATCAGCTCAATGTCTCGCGCGTGTAAATGACACGCCGAGCAAGCTCGTGGAGTGCGTGCGGACCGACGATCTCTGGAACCACATGCAGAACTTCGAGGCGATCGCGCAGGCCAATCCAAGTCCTGCGGACGGACATCCATCGCGCAACTCGGGCGAACCCGGGTACAAGGCATCCGCCGACTACGTCGCTTCGGTGATGAGCGCGGCCGGTTACAACGTGACGATCCAGACCTACACGTTCACTTATTACGCGTACACGGGTGTTCCAAGCTGGAGCGAAGCGTCGCCAGTCGCCCGGACTTTTGCTCTGACCAGTGACTGGAACCCCGGACGGAGCATGGGCTCAGTCAGTGGTGCGACCCTTCAGCCGGCGGGCGGCATCATCATTCCGTCGCCCGGCGGTTCGACGAGCGGCTGCAGCGCAAGCGACTTCACGGGCTTCGTGCCCGGCCGAATTGCTCTCATCCAGCGCGGGACGTGCTTCTTCGGTGCAAAGGTGCTGAATGCGCAGGCCGCGGGAGCTTCGGGCGTCGTCATATTCAACGAGGGCAACACGCCGGGGCGTAGCGGCGTGCTGTCAGGGAGCCTCGTCGACGCCAACGGCAACCCGATCATTCCGACGATTCCGGTCGCGTTCACTTCCTTCGCCATCGGCGACGACCTCTACAACGCGTACAACGGCTTCTCGCCGTACACGACGCCATCGCCGCCGGTCATGAGCCTCAGCATCCCGGCGATCAAACAAGATAACGCTCCCGACTACAACGTCATCGCCGAATCTAAAGGCGGCGACCCGAACCACGTGGTTGTCGTCGATGCCCACCTGGATGCGATTTACGGCGAGGGAATGCTGGACAACGCGTCTGGTTCGGCGACCATCCTCGACATCGCCCAGGAGATAAAGAACGTCACTCCGACGAACAAGCTGCGCTTCATCTGGTTCGGTGGCGAGGAGCTGGGAGAGCTTGGCTCGCACTATTACGTCACCCATCTGAGCTCTAACGACTTGAGCCACATCGGCTATGACCTCGACGCTGACGTTACCGCCACGCCGAACTACGTCGTCGGAGTGCTCGATCCCGCGGGCCCGGACCTCTTCTCTCGCACCCCCTCGGAGCAATTTCCGAATCGCGTGTACAAGGCTTCGACCGTCGCCGAGAATGAAGCGATCGGCTATTTCAGCTCCATCGGCCTGAACCATGAAGCGTTCTCACCGGTCGGAACAGATGCCGAACAGTTCAATCTCGCTGGAATTCCGGCCAGCGGCGTGCTGACAGGCCAGGACTGCTGTAAGACGCAGGACGATGTGAACCTGTTCGGCGGCACGACCGGCCTTTTCGAGGGCTTCGGCACCCCCGCCGGCTGCGTCGACAACCCCTTCTTGTGGTGCGACAACCTCAGCAACAACGATCCGAACGTACTGACGTTCATGTCGAGGGGATTCGCCGTCATGGTGGTTGACATGGCGTTCGACACCAAGGTGATGTCCTCCAGCAACAACGCCGTCTACAGCAAGAAGCTGCCAATCACGAGCGAGGTCGACAAACACTTCTCCGTCTCCTGAGGCTCACTTGCCGGAGAGGGGGCCGGGCGGGAGCCCGGCCCCTTTCCTCGTGAACCGGTCAGGCGGAGACGTCGCCGACGTCTGCACGCTTCGCTGGCGCGGCTTTGCGCTGCCTCGACGCCAATGGCGGCACGGCCCCCTGGCTGGCACCATGATCCTCGGCGGGCTGTGGGGCTGCGCGCAGCCCTCGCAGGCAGGCACATCTTATGCGGTCAGCGAGGCCGGTGTCTTGGCCGCGCGAGTGGCGCGCATCTGTGCCGACTGGCGGTGCTCCAGCACGTCGAGAGACCTCGGTTGCCGGCCTGAACTGCGCGGACGCGTAGGCCCGAAATTACGGCCGCCGGCGGGCGGTGATGATCCAGGTGCGGGCATCGAAGAGGACTCCGCCCTCCGTCTCGTGGGCAGCGAGGAGCGCGCGCAACTGGTCGCGGGCCCGCCCCCTCTCCCCAGGGTCCAGGGCGGTCAGCATCTCTCTCGTGTCACGCAGGCCGAGGACGAAGTCGTAGGCGGCAGCGACGTCGGGGCCGTAGCAGACCGGCTCGTGCACGTCGTCGAAGACCACGTCGGTGAAGCCGGCCGCTGTGAGGATGGCCTCCGTCCTTCCGGGGTCGCCGAGCGAGAACGGATCCGCCCCGGCCGTGCTCGCGGGCGGCGGCGCGCCCAGAGCCTTGCGGATCGCACCTGGCGCCTCGTTGCGGTCATGCCCCTGCCAGACCAGGAGGACCAGTCGGGCGTCGGGGCAGAGAGCGCGCCGAAGGTTCGTGAACGCCGTGACCGGGTCTGCGAAGAACATGACGCCGAAGCGGCTGATACAGAGGTCGAAGTGCGCGGGCGGGAAAGGATGGACCTGTGCGTCGGCCTTGAGGTAGGTGACGTTGCCCAGCCTTTCCGCTTCGCTGAGTCGGCGGGCCTCCTCGATGGCTACCCCGGAGATGTCCACCCCCACCACGCTGCCGGCACTCGCCGCCTTGGCCGCCTCCCGGGTCGATCCGCCCGTGCCGCAGCCGACGTCGAGGACTCGGTTGCGGGGGCTAACGCGACTCGCGGCCCGGAACCGTTCGTCGTGTGCGCGCGCCTCGGCCTCGAAGACCTGGGCGAACCTGACGCGGTGGTCGGTGTGGCGGAGGATCGCGGGCACGACCACGTCCCACGCCGAGCGCGGCGGCGCCTGGTGCCCGACGCCCTCAAGCAGGAGCAGCTCGGCGCTGGGGATCTCGCGGGCCAACGCCTCCCCATGCCCGGGCGGGAAGAGCGGGTCCTCCGAGCCGTGGATGACGAGCGTCGGCGCCCTCACCTCACCGAGCCGGGACCGCATGTCACCGGCGCCCTCCAGGAGCCAGTGGTTGCCCGCGCTCGCCCCCCGATTGGGCGTACGCACGACCATACTGCGTGCCGCCTCGCGCACCGCGGCCTCGTCGAAGTACCTCGGTCCGGCGTACGGGCGGTAGTTCTCGACGATGTGCTCGACGACCGCATCGACATCGTTCCAGTCGGGCTCCGGCGCTGGTTCCGCGAGAGCCGCCCTCAACCGCTCGGCCACGGGGGGCAGGTCGTCGGCAGGCCCCGGGCTGGTCGAGACCAACGTCAGCGTCGCCACCCGCTCCGGGTGCTTGACGGCCAGGTGCTGGGCGATGGCGCCGCCCATCGACAGCCCCACGAGATGAGCGCGGCCGCCAGCGAGGATGTCGACCAGTCCGCCCGCGTCGGCGACCAGATCGCGGCCGGTGTACCCGGGCGCCCCGGGGGGCCAGCTCGTCGAGCGCCCCGTGTCACGATGATCGTAGCGGATGACGAACCGACCCTCGGCAGCCAGCAGCTGGCAGAGGTCGCGGTCCCAGCCTTCCATCGACTCGGCGGCCCCGGCAATGAGAAGGATGGGGGGCGCACCCCGCTCGCCAAGAGTCTCGACGCACAGGTCCACCCCATCGAGGCGCACCATCTCGACTGCCACGGTGTCCACTCTACGTACCGCATGCCGGCCGACGGCATGAAGCGCCGCGAGATCCGTGGCGCGAGCTGGGTACCTCGCCGCCGCTGCTCATGCGGTCAGTGAGTCCGGCGTCTGGGCCATCCGGGCGGCGCGCATCTGCGCCAGGTGGCGATGCTCCAGCGCCGTGAGGGCGAGTCCGCGAGCGCTGGCGATGAACAGGTCGAGCACTGCCCAGCACAGGCTCAGGCAGCTCGTCTCACCGGGGAAGCGGCCGATCACCTTCGTCCGCCGCTTCACCGCCTGGCACTGCGGCCCGAATCTGGCTCGTACCATCGAGCACCATGACTATCCAACGGATGGAGCACGTCGGTATCATGGTTGACGACCTCGGGGCCGCGACGGAGTTCTTCGTCGAACTCGGACTCGTGCTGCAGGGCGAGGGGTCCGTCGAAGGCCGCTCGGTGGACCGCATCAACGGGCTCGAGGGCGTACGGGCGGACATTGCCATGATGCAAACTCCGGACGGCAACGGACGACTCGAGCTGGTGAAGTACCACTCGCCGTCAAACCAGGGCGACAACCGGCACGCGCCGGCGAACACGCCGGGTATCCGCCACGTCGCATTCGCCGTCGAGGACATCGACGCCGTC
>JBKPCH010000044.1:0-9112 GCA_046727275.1 Candidatus Dormiibacterota bacterium
GATGCCGGCGCCCTCATCGCGCTCGAGGCCGGCGACACGCAGGTCAAACAGCTCCTGGCCACGGCGGCGGCACGCGGACTGGACATCGCCATCCCCGCGGGCGTCCTGGCGCAGGTGTGGAGGGACGGCCGCCGCCAGGTGCTCCTGGCCAGGCTGGTCCGCTCGGCCGGCACCCGTGTCCACGACCTGACCGAGGACGTCGCCAAGGCCGCGGGCGAGCTCTGCGGCCGTGCCGGCACTCCGACGTCATCGACGCCACGGTCGTCATCTGCGTCCGCAACCAGCGGAACGGCGTCGTCGTGTCCGGCGACTCGTCCGACCTGCGACGACTCGACTCTCGGCTTCACATCGAGCCGGTATGAGGCGCTACCGCAGGAAGTCGACCGGCTCCTCCTGGCCGTCCCAGACCACCGTCGTGCGCGCCGGCTCCGTCCGCGCCACCACCCGTCCGCCGCGCAGCACCAGGCGCCGGCGGGGGACCAGCCGCAGGGCGTCCATCTCCGACGGCGCGTCGAACACGACCAGGCTGGCCGGCGCCCCCTCCCGCAGCCCGTAGGCCTCCACGCCGAGCGCCCGGGCGGGGTTGACGGTGATCATCTCCACCAGCCGGCGCAGGTCGTCGGCGCCGGACATGTGGCCGTAGTGGGCCAGCACGAAGGCCGCCTGCAGCGGGTCGCCGTAGCCCAGCGGGTACCACGGGTCCATGACCGAGTCGTGGCCGATGCAGACGTTCACGCCGGCCGCCATCAGCTCCTTAACCCTGGTGTGGCCGCGGCGGACCGGGTAGGAGTCGAAGCGGCCCTGGAGGACGGAGTTGTCCAGCGGGTTGGTGACGATGTGCATCCCGGCCCTGGCGATGTTGTTGACCACCCGGTAGGCGTAGGCGTTGTTGTACGAATGCATGGCGGTGGTGTGGCTGGCCGTGACGCGTCCGGCCAGGCCCAGGCGGATCGTCTCCGCCGCCATCACCTCCACGAACCGGGAGTGGTCGTCGTCGGTCTCGTCGCAGTGGACGTCGACTCGCAGCCCGTGCTCGGCGGCGAGCGCGAACGCGAACTTCACCGACTCCACCCCCATCTCCCGCGTCAGCTCGAAGTGCGGGATGCCGCCGACGACATCGGCGCCCATCGCCACGGCCCGCCGCATCAGGTCCCGGCCGCCGTCGAACGAGAGGATCCCCTGCTGCGGGAACGCCACGAGCTGCAGCTCCAGCTGGTCGCCGACCTCCTCGCGCAGCTCGACCAGCGCGCGCAGGGCCCGCAGCTCCGGGTCGCAGACGTCGACGTGGCTGCGCACGTGCTGGACGCCGTTGGCGAGCTGCCAGCGCAGCACGCGCCGCACCCGCGACTTGACGTCGTCCACCGTCAGGCTCTGCACCCGCTCCGCCCAGATCGCGATGCCCTCGAACAGCGAGCCCGTCTGGTTGAACCGCGGCTCGCCGACCGTGAGCACGGCGTCGAGGTGGATGTGCGGCTCCACCAGGGGCGGCGTGACCAGCGCCCCGGCCAGGTCCACGACCTCCCGGGCCTCCGGCTCCGGCGCCACCAGGACCCCGTCTCGGATCCCCAGGTCCCGCGGGCCATCCTCCCCGGCGACCCGGGCTCCTCTCAGCAGCAGGTCCAGCACTGTCGAGTGGAATGTACACGGCCCAGGGTTCTGGTTAGAATGACCATTACGGGCGGCGCCCGCCTTCCCGACCGAGGTCGCCCGGCGGAATGAGGAAAGGGAGGACGCCCATGGCGACTAAGGACCCGGAGGCTCGCGTGGGGGAGGTGCCGGAGCGGGAGGGCGAGTACGGCGCGCGGGTGGTCGCGATCGAGCCGGGCGGGATCGAGCACATCCCGGAGCGCGAGCGGCACGGCAGCCCGATCCAGCTCTTCTGGACCTGGATGTCGGCGAACATGGAGTTCGCCACTATCTTCGTCGGCATCCTGCCCGTGGCCTTTTTCGGGATGGGCTTCGCCGACGCCGCCGTGGCGCTGGTCCTGGGCACCGCGCTGGGCTCGCTGACCCACGCGATCCTGTCCAGCTGGGGGCCGCGCTTCGGGGTGCCCCAGATGGTGCAGTCCCGCGGCGCCTTCGGCTACGTGGGCAACATGCTGCCGGCGCTGCTCAACACGTTCACGGCCAGCATCGGCTGGTTCATCGTCAACAGCGTCGCCGGCGCGTTCGCGCTGATCAGCCTGTTCGGGCCGCTCCTGCACTGGTTCACGCTGCCCTTCTGGCTCGCGTTCCTGGTCATCGTGGTGGTGCAGGTGGGCGTGGCCTTCCTCGGCCACAACCTGGTCCACGAGTTCGAGAAGTACTGCTTCCCGTTCCTGCTGATCGTGTTCGGCCTGGCGACGATCCTCATCTTTGCGCAAGCCAACCTGGGCCACGGCATCGACAGCAAGGCGCAGTCGGTCCTGGGCGGCGAGACCGCCGCGTTCACCCTGACGTTCACGGCCGCCTTCGGCTATGCCGTGGGCTGGAACCCGTACGCCTCCGACTACTCGCGCTACCTGCCCTCCAGCACCAGCCGCTTCATGACGGGTCTCTGGGCCGGGCTGGGCGTCTTCATCTCCTGCGCCGTGCTGGAGGTGATGGGCGCCGCGCTCGTGACCGTTTCCGGCACGAAGTGGCTGGGCACCAACCCGACCGACCAGCTCATCAAGCCGCTGCCCGGGCTGCTCGCCGGCCTGGTCCTGCTGGGCATCGCGCTCGGCGCGGCCACCGCGAACGTCCTGAACATCTACAGCGGCGCGATGTCGTTCCTGACCCTGGGCATCCGGCTCCCGCTGCGGACGCGCCGTGCGGTCGTCGCGCTCGGCGGCGGCATCATCGGCTTCATCGTCGGCGTGGTCCTCGAGGCCAGCGTCGGGCCGGGCAGCAAGTACGAGGACTTCCTGCTCCTCATCGCCTACTGGATCGCGCCGTTCCTGGCCGTCGTCCTGGTCGACTACTGGATCCGGGGCGGCGAGTACGACGGGCGGGTGTTCTACAACCGGCGCCACCGGCCCTGGCAGGGAGTGGTCGCCATGGTGGCCGGCATCGTCGTCTCGTTCCCGTTCTGGAACAACCCGCTGTTCAGCGGCCCACTGGCGAAGGCCGTCCCCGCGCTGGGCGACATCACGTTCATCGTGGGCTTCGTGGTCACGGCGGCCGTGTACTACATCCTGGTCGCGGCGACCCGGACGCAGGTCGGGGGCGAACCCCAGGCCACCTCGGCGTCATAGCGGACGGGGCGGGGGCAGCCGCCCCCGCCCCATCGATACCATTCCCGGAATGTCGATCGCCCTCGAGCTGAGCGCGGCCGCGGTGTCCGCCGCCTCGGACCGCCTGCGCACCGTCACCCGCCGGACCCCGGTCGAGCGCAGCGACCGCCTCTCGGACGAGCTGGGCGCCAGCGTCTGGCTCAAGCGCGAGGACCTCCAGGTGGGACGGTCGTACAAGGTCCGCGGCGCGTACAACCTGATCTCGTCGCTCTCGCCCGAGGAGCGCCGGCGGGGCGTGGTCTGCGCGAGCGCCGGCAATTTCGCGCAGGGGGTGGCGTTCAGCTGCCGCGCCCTCGGCATCCAGGGCAAGATCTTCGTGCCGGCAGGCACGCCGCGGCAGAAGCGGGAGCGGATCCGCGCCCTCGGTGGCCCCGCCGTCGAGCTCGTGGTCACGGGCGCCACCTATGACGCAGCCAGCGCCGCGGCGGTGGAGGCCGCGGCCGCCACCGGCGCGGTGTTCGCGCACCCGTTCGACGACGCGCGCACCATCGCCGGCCAGGGCACCGTCGCGATCGACCTGGCCGAGCAGTGCCCCGAGCGGTTCACCACCGTGGTCGTCCCCGTGGGCGGCGGCGGCCTGATCGCCGGCATGGCGCTGTGGCTCCGCGAGTGCCTCCCCGACGTCCGCATCGTCGGCGCCGAGCCGGCCGGGGCGGCCAGCATGCGCGCGGCGCTCCACGCCGGCGAGCCGGTCAGCCTGCCCTCGATCGACACCTTCGTGGACGGCGCCGCGGTCGGCCGGGTCGGCGAGCTGACCTGCCGCGTTGTGCGCGACCTGGTCGACGACGTCGTGAGCCTGCCCGAGGGCGCCGTCTGCACCGAGATGCTCAGCCTCTACCAGGCGGAGGGCATCATTGCCGAGCCGGCGGGCGCGCTGGCCAGCGCCGCGGCGCGCCAGCTGTCAGGCCACGCCGGCGGCCCCGTCGTCTGCGTCGTCTCGGGCGGCAACAACGACGTGAGCCGGTACGCCGACATCGTGGAGCGCTCGCTGGTGCACGAGGGCCTGAAGCACTACTTCCTGGTCACGTTCCCGCAGCAGCCCGGGGCGCTCCGGCGGTTCCTGGACAGCGTGCTCGGGCCCGAGGACGACATCACGCTCTTCGAGTACGTCAAGAAGAGCAACCGGGAGACGGGGCCGGCCCTGGTCGGCATCGAGCTGGCCCGGCGGGACGACCTGGCCGGCCTGCGCGAACGGATGGAGGCCTCCCCGCTGCAGATCGACCCGGTGCCGCCCGGCTCGCCCCTCTTCACGTTCCTGGTCTGACGAGAGCCGCGTCAGAGGGCCAGCGTCTGCTGCGCGGTGTCCGCCAGCAGCCGGGCGATGGCGAGCGACGACGTCGCCGCGGGTGAGGGCGCGTTCCGCACGTGCAGCACCCGGTCGGAGGCGCCGTCGACCACGAAGTCGTCCACCAGCGCGCCCGCGGCGCTCAGCGCCTGGGCGCGGACGCCGGAGGGGCCGGGCACCATGTCCCGCAGCTCTACGTCCGGGAGGTAGCGCCGCACGGAGCGCCAGAAGGCCCGGCGGGAGTAGTCGCGCCACATCTCGACGGCCCCCATCCGCCAGTAGCGCCGGGCCAGCCGGCGGAAGCCCCGGTCCAGGAGCACCTCCCCCAGGTCGCGGGGGCGCAGGTCGAGGCGGCCGTAGCCCTCGCGCGAGAACGCCAGGACGGCGTTCGGGCCGAGCCAGACCTCGCCGGTCCCGATGCGCCGGGTGGCGTGCACGCCCAGGAACGGGAACGCCGGGTCCGGGACCGGGTAGATCAGGTTCCGGCACAGGTGCCTGGCCTCCGGCCGGAGCTGCCAGTAGTCGCCCCGGAAGGGCGTGATGCGGGGCTCGCTGGAGCCGCCGGTCAGCGCCGCCACCCGGTCGGCCTGCAGGCCGGCGCACGTGATGGCGCGGCGGGCCTCGAGCTCGCCGGCCGACGTCTCCAGCACGACCCGGTCGGCCAGCTGGCGCAGGCCCAGCAGCTCGCGTCCCGTGTGCAGCTCGCCGCCCCCGTTGCGGACGTCGAGGGCGTAGCTGCGGGCGACCAGCGAGAAGTCCACGATGCCCGTGACGGGCGACCAGAGGGCGCGGATGCCGGCGCAGTGCGGCTCGAGCTCGCGCAGCCGCTCGGGGCCGATCAGCTCCAGCCCTCCGACGCCGTTGGCGCGGCCTCGCTCGTACAGCGCCAGCAGCCGGCCCAGCTCCGACTCGTCGGTCGCGACGATGACCTTGCCGCACTTCTCGGTCGGTATGCCGTGCTCCTCGCAGTAGGCGTAGAGCTCGCGGGAGCCCTCCACGCACAGCCGTGCCTTCAGCGAGCCGGGCGCGTAGTAGATGCCGGAGTGGATCACGCCGCTGTTGTGGCCGGTCTGGTGGACGCCGATCCGGTGCTCCTTGTCCACCACCGCCAGCCGCAGCCCCGGCCGGCGCAGCAGGAGCTCGCGGGCCCCGGCCAGGCCGACGATGCCCGCCCCGACCACGACGACGTCGTACACGACGGCCAATCCTAGATGGTGCCGGAACGGCGAGGTGGTCAGGCGCCGGCGGCGCGCCTTGACCGGTTCGATCGGGCCCCGCTAGACTCCCGAGACGCGGGGCAATCGCTTGCGTTAGGAGGGTCCATGAGCGCGCCCACGTCTGAGCATTGGCCGGAGTCGAGCTGACGGCCGACGGGCCTGTCGCGGTCCTGACCGTAGACAACCCGCCACTCAACCTGTTCACCATGGCCATGCGCCGGCGCCTGATGGAGATACTCCTGCATCTCGAGGGCCGGGCGGACGTCCGCGCCGTCGTGCTCGCCGGGGCCGGCGACCAGGCCTTCTCGGCGGGCTCGGACATCGGCGAGCTGTCGCGCGACCCGGCCACCAGCGTCCGCCGGGCCCGCAACGAGCACGACGTCTACCGGCGCCTGCAGCACCTGCCCCAGCCCGTCGTCGCGGCGCTCCACGGCCACGTGCTGGGGTCGGGCCTGGAGCTGGCGCTGGCCTGCGACCTGCGCATCGCCGACGAGACCACGCTCCTCGGCTTCCCCGAGGTCACCCTGGGCATCCTGCCCGCGGGCGGCGGCACGCACCGTCTGCCCCGCCTGGTCGGCGTGGCCAGGGCCAAGGAGCTGATGCTGCTGGGCGAGCGCGTCGACGCCGAGGAGGCGCTCCGCATGGGGCTGGTCAACCGGGTGGTCCCGGCGGGAGAGGCGACCCGGGCGGCGCGGGACCTGGCCTCCGCCATCGCCGAGCGGCCCGCGCTGGCCGTCCGGGCCGTCAAGCGGGCCGTCGAGGAGGGCCTCGAGGGAGGATCGGAGCGCGGCGAGGAGATCGAGCGGGAGCTGATCTCCCGCCTCCTGGGCACACGCGACGCCCGGGAGGGCATCGACGCCTTCCGGGAGGGACGGCCCCCCCGGTTCGAGCACCGCTGACCGCGCTCTACGGCGTCCCGAGCCGCCTCTCGATCGCCCGGACGTGCTCCAGCTCGTCGTCGCTGACCGTGTGCCCCAGCCCCGGGTAGAGGACGACCGTCACGTCGGCCCCCAGCCTCCGCAGCTCCGCCCCGGCCTGCTCGACGCGGTAGGCGGGGATGTGCGGGTCGGTGTCGCTGCAGCCCAGGAACGCCGGCGTGCCGTCGAGCGAGCCCTCGTAGGCGCGGGGCAGGTCGTCCGGCCCGATCAGCCCGCCGCTGAGGCCCACCAGGCCGCCGGAGCGCCGGGCGTTCCGGGCCGCGAACTCCAGCGCGAGGCAGGCGCCCTGCGAGAAGCCGAGCAGCACGGTCCGCTCGAGCGGCACGCCGGCGGCGCCCACGCGGTCCACCGTGGTGCCCACCAGCGCCAGCGCCGACGACAGCCACGGCTCGTTCCGCTCCAGCGGCGCCGTGAACCGCTCGGGATACCACTCACCGCCGGCTGCCTGGGGCGCGAGGTAGAGCCAGCCTGGCTCCCGCACCTCGGGCACCAGCGTCAGGATGTCCCGGGCGCTGGCGCCCCGGCCGTGCAGCAGCACCATGGCCGCCGCCGGCCGTTCCGCCTCGCCGACAGCGAGGACGGGCTGGCCCTGGTGCGGCCCGTCCGGGCCCGGGCGCGCCGCCACGCCTACCAGTCGCCTCCGCCGGAGTCGTCCCCGCCAAAGCCGCCGCCCATGTCCCCGGAGTCCCCGGAGTCCCCGGAGTCCCCGGAGTCTCCGGAGTCCCCGAAGCCGCCCTGGTCGTCCTGCTGCCCGGACTGCTCGTAGCCCTCGTAGGGAGCCTGGCCCCCTTGGCCCTGGTCGTAGCCCTGGCGGTCGTCCTGGTCGTAGTCCCCGCGATCGTCTCCGCCGAGGCCGAACGCGTCGTGCCGGCCGAACAGGTCGCCGGCCAGGCTCGTCGCGGCCTCGGCCACGAGGATGCCGCCGCCGATGCCGAGGGCCATCTTGCCGGCGCCGGCCAGGAAGCCGCCGACCCCGCTCCCCCTGGGCTGCTGCTGGTAGCCGGGCGGCGGGTAGCCCTGGCCGGGCGGGTACTGCTGGTATGGCGGCTGGTACGGCTGCCCGCCGCCGGGCAGGAAGGAGCCCTGGCCGCCCTGCTGGTTGAGCCGGGCCTCCGCCTCCTGCAGAGCTCGCTCCTGGAGGATCAGCGTCTGGGCCATGTAGTAGGGCCCGCCGGGGAAGCTCTGCAGCCGCTGCTGGATGAGCGCCTCCGCCTCCGGGTCGCGCGGGCCCGACTGGGCGGCCGCCTGCGTCAGCCGCTGAAACAGCGACTCGATGATCTGCTGCTCCTGGGGGGTCATCGGTTCACCTCTTCGTCATCTCGAGAATCGGCGGGCGGCGGGCGGGGCGCCGCGCCGCCCGCCTTCGAGTCTGGCACGCTCGTGGCAGGCCGGTCCACGGTAGCCTCGGCGACAGCGAACCGCGTCCAACCGGAAGGAGGTCGAGCGACACATGATCGACACCGTCTGCACGCACCTCGACACGATCCGCGACGTGGTGCCCCGCACCCCCCAGGGGTGCGAGGAGTGCCTCGCCATCGGCAGCAGCTGGGTCCACCTCCGCCTCTGCCTGAGCTGCGGTCACGTCGGCTGCTGCGACTCCTCGCCCAACCGCCACGCGACGAAGCACTACCGGAGCACTCGCCACCCGCTGGTCGCCTCCTACGAGCCGGGCGAGGCGTGGATGTGGTGCTACGAGGACCAGGTGGTGATCCCCACGGCGGTGAGCGTCCGCTAGAGGTCTAGGCGCTGAGGCGCACGATCGTCACGCCGTCACCGCCCTCCTGCGGGGGCGCCGGCGCCGACGACTGGACGAGGGGGTGGTGGGCCAGGTGCTCGCGCACGGCCGCCCGCAGCGCGCCGGTGCCCTTGCCGTGGAGGATGCGGACGAACGGCAGCCCCGACAGCGCGGCGTCGTTCAGGTAGCTCTCCAGGTCCTCCAGCGCGTCCTCGACCCGCTGGCCGCGCATGTCGAGCTGAACGGCCACGGGCGGCCGGTCCTCGGCCCGGAGGACGACGACCGGCCGGCCCCCCTCCTCGTCGGCCGGCCGGCGCCGGCGCAGCCGCTGCAGGTCGGCCGCCGCCACGCGGATGCGCATCGGCCCCATCTGCACGGCCGCCTCCGTCCCGCCGGCCGACAGCTCGACCACCTCCGCCGGCTGCCCCAGCGTCAGCACCTGCACTGTGTCGCCGACCTCCAGCGGCCCCGCGGGAGCCTCGTCCTCCGCCGGCCGCTCCAGCCGCGGCGCGGGACGCGGGGCGGGCGCCACGCGGTCCTCCAGACGGCGCGTGCGCTGGCGGAGCTCGTTGAGCTGCTCGCGGCTCAGGTCCTGCCGGCGACCGCTGGCGCGCACCTGCGCCAGCTCCTCGACGACCGAGTCCAGCTCGCGGCGGGCGATGGCGCGGGCCTCGTCCAGGACC